>DATFNV010000112.1:0-29260 GCA_035266225.1 Gemmataceae bacterium
AGCGCCAGCGCCAACTGGCGGCCGCGAAACAGCCGGCGCCGGCCGCCGGCCAGCAGGGGGCGTGACAGCGATGGCGGACAACACCCAGAACACGACGGCGCGCGGCCGACGCCGGATTGAGGTCGGCGTCGTCACCAGCGACAAGATGAACAAGACCCGCCGCGTCGAGATCCCGCGCCTGGTCAAGCACGCCAAGTATGGCAAGTACATCAAGCGGCGGACCATCTGCCACGTCCACGACGAGAATAACGAGTCGCACAGCGGCGACACCGTCGAGATCATGGAGACGCGGCCGCTGTCGAAGTTGAAGAACTGGCGGCTGGTGCGCGTGGTCACCCGGGCGCCGGGTTCGGCGGCCGCCCCGGCCCCGGCCCCGGCTGCAGCGCAGGAGCCGGCGCCGACGGCGTGACGGACCGCTGGCGGCTTGGCGAGATTTCAGCAGCGGAAAGGCAGTCGGCGTCATGATCCAGATGTATACCTACCTCGATGTTGCGGACAACACCGGGGCGAAAGAGTGCATGTGCATCAAGGTGCTGGGCGGCTCGCGGCGGCGCTACGCCGGCCTGGGCGACGTCATCATCGCCAGCGTCAAGAAGGCGATCCCCGGCGGCGAGGTCAAGCCCGGCGACGTGGTGCGCGGCGTCGTCGTCCGCTGCAAGAAGGCGACGCGGCGCGACGACGGCAGTTACGTCCGCTTCGACCGCAACGCCCTGGTGCTGATCGACGCCGAGCAGAACCCGCGCGGCACCCGCATCTTCGGCGCCGTGGCCCGCGAGTTGCGCGAGAAGGGCTTCATCAAGATTACGAACCTGGCGAACGAGGTCATTTGACCCGCTGCCCTATTTAGCCGCCGCCCGTTCGTAGTGACCCGATTCATCGGGTCCGCTCAAGGAGGACCCGATGAATCGGGTCACTACGAACGGGCGGCGCGGGACGAAGAGCCATGCACATCAAGAAAGACGACCTGGTGGTCATCATCGCCGGCGACGACGCCGAGCGGGGCCGGGCGCGGCGCGTCCTGCGCGTCATCCCCGAGGCGGGCAAGATCGTCGTCGAGGGCGTCAACCGGGTGTACAAGCACCTGAAGCCCAATCGCCGCAACCAGCAGGGCGGCCGGCTGTCGAAGGAGATGGCCATCGACGTCTCGAACGTGATGATCTTCTGCCCGTTGTGCAAGCGCGGCGTCCGCATGGGCCGTCGCTACGGCGCCGACGGCCACAAGGAGCGCTACTGCAAGAAGTGCGGCGGCAGCCTCGGCGCCCTGAGCAAGGCGCGGCCGGCCTACGCCAAGAAGAGTTGAGCGAGCGCGAAACGATAAACGAAGTGTGGGGGCGATCATGGCCCGCTTGATGGACCGTTACCAGAAAGAGATCACCAAGCAGCTGGCGCAGAAGCTGGGGCGCACCAACCCGTACAGCCTGCCGAAGTTGCAGAAGATCGTGGTCAACATGGGCGTCGGCAAGGCGCTGCAGGACAAGAACCGCATCGACCAGGCCGCCGAGCAGCTGGCCCAGATCACGGGGCAGAAGGCGCAGATCACCCTGGCGAAGGTGGCCGTCAGCGGCTTCCGCCTCCGCGAGGGCAACGCCATCGGCTGCCGGGTGACGTTGCGCGGCCGGCGGATGTACGAGTTCCTCGACCGCCTCATCAGCGTCGCCCTGCCGCGTATCCGCGACTTCCGCGGCGTCAACCCCAAGAGCTTCGACGGCCACGGCAACTATAGCATGGGCCTGAGCGAGCAGGGCGTCTTCCCCGAAATCGACCCGGACAAGGTAACATTCGTCCAGGGCATGGACGTTACCTTCGTGACCAACACCGACAACGACGACGAGGCGCGGGAATTGCTACGCGCCTTCGGCATGCCGTTCCGCGAGGAGTAACGAGGTGGCGACCGAAGCACAGTACGTGAAGTTCCTCAAGGGGATCAAGAAGCTCGAGGCCCACAAGGCCGAGTTGCGCAAGCCGGAGGCCGAGCGCGACCCGCGCAAGTTCATGCCGGCGCGGGCGAGGATCCGCGTGCGGCACCGCTGCCGCCTGTGCGGCCGGCCGCGGGCGGTCTACCGCAAGTTCGGCATCTGCCGTATTTGTTTCCGCAACATGGCCAGCGACGGTCTAATCCCCGGCGTAATGAAGGCCAGCTGGTGAGGGCGAGCCGACCATGATGACCGATTCTCTCGCGGACATGCTGACCCGCATCCGCAACGCCAACCGCATCGAGCGCCCCGCCGTGGACATGCCGGCCACCAAGCTCAAGGCGCGTGTGGCCCACGTCCTCAAGGACGAGGGCTTCATCCTCGACTTCCAGGTCGGCGAGATGGTCGCCGCCGAGTCCGGGCAGGCGACGTTCACCCCGAAGGCCGATGCGCCCGGGGCCAAGGCGATCCTGCGCGTCTTCCTGAAGTACGGCCCGGAAGGCGAAAAGGTCATCCGCACCATCCAGCGCGCCAGCCGCCCCGGCCGGCGCCTCTATCGGCGGGCGGACCAGATCAAGCCGGTGCTCGACGGCCTCGGCATCGCCGTCATCAGCACCAACCGCGGCGTCATGAGCGACCGCCAGGCCCGCGCCCAGAGGCTCGGCGGCGAGATGCTCTGCACGGTTTGGTAGGTGATTTATCGTTTCGCGCTCGCGTCATGTCACGCGAGCGCGACACGATAAATCGGGAAGGAAGTATCACGATGTCTCGTATCGGCAAACAACCTGTTACCGTCCCGGCGGGCGTGAAGGTTCGCGTCGCGGAGGGCAAGGTGAACGTCGAAGGGCCGAAGGGCAAGCTGGAGTTGGCCTACCACCGCAACATGAAGGTGGAATTCGACGAGCCCGGCAAGGCCGTCAAGGTGACGCGCCCCAACGACGAGCGCGAGAACCGCGCCCTGCACGGCCTGACGCGCAGCCTGATCGCCAACATGGTCCAGGGCGTCACCAAGGGCTTCGAGAAGAAACTGGTCATCGAGGGCATCGGCTACCAGGCGCGCATGGACAAGAAGTCGATCGTGCTCACGGTCGGCTACGCCAACGCCGTCACGCTCACCCCGCCGGACGGCGTGACGGTCGCCCTGAGCGACCCGACGCACATCGTGGTCACCGGGGCCGACAAGCAGAAGGTGGGGCAGTTCGCGGCCGAGATCCGCCACGCCCGGCCGCCGGAGCCGTACAAGGGCAAGGGCGTCCGCTACGAGAACGAACAGGTGCGCCGCAAGGAGGGCAAGTCCTTCACCAGTGGCGGTTGATGATTGTTTAGCCGCCGCCCGTAGGTCAGGCTTTCCAGCCTGACTCTGTTTGAGTCAGGCTGGAAAGCCTGACCTACGGGCGGCGCTCCCGGGAAAATGGCTCACGGTCGGCAATCGTGGGCCGAAAGGGTAGGGAGTCATGGACCATCAAAAGGCGAAGTGCCTGCAGCAGCTGCGGCGACGGCAGCACGTCCGCCGCCGGATTAACGGCACGACGGCGCGGCCGCGGCTGACCGTCTTTCGCAGCAACAAGCACATCTACGCCCAGCTCATCGACGACAGCCAGGGCGTGACCCTGGCGGCGGCGAGCAGCGTGGCCATCAAGGAAGGCGACAAGTCGCCCTACGGCGGCAATCTCAAGGGGGCGGTCGCGGTCGGCAAGAAGATCGCCGAAGAGGCCAAGGCCAAGGGCATCGCCCAGGCGGCCTTCGACCGCGGGCATTACAAGTACCACGGCCGCGTCAAGGCGCTGGCCGACGCGGCGCGCGAGGGCGGGTTGCAGTTCTGACGTCAGCCGCTTGCGGCTCAGCGATAGGATCAAACCGAACATGGGACGAGAACGTGATCGTGGCGGCCGCGAGCAGCGGCAGGACGGCCTGGAAGACCGGGTGGTGAAGATCCGCCGCTGCGCGGCCGTCGTCAAGGGCGGCCGCCGCTTCAGCTTCAACGCCCTGGTCGTCGTCGGCGACCACCAGGGGCGGGTCGCCGCCGGCTACGGCAAGGCCAACGAGGTGCCGCCGGCCGTCGAGAAGGCCACCAAGGACGCCCAGGAGACGATGAAGCGCCAGAAGCGCATCTCGCTCAAGGGCGATACCATCCCGCACCGCGTCATCGGCAAGTACTGCGGCAGCCGCGTCATCCTCGTCCCGGCCGGCCCCGGCACCGGCGTCAAGGCCGGCCCCGGCGTCCGCGACGTCCTTGAGGTCGCCGGCGTCCGCAACATCCTGACGAAGGTCCACGGCAGCAGCAACCCGATCAACCTCGTCAAGGCCACCATCGCCGGACTCATGGAGCTGCGGACGCGCGACGAAGTCGCCCGGCTGCGCGGCGTGACATTGTAACGGAGCCGCTTGCGGCTTCGCAGGTCATGCGAAGCCGCAAGCGGCCAGGAGCGGATACATGGACCTCTCGAAAGTCCACGAAGGCGTTCACAAGCACAAGAAGAAGAAGCGCGTCGGCCGCGGCGTCGGCAGCGGACACGGCAAGACCGCCTCGCGCGGCTCCAAGGGCCAGTACGCCAGTGCCGGCGCCAAGATGTTCTCCCCGCTCTTCGAGGGCGGGCAGATGCAGCTGTTCCGGCGCATCCCGAAGCGCGGCTTCAGCCATGCCACCTGGGACAAGCACTACCTCGTCGTCAACGTCGGCGACCTGGACGCCCTGTTCCAGGACGGCGACAGCGTCGATCCGGCGGCCCTGCGCAAGGTCGGCCTGGCCAAGGGGCCGGCCGACGGCGTCCGCATCCTGGGCACCGGCGAGGTGACGAAGAAGCTGCTGGTGCGGGCGCACCACTTCTCGAAGTCGGCCGCCGAGAAGATCGCGGCCAAGGGCGGCACGGCGGAGGTCATCCCGCCGCCGAAGAAGCCCAAGCGCAACAAGATGAAGCCGCGACCGGCCAAGGCGTGATCCCAGGAAGGGCGAGAAAGCGAGGGTTGCCGGTCCTGTTCTGACGACCCCTTCGCGTTCTCCGTTGCGCGACGCCCGTTGAGGAAATGGCTATGGACAAGCGCCAGGTCTACGTGATTTCCGCGGTCGTTGGCGCGGCCGTCGGCGTGCTCGTGTTTTGGTTGGCCAGTTGGGTCGCGGCCGTGGCGGTGGGCATCGCGACCTTCGGCCTCGCCGCCATGATGCTGAACAACCGCACCATCGTCGCCATCTTCAGCATCCCCGAGCTGCGCCAGAAGATCTTCATCACCGTGCTGTTCCTGGTCGTCTACCGCATCGGCTGGCACGTGCCGCTGCCCTTCATCGACCAGTACCAGATGCTCAAGTCGATGCAGACCGCCCAGCAGTCGGCGCTGGGCCAGGTGCTCGGCTTTGTGTCGATGTTCTCCGGCGGCAACCTGAGCAACGCCTGCATCTTCGGCCTGGGCATCATGCCCTACATCTCGTCGTCGATCATCTTCCAGCTGCTGGGCAGCGTCTACCCGCCCCTGGAGAAGCTGCAGAAGGAGGGCGAGAGCGGTCGCAAGAAGATCAACGAGTACACCCGCTACGCCACGGTGCCGATCTGCCTGGTGCAGTCGTACTTCGTCGTGCAGCACCTGATGCAACCGCAGGGGGGCGGCGGCCTCGGCTGGACCATCACCGGCTACGACCTCTGGTACGTGAAGCTGACCGGCGTGCTGCTGATGACCACCGGCACCGTGTTCCTGATGTGGCTGGGCGAGCAGATCGACGAGTACGGTATCGGCAACGGCATCAGCCTGATCATCATGGCCGGCATCCTCGCCCGCCTGCCCGACGCCACCAAGCAATTGCTGTTCGACCCGAGCACCGGCAGCCTGAAGGAGTCGATCTTCACGCTCGGCGGCACCGGCGGGGCCGACATCAGCTTCGAGAAACTGCTGGTCTTGATGGTGCTGTTCGTCGTCGTGGTCGTGGCGGTGGTGGCGATCACCAAGGGGCAGCGGCGCATCCCGACGCAGTCGGCCCGACACATCCGCGGCCGGCGCGTCTACGGCGGCACCCGCAATTACCTGCCGCTGCGGGTCAACCAGGCCGGCGTCATGCCGGTCATCTTCGCCAGCAGTCTGCTCATGGTGCCGTTCTTCCTGCTCAATTTCTTGCAGCAGCGCTTCCAGTGGGGCTGGGTCGTCTCCCTGTACTCCGCCTTCGAGCGCCAGGGCTACGTCTACAACGTCTGCTACATCGCCCTGATCATCTTTTTCTGCTACTTCTGGACGGCCCTGATCTTCAACCCGAAGGACATGGCCAACAACCTGAAAGACTACGGCACTTTCATCCCCGGCTACCGCCCCGGCAAGCGCACGGCTGAGTACCTTGAACGGGTGATGTTGCGCATCACTTACGTCGGGGCCGCCTTCCTCTGCGTCATCGCCATCGTGCCGAGCGTGATTCAGACGACGATGGGTGTCGATTATCGCATCGCCAGCTTCTACGGCGGCACCGGCCTGCTGATCGTCATCAGCGTGGCCCTCGACCTGGTGCAGAAGATCAACAGCCACCTGGTCATGCGCAATTACCCCGGCCTGACCGAGGATTGACGTCACGATTTATCGTTTCGCGCTCGCATCGCCGGCGCGAAACGATAAATCGCCCGGTTGGCCCGGGACTGTCGCGCGAATAAGATATCAAGGTCAAAGCCGCGACGGTGGTGTTTCGGCTCCCCGCAGGTTCCGAACGGGCCAGCTCATGAGATTGATCCTCCTCGGCCCCCCGGGCAGCGGCAAGGGTACACAGGCCAAGCTCCTGTGCGAGCGCCGCAAGCTGGTTCACGTCGGTACCGGAGACATCCTCCGCGAGGCAGTTCGGCAGGGGACGCCACCGGGCAAACTGGCCGAGCCGTACATCAGGGCCGGACAGCTCGTCCCCGACCCGCTCGTCAACGACCTGGTCAACGAGCGCTTCACCCGTCCCGACCGGCCGAGCCGCTTCGTCATGGACGGCTACCCCCGCACTCTGGCCCAGGCGCACGCCTTCGACGTGGTGCTGCGGCAGCAGCACCTCAACCTCGAGCGCGTGGTTTTCGTCAACGTGCCCGACGAGTTGATCGTGCAGCGCATGACCGGCCGCTGGAGTTGTCCCAACTGCAAGGCCACTTACCACCTCGTCAACAACCCGCCGCGGCGGGCTGGCGTCTGTGACAAATGCGGCAACGCCCTCTTCCAGCGCCCCGACGACAAGGAAGAGACGGTGCGCGAGCGGCTGCGCCAGTACCATCAGAATACCGTGGACCTCATCCCCTACTACAAGGGCCAGGGATTGCTCCGCGACGTGAACGGCGAAGGCGGGATCGAGGAGGTCTACGGGCGCATCGAACGGGTCTTGGACCGATAGGCAGGCTCCCGTGTTCAAGTGGTTCTCGTCGAAGGCCCCCGAGTTGAAATCGCCGCGCGAGATCGCCCTGATGCGCGAGGCGGGCAAGGTCGTGGCCCAGGCGCTGCGCATCTGCCGCGACATGGCCCGGCCGGGCGTGCGGACCATCGAGATCGACCGGGCCGTCGAGGCGCTCTACACCAGTCACGGCGCCATCCCGCTCTTTAAGGGCTACCCCGGCCGCGTGCCCTTCCCGGCCGTCACCTGCATCTCGCTCAACGAGCAGGTCGTCCACGGCATCCCCGGCCAGCGCGCCGTCCGCGACGGCGACCTGGTCAAGATCGACACCGCCTGCAAGCTCAACGGCTGGTGCGCCGACGCCGCCCTCACTATCGTCGTCGGCGAGGTGCGCCCCGAATGGCGGCGGTTGGTGAAGGTCGGCGACGAGGTGCTGCAGATCGCCCGGGTGGAGATGGGCCGGCGCAAGTGGTGGTCCGAGGTGGCCTCCCTGATGCAGCAGCACGTCGAGCGCAACGGCTTCAGCGTCGTCACGCAATACGTCGGCCACGGCATCGGCCGCATCATGCACGAAAACCCCCAGGTGCCCAACTTCGTCAACCGCGAGGTCCGCAAACACGACTTCCGCCTCGAGGAGGGACTGGTCCTCGCCGTCGAGCCGATGGTCAACATGGGTCGCGCCGACGTGGACACGCTGCGCGACCACTGGACCGTGGTGACGCGCGACGGCTTGCCGAGCGTCCACGTCGAGCACACCTTCGCGGTGACGCGCGGCGGCATCCTGGTTCTCACCGGCGATGAGGAGCCGCCGCAAGTCCCCGCGGTGCCCACCGCGCCTGCCGTCGCCGCCACGGGCCCGTAGCGGCAAGCTGGCAGCTTGCCGCTACGCTTCAGGCCGCGCTTGCTATTTTTTCAGGAATGACTACACTTTCCTGCGGCGCCAGGGCCGAAGCCCCGGCGCGTGTGCAGTGCTGCACTGTCCCGTTCCCCGGAGTTTCCGCATGTTCCGCTGCTTCTCCCTCCTCGGCATAGTGGCCGTGGCCTTCGGTGTTGCGGCCCTCGCCTCCGCCTCTTCCCCCCCGAAGAAGATCCTCGTCAAGGACAAGACTCCCCGCCGTACCGCGTCCCGCCCCACTTACATCCGCATCCCCGGGCTGGCCTACCACCTGGCGTTTTCAATGAACTAACCTGACCCGCCGCCGGATGGGGTCGCAGACTGGTGCCCCCATGCTCCCCCGCCTCCTCCTTCGCCGTCGGACACTTGGGGCGCTCGTCCTCGGTGCGCTCGTCCTCTGCTGTCCGCCAGGCCGCGCCGCCGACGGCCTGGCCCGGCTGTTCGACGCCCTCCCCGCCCGTTGCCTCGGCCCCGCCAACATGGGCGGCCGCGTCAGCGATCTCGCCGTCGTCGAGAGCCGGCCGGCGACCCTGTACGTCGCCACCGCCTCGGGCGGCCTGTGGAAGACGACGAACAACGGCACCACCTGGGACGCCGTCTTCGAGCGCGAGACGACCGTCAGTCTCGGCGCCGTCGCCGTCGCCCCGTCCAACCCCGACGTCGTCTGGGTCGGCACCGGCGAGGCCAACCCGCGCAACAGCGTCGCCTGGGGCGACGGGGTCTACAAATCGAGCGACGGCGGCAAGACCTGGCGGAACGTCGGCCTGCGCGACACGCAGCACGTCGGCCGCGTCGTCATCCACCCGACCAACCCCGACGTGGTGTACGTCGCCGCCCTCGGCCACGTCTGGGGGCCGAACAAGGAGCGCGGCCTCTACAAGACGACCGACGGCGGCGCGACGTGGAAGCAGGTCAAGTACCTCGACGCCGACACCGGCTTCATCGACCTGGTGATGGACCCAGACGACCCGAATACTCTTTATGCGGCGGCGTACCGGGTGCGGCGCGACGCCTTCTCCGGCGGCAACCCGGCGGAGCAGACCGGCCCACTCGCCGGCCTCTACAAGACGACCGACGGCGGCAATACGTGGAAGCGACTCGGCAAGGGGCTGCCCGACCGGCCGCTCGGCCGCTGCGGCCTGGCCGTCTACCGCAAGGACCCGCGCGTCCTCTACGCCGTGGTCCAGACCGACGCGACGGTCCTGCGCCGCGAGACGGAATGGGGCCAGCCGGCCAGGACGAACGCCGACCCCTCCACCGGCGGCGTCTTTCGCTCCGGCGACCGGGGCGAGACGTGGGTGAAGCTCAACGACCTGTGCCCGCGGCCGTTCTACTTCAGCCAGGTCCGGATCGACCCGGGAGACGACCGCCGGCTGTACGTCCTCGGGGTGACGCTGCACGCCTCGAGGGACGGCGGCCGGACCTTCGCGACCGACGACGCCGCCCCCGGGGTACACGCCGACCTGCACGCCCTGTGGATCGACCCGAAAGACCCGGAGCACATGGTCGCCGGCAGCGACGGCGGCGCTTACCTGAGCTACGACCGCGGCAAGACCTGGGAGCACCCGAAGAACCTGCCGATCGGCCAGTTCTACGCGGTGGCCGTCGATATGAGTCGCCCGTACTGGGTCTACGGCGGCTTGCAGGACAACGGCAGCTGGGGCGGCCCGAGTGCCACGCGCAACGCCGACGGCGTTACCGGGGCCAACTGGTTCCGCGTGCTGGCGATGGACGGCTTCTACTGCCAGGTCGATCCGGGCGACGCCAACCTCATCTATGCCGAGGGGCAATACGGCGAATTGCGCCGGGTCAACCTCGCCACGGGCCTGTCGATCGCCGTCAAACCGAGGCCGGGGCGCGGCGAGCCCGAGTACCGCTTCAACTGGAACTCGCCGATCCTTCTGTCCCCCCACAACCCCGCCGTCGTCTACTTCGGCGGCAACGGCCTGTTCCGCTCGCGCGACCGCGGCGACCACTGGGACGTGATCAGCCCGGACCTGACGCTCGGTCAGCGCGGCCGCAGCCCCGACTTCGGCCACACCCTCACGACCATCGCCGAATCGCCCATCAAGGCCGACGTGTTGTGGGTGGGGAGCGACGACGGCCGGGTCCAGGTCAGCCGCAACGGCGGCCGCGACTGGGGCGACGTCTCGGCCGCCGTGCCGGACGTGCCGCGCGAGCGCCACGTCAGCCGAGTCATCGCCTCGTCCTTCGCCGAGGGGACCGCCTACCTCGCGATCGACCGCCACCGCAACGACGACCGCCGGCCCTACCTCTTCCGCACGACCGATCACGGCGGCACCTGGAAGCCGATCATGAGCGACTTGCCGGAGGGGGGGCCGGTCTACGTGGTGCGCGAGTCGTCGCGCAACCCCGACCTGCTACTGGCCGGCACCGAGTTCGGCCTGTTCGTATCGCTCGACAGCGGGGGGCACTGGGAGAAGTACCCCGGGCTGCCGACCGTCGCGGTCCACGACCTGGTGATCCACCCACGCGACCGGGAGTTGGTCATCGGCACGCACGGCCGCAGCATCTACGTCGTGGACGTGGCCCCGTTGGAGCAGGCGACGGCGAAGGTGCTGGCCGCCCCGGTTCACCTGTTCGACGTGAAGTCGGCGCGGATGTACCCGTCGCGCGGCACCCACGGCCTGCGCGGGGTGAAGATGTACGCGGCGCCCAACCCCCCTTTTGGGGCAGTGCTGTACTACCACCTCAGGGAGAAGTCCGAGGCCCCGGTGCGGCTGGTGATCAGCGATGCCCGAGGCAGCAGCCTGATCGAGCTGAAGGGAACGCAGGACGCGGGACTGCACCGGCTGGTCTGGCCGCTGCGCACGCCGCCGGCGGAGGGGTCGGAGGTCGGGTCGCTGGTGGCGCCGGGGGAGTACGTCGCCGAACTGCGCGTCGGCGAGCGCGTGCTGACGAAGCGCTTCCGGGTCGAGGCGGACGAGTGACGGGGCGGCGGGCATGAGCTACACTTGTCCGGATCGACGACCCGTCCTCACGGAGTGCAGAATGCAGGCCGACGTGTGGAAGGCGCTCCTGCGCCGCATCCCCTCGGAACAGATCGACAACCTGATGCTGATGACAACACAAGGGACCGAGATCAACATTCAGACCGTGCTGCTCATGGACGAGGACTTCATGCTGCTGCGCGGTCGCATCGCCGGCAGCAACGACGGGGGCCGCATCTTCATCCTGCCCTACGAGCACCTCGACCACGCGGGCTTCCAGAGGCCGCTGAATGACGCCCAGCTCCAGGCGGTGTTCGGCATCGCGCCGGCCGAGGCGGCTCCACCGCCGGCGCCCCCCGCGCCGGCCGAGCCCCTACCCGCTGCTCCGGCTCAACCGCAGTCCCTTGCGCCGGCCGCGGTCGCGCCGCCGGCGCAAGGGACTGCCGCGGCCGGACTGCTCGCCCGCGTCCCGACCCGGAGCAAGATCATCCAGCGGCTGCGGCTGCGCACGGAGGCTCGCGAGGGCGCCGATTCCCCCCCGAAGGAATAGTCAGCGCCTTCTGTAGCGAGAGCCGCTAGCGGCTTAGCAGATTCCAGGCATGGTTCAGAAACGGGCCGTTTCAGGTGGCGCGGGTCCGTGCCCGTGCCCGTGCCCGTGCCCGATTCCAGACCGGGCACGGGCACGGGCACGGGCACGGGCAGAGCGCGACCCGCGTTTGAACCAGCCCGGATTCCAGGCTTCCGCTAAGCCGCAAGCGGCTGTCGATACAGACTTTTACAGGCCGCGACGGTTGCCATACAACTCGATGTGCAGGCGCGGGCAGTAGCGAAAGCCGTGCCGCTTGCACTCCTCCACCAGCCACAGGCCGCGGGCCCGAACTTCCTCCGGCGTGACCCCCTGCGGCATCAGCAGCACGCGCTGGCGATCCACGTTCGGCAGGGCCGCGAGGAGCCCTCGCACCTCGTCGAGATCGTGGGGACGGTCGATGACGAACTTGAGCTGGGAGGGGTAGCGCTCCAGGAAGGCGCGGATCACCTCGGGCCGCAGGCGCAGGCGCTCGTGGCGCTCGGCGAAGCGGCCGCCTTCGCGCTCGACCGGGGTCGAGTTGGCGAGCTTTGGGCTCAGGCTGGCCAGGTCGCACTCGACGGGTTTGAAGACGGTCGCGGCCGTCTCGATGGTGATGTGATAGCCGCGCTCCCGCAGGCCCACGGTCAACTCCTCGACGCCGGGGGCGATCATAGGCTCGCCGCCGGTCACGACGGCGTGGCGGGTCGGGAATGCGGCGACGCGCTCGAGCACGTCGTCCACCGACAGGTCTTCCCCCTCGGGGTGCCACGAGGTGTAATCGGTGTCGCACCACTGGCAGCGCAGGTTGCAGCCGCTGGTGCGGACAAAGACCGAAGGCACGCCGGTCAGCAGCCCTTCCCCCTGGATCGAATAGAAAATCTCGGCAACCTTCATCCGCTCGTCCGTCCCCGCCGGTCGGCCCCCGCTTCGTCCCGCCCGGCAGGCGGAACCTGGCGCTTCTTCCCCATCAGGATAGCGGAGGGCCGCCCCGCGAGGAACGAGGACATGGATTCGCGGGTCAGCCTCCCAGCTTGCCGCGACCCAGGACGGTATAGGTGGGCCCTTCCGAGCGCAGTTCGCTGCTCATCACCAGCACCTCGCGCACGCGGACGGAGCCCCCCTGCCAGTCCGCGCGGCGGGCCAGTGCCGTCGCAAGCTGGTCGGCGCCCGCCTCCCCCTTGACACGGCCCAGGGTCAGGTGCGGCGTGTACTGGCGCTCCTCGCGGCGGTAGCAGCCCAGGTCGAGAAGCGGCGGCTCCAGCGCGTCGTGCAGCGCGACCAGTTCCTGCAAGCCCTCGCCGATGCCGACCCACAAAATCTTCGGCCGGCGTGGGTTGGGGAAGCAGCCGGCCCTCTCGACGCTCATCTCGAACGGGGCGAGGCTTGCCGTTCCGTCGGCGACGACCCGGCACACCGCCGGTAGTGTCCGGTCCTCGACTTCCCCGAGGAAGAGCAGGGTGACGTGCAGGTTTTCCGGCTCGACCCATTTCACGTCGCCCCCGGCGCGGCCGAGCGCCTCCTGCAACACGACGGCGCGGTCGCGGATGGTCTTGTCGATGGCGACGGCGATGAAGGTGCGTAGGCGAGCCATGAGACTCCTCCGTTGAGCGGCCGCCCTCGCTTTATCGTTTCGCGAACCGATCTATCGATTCGCGAATCGATAAATCGAGACGGGATCAAAATGCCATCATCTTCCGATACGATTCCAGGCGGGCATCAATCTCGGCGCGGTCGGTGCGCTTGAGGCGGTCGAGGCCGAAGTCCTCCACGGTCAGGCTCGCGACCACGGTGCCGTAGGCCATGCCGCGGCGCAGCCGGCCCGGCGGCGGACTGCCGTCCGAATCGAGGTAGCCCATCATCGCGCCCGCGAAGCTGTCGCCGGCGCCGGTCGGGTCGGTCACGTCCGGCGTCGGGTAAGCCGGCACCACAAAGACGCCGTCGGCGCTGAAGAGCATCGCGCCGTGCTCGCCCTTCTTCAAGATGACGAACTTCGGCCCCAGCCGCCGCACCCCCCGGCCGGCGCGCACCAGGTTCGTCTCGCCGGTCAAGAGCTGCGCCTCGCTGTCGTTGACGAACAGGCCGTCGAGGCGCGGCAGCAGCTTCAGCAGGGCCTCACGCTGCGTGTTGATCCACAAGTCCATCGTGTCGGCCAGCACCAGCCTCGGCTCCCGCACCTGGTCGAGAACCCGGCCCTGCAAGACGGGGCTGCCGTTGGCCAGGAAGACGTGCGTGCTGTCGCGGAAGGCCGGCGGCAAGACCGGGTCGAAGGTGCCGAAGACGTTCAGGTGGACTTCCAGGGTATCGCGCGTGTTCATGTCCTGGTGGTAACGGCCCTTCCAGCGAAAGGTCTTCCCCGGCTGCGTCACCAGGCCGGCGGTGTCGATCCGCAGGCGCTCGAACAGGCCCCGGTACACGTCGGGAAAGTCGTCGCCGACGACGCCGACCAGCCGCGGCGGCGTGAAGAAGCTGGCGGCGAAACAGAAGGCCGGCGCCGAACCGCCCAGCACGTCGTCCACGGAACCGTTCGGCGTTTCGATGCAGTCAAAGGCGATCGATCCGACTACGAGTAAGGACACGCGGAGCCCCCTTGAAGATGGCCGCTTAGCCGCGAGCGCTGATTCATCGTTTCGCGAAACGATAAATCGCTCGCGGCTAAACGGTATCCTACGCGCGCCGGCCACGGTCGTCAGGACGGGTTGTCGGCCGGGGGAGGGGGCTTGGGGGCGGGGGAACCGCGGCCCTCGACGATGGTCTTCGTCACGCCCTCCTGGACCACCTTCCCCTCCTGGTTGAGGATCTGCCGGTGCCAGGTGATGAGGGCACGGCGGCCGCGCGCCCGCACTTCCTTCTCGAGGACCTTGGTGCGCACGCGCAAGGTGTCGCCGATGAAGACCGGCCCCTTGAATTGCCAGTCGTGGATGGCCACGAAGGCCAGCGTGCGCATCGGCGGGCTGTACAGCGCCAGGCCGGTGGCCATCGAAAAGACGAGCAGCCCGTGGGCGATCGGCCGGTGGAAGGGCGTCGAGCGCGCAAAGTGGTGGTCGAGGTGGATCGGGTTGAAGTCGCCGCTGATGCCGGCGAAGTTGACGATGTCCGCTTCCGTGAGGGTGCGGCCCAGCGACTCCCATTCCTGCCCCGTCGCCACGTCCTCGGCGTAGAGGTGCTGAGCGGTGAACGACATGAGTGTGCTCCTCCGACTCGGACCTGCACCCTGTCCTTGCGGGAGTCTAATCGACGCGTGCCGTTCCGTCTACCCCTCGCGGCGGCACGGCGGGTGTGTTATCCTCACACCTGCCGCCCCCGCTGCTTGGAGGCCCCCTGCCATGTCCCAGCCGACCGTCACCGGGGCGCCGGCCCCGACCGAAACTCGCCGCCGTCAACTGCTGCACGTCGCCGGCGTCCTGGGGCTCGTCGTCACCGTCGGCGCGGTGGCCCTGTTCGTCCTGGGCAAGAAGGGACACGAGCCCGACGCGCCGGCGCCCGACACGTCGGCCCGCGAAGCGGCCGGCGAGCGCTTACGGGACGCCGTCGCCGCGGTCGATCACCTCGACCCGCGCTGGCGCTTCGCCGAGCTGGAGGAGGACCGGGCGAAGGTCTCGGCCGCCGAGAACGCGGCCCCGCTCGTCAGGGCCTCCGCCATCCTCATCCCCGACGAGATGAAGCGGTTGGACCACAACGTCTTACGCGAGCGACTGCGGAACGGGACGCTCGGTGACAAGCCGCGAGCGGACATCGAGCCGGCGAAGGCGATGTTGTCGCAGGCGCGGAAACTCATCGATTACAGCCGCGGCCGCCACGCCGTGACGTGGAACCTCGAGGATCCCTTGCTCACGTTGCTGCCCCACCTCCGCGACACGGACGACGTGGTCAATCTGCTGACGCTGGACGCCGAGGTGCGGGCGCACGAAGGCGACGTCGATGGGGCGCTCGTCTCGGCTCACGCCGCCCTGGTCGCCGCCCGGACGACCGGCGACGAGCCGATGCTGGTCTCGCAGCTGCGGCGTCCCGGGTGGCACCATTACAGCGCGAAGGCGCTGGAGGAATCGCTGCGGCGCGGCCGGGGGTCCGAGGAGAACCTGCGGGCCGTGCAGACGGCCCTCGACAACGAGGCGGCCGAGCCGCTGCTGCGGACGACGGCGCGGGCCGAGCGCGCCGGACTGCACGGCCTGATGACCGCCCTGGAGAAACGTGAGCTGAAGTACGCGGACTGGGTGCTGCTCGGGGCCCGCGCCGAGGGGGTGTCGCTGATTCTCCAGCGGCAATCCCTGTCCCGTCACCTCGCCCGGCTGGAAGACGTCCACGCCTGGCTGATCGACTACACCACGCAGTTGGTCGAGATCGCGGGGCTGCCGTCCCGGGAGCAGGCGCCGCGCCTCCAGAAGTTGGCCTCCGCCACCCGGACGGCGCCCCCGGAGGCGATCCCGCTGCTCGCCGCCCTCCCCATCCTCGACATCGACGAGACGTGCCGCAAGGGGCAGGCCCTGTTGCGCTGCGCCGCCGCGGGCATGGCGCTGGAGCAGTATCGGTTGGCCAACGACGGCTGGCCTGACAACCTCGACCGGCTGGTGCCGAAGTACCTTGCCAAGGTGCCGGCCGACCCGTTCGACGGCAAGCCCTTGCGCTACGCGAAATACAAGGAGGGCGTCGCCGTTTATTCGGTCGGCCCCGGCGGGAAGGAAGGTGCCCGGCCCGACGACCTGGACCAGTTCGAGAAGGACGGCGGCTCCCTCGTGAGCTTCCGCCTCTGGAACGTCGAGTCAAGGAACAAGGGAAAACCATGAGCGAACGCGACGAACTCCCGCCGCCGCGGCCGCGCCGCCGCCGCCGCTGGCTGCTCTTGCTGGTGGTGCCGTTGACGCTTGGGCTGGCCGGTTGGGTCTACCTGTATTCCTCCAGCGACCAGCGCCTGAAGCGCGCGGTCGCCGAGGCCGACCACCTCGACCCGCACTGACGCCTCGACGACATCCTCGACGAGCGCGCCGTCATCCCCGACGAGGAGAACGGGGCCCTCGTCGTCATCGCGGTCAAGGCGAACATGCCGTCGCGCTGGCCGGCGTGGGATTTCCCCCCGTCAGACGACGAGCCCGAGTCCGAGCCGCGCCTGGGGGATTCGCTGCGAGAGCTGAAGCCCAACGAGGCGTTGACTCCTCGGGAAAGGTCCGCCATGCGCGGCGAGATGGAGCGGGCCGCCGCCGCCATCCAGGAGGCGCGCAAGCTCGCCGACCGGCCACGCGGCCGCTTTCAAATCGCCTATTCCCGAGACTACATCTCGACGCTGATGCCGAACATCCGGTGGTGTCGGGCGATCATTGCCAAGTGCCGAAATATCGGCGTTTTTGCGTAGCAGCCCCTGGCAATTCCTTGGGAAAACGGCCCCTGGCAATGATCGCCCGACACCACCCACGAAGGGGTGGTGTCGGTCTAGCATTGCCGTCTGAAATCTTGGCAATGCTAGACCGACACCACCATTTTCCCGACCCCTTTGATTTTCCCGGCCAGGACCTACTCGGCTTCGGCACTGTCGCGGACGGCGTGTGGCAAACGGCGCGCTTCCGGGCGCCGCAGGTGATGGAGCAGTTGGCCGCGGACCACGGCCCGGCCTGGCGCGGCCTGGCGGTGAGCATCTTGCACGTCGGTGTCCTGAATCAGCTACTGACGAAGGGGCTGAACGCGGCGCCGCAGTGCCGCTACATCCACCTGCTGCGCGAGGTGACGGAGGCGACCACGGCGAGGCAGTGCCAGCTGGTGGCGCTGGTGCCACCGGCGACGATGGGGCACGTCGAGGAGATTGCGGGCAACCTGGAGAAGATGCCGCCGAAATCCACGTACTTCTACCCGATTCCTGGAAGGCGCGATGCACTTCGACTTCGACCTGTCCGAAGCGCGACGGGTCCTGGCCGAGTTGCGCCGACCAGCGGTCCTTCAGGGCGTTCAGCTTGTCCTGCACCGCGCCCAGGATGGCAGGGAGCGGCGGGACCGGCGAGTTGCGTGCGGGATCCGTACAGACTTGCATGGCGCAGCCTCCGTGTGGGAATGAACCGCGGGCGCTCATCGCTCAGGATACCCGGAAGCCCGCTTACCTTCACCCCTTTTCGGGATTGGACCCTGACCGTTGCTCGCATCCGTATCGGCATGGTTCGCCTCCCCGTTGTTGTTGACCTTACCCCCATTATAGCGTCGGCCCAATGCTCCATGGCGCGAACTCCTCCTCGCCCACCCCGTTGATCTCGCTCTTGGTCTTCTTGCCGCTCGCCACCGCCAGCACCTCCTCGAAGATCTGCCGGCCGACCTCCTCGACCGGCGTCCCGTCGAGGATCACGCCGGCGTTGACGTCCATGTCATCGATCATATGCTCATACAGCGGCGTGTTGGTCGCCACCTTGATCGACGGCGCCGGCTTGCAGCCGAACACCGAGCCGCGACCGGTCGTGAACACGCACACGTTGGCCCCGCCGGCCACGATGCCGGTCATGCTCACCGGGTCGTAGCCGGGCGTGTCCATCGCCACGAAGCCCTTCGCCCGCACCGGCTCCGCATAGTGGACGACGTCCACCATCGCCGTGCTGCCGCCCTTGGCGATGGCGCCCAGCGACTTCTCGTAGATCGTCGTCAACCCCCCCTCCTTGTTGCCGACCGAGGGGTTGTTGTTGATCTCGGCGCCGAACAGGCCCGCGTACCACTCCCACCACTTGATGCGCTCGACCAGCTTCTCGCCGACCGCCCGGCTAACGGCGCGGCGCGTCAGCAGATGCTCCGCCCCGTAGATCTCGGGCGTCTCGCCGATGATGCTCGTGCCGCCCTGCGCCACGAGCAGGTCCGACGCCACGCCTACCGCCGGGTTGGCCGTCACGCCGCTGTTGCCGTCCGAGCCGCCGCAGTTGGTGCCCAGCATCAGCTTGTCCGCCGTCAGCGTCGTCCGCCGCACGTCGTTGACCCGCGGCAGCAGCTCGGCCACCGCCCGCACGCCGGCCTCCACCGTCTTGCCGATGCCGCCGCACTCCTGGATCGACAGCACCAGCGGCTTCTTCTTCGAGCCGTTGAGTTGGATGAGTCCCTCGCCCTCGATCAGGTGCGACGCCTGCCCCGTTTCGCAGCCAAGGCCGATCAGGATGTAGGCGGCGACGTTGGGGTGCTTGGCGAAGCCGGCCAGGGTGCGGTCGAGCTGGCGGTGGTCGGGGCCGTCGTACTGCATGGCGCAGCCGGCCTTGTGCGTGATCGGCACCACGCCATCGACGTTCGGGAACTGCTTCAGGATGCCGCTCATCCGCAACCGCTCGGAAATGTACTTGTTCGTGCTGGCGGAGCAGTTGACCGTGCTGATGATGGCGACGTAGTTGCGCGTGCCGTAGCGCAGGTGGTCGGGGCGTTCCGGGCCGCGGTCGTAGCCCTGCCAGGTGCGCAGCTCGGCGGGGCGTGGCGGCGGCGGCGGACAGTCGCGGCAGAAGGCGTAGTCGCGCTCGAAGGCGTCGGCACGGACGTTGTGAACGTGGACGTGCTCGCCCGGGGCGATGTCCTCGCCGGCGAAGCCGATCACCTGGCCGTATTTACAGATCGCCGCGCCCTTCTTGATCGGCTTCAGGGCGACCTTGTGGCCGAGGCCGATGCGGCGATCGACGGCGAAGGTGCGGCCGTCGGCCTGGACTTCCAGCCCGGCGGGGAGGGGGCGGGCGGCGACGGCGACGTTGTCCTCGGGGCGGAGGTGGACGGCGACCTGCGACAGCAACACGGCGGGCATCGGCGGCACTCCTGCGGTTCGGTGGGAGGGCGGTGACTGTCGTCACCATACCGAAGCCGCTGGAGAGGGTGAAGGGGAGAAGCCTGGCTTGTCGTTTCGCGCCGGCGTAACCTGATATTACCCCGGCAAGCAAAAGCCGCACACACAAGCCTGACGCGCCAGCGAAGGGCAGCCAGTTCTCCTTCGCTGGCGCGTCAGGCTTGTGTGAGGGGCTTCCTGGCCGGGGTCATACCCGCGCCGCGTCCCGCTGGCGGGGATTCGGTTTGCCGCGCGCGGGGAGGTCCGTTCGCTACTTGTGGTGCTTCAGCCCGTGCTGCTTCAGGGCCTGCAGCAGGTGCTTCTCGTAGTTCTTCGCATTCTTGGTCATCTTGTTGTAGGCCTGCTGTTCCTTCTTCAGTTCGGACTCGATGGCCTTGATTTCCTTGGCCAACTCCTTCGCGGCTAGTTTGTTGGTCGAGTTCTGAAGGGCGGCGAGTTGCTGCTCGACCGCCGCGACGCGGAGCAGCGAGTCGAGCTGCTGCTTCAGCGACACCGCGGAGTCGCGCGCCCACGAGTTGAACTCGTCCTTGCTGATCTTGTCGTCGCCGTCCTTGTCGAGGGTCACGAGAAACTCGTAATCGGGATACTTGGAGTAGTCGGGCTTGGTCGAGCTGTTCCCCGGGCCCTTGTTCGGGTCGCCGTCCTTCTTGTCGCCGTCCTTGGGCTTGTCGGCTTTGCTCTCGGGCTTGTAGTCGTAAGGCCTGGCGTCGGCGCCGCGGAAGGCCTTGGCCAGCTCTTTCTTGTCGAGGAAGCCGTCGCCGTTGAGGTCCCAGGCGGCGAAGGTGGCCCGGAGCTGACCCATGATGGGGCCGGTACCCGGCGGATCCTTTGTCGTGTCGGCTGCCGGCACGGCCGTCACGAGAAGCGTGAGCAGGCCGGCCGCGGCGAAGGGGCGAAGCCAGGTGGTGCGGCACATGAACGATCCCCTCCGAGGGGCGCGGTCCCGGGCGAAGGATGTGAACTCGTCGCCAGCATAAGGAGTCGATCGCGCGAAGGCAAACAAGTTCCGCGAAAAAGCAGAAAATGATTAGTGAGGTAGGTGGCTGCGGAAACGCGACCCCGATTGGCCGCGCCGGGTCAGCTCGGCGCAGGCCGCGAAGCGCGGCCCGAGACGACGCGACAGGTCGGCCAGGGCGCGCACCACGTCGGCCAGGCCGCGGTCGTCGGCGTAGCGCAGCGGCCCGCCGCGGTGCGGCGCCCAGCCGCTGCCGAAGACCATCGCCCGGTCGATCAGGTCGGGCGACGCGACGAGTCCCTCGCCGACCGCGCAAGCCGCCTCGTTGACCATCAGCAGGACCATGCGCTCGGTCGCCTCGCGCTGCTGCGTCGCCGGCGGCAGCGACGCCAGCAGCGAGCCGCGTTCCGCTGGCCCCTGGCGCACCGCCGCAATGGCCTCGGCGTTGACGCGCTTCTTCTTGCCGGCGTAGGTGTAAAAGCCGCGACCGCTCTTCTGGCCGAGCCAGCCGCGCCGCGCCAGCGCCTCGAAGGCGGGATTCGGCGGAAAGCGGTCCGCAAAGGCCGGCTGCACGGTGTGCGCGACGTGCGCCGCCACGTCGAGCCCCACCAGGTCGATCACCTCCAGGGGGCCGCCGCCGACCATGCCGAAGCGCCTCATGGCCTCGTCCACGCGCTGCGGAGCCATGCCCTCGGCGACGAGCAGGACCGCCTCGTTCAAGTAGGGGATGAGGATGCGATTGACGACGAAGCCGGGGCTGTCCTTGACGACCACCGGCGTCTTGCCGAGGTCGATCGCCCAGCGCGTGAGGGTGGCGACGGCCTCGCGCGTCGTGGCCGGGGCGTGGGCCACCTCGACCAGCGGCATCTTGTGAACGGGGTTGAAGAAGTGCAGGGCGGCGACGCGCCCGGGGTGCGCTAACCCCTCCTGAAGGTTGGCCACGCCCAGCGAAGAGGTGTTCGTCGCCAGCAGCGTGTCGGGCCGGGTGTGTGCCTCCAGGTCGCGGAAGACCTTCCGCTTCAACTCCAGATCTTCAATAACCGCTTCGATGACGAGATCGACGTCTCCGAAGCCGTCCCAGGCGACCGTCCCCTTGACGGCGGCCAGGCCGCGCTGGGCCTCGGCCTGCGTCAGCACGCCGCGAGCGACGGCCCGCGAGAACAGGGCGGCGATCTTGATCGTCCCGGCGGCCAGGGCCATCTCGTTGACTTCACGAATGACCACCTCACAGCCGCGCACCGCGGCCAGTTGTGCGATGCCGGCGCCCATCGTGCCGGCGCCGACGACGCCGACGCGCTTGATCTCCCGCGCCGGCACGTCCGCCAGTTCGGGCGGCATCTGCTTCGCCAGCTCCCTCTCGAAGAAGAGCGCGACGAGGTTGCGGCAGGCCGGCGTCGTCACCAGGCGGCCGATGGCCTCGCGCTCGTGGGCCAGCCCGGCGGCCATGCCCTGCGTGACACCGATGCGGACGGCCTCGAAGGCTTCATGGGGTGCCGGCATGTCGTCGGGCGTCTTCTTCTTGAGGATCGACTCGGCCCCGCGGAACAGGATGGATCGCCCCAGGCGTGTTGATTCGAGAAGCTTCTGGCGCCAGGTGCGCAAAGGGAGGCCCTTCTTCGGCCGTTTCTCGAGCGGCAATGGCGGCAACCGGGCGAGCCACTCCTTCGGCCCGCCGGCGCCGGCGACGATCGCGTCGGCGAGTCCCCAGCGGAGGGCATCCTTCGCGCCGAGCTGATGCTGGGCCAGGATGACGTGCAGGGCGCGCTCCAGGCCGACGACGCGCGGCAGCCGCTGCGTGCCGCCCCAGCCGGGCAGCAGGCCGAGCTTGATCTCGGGCAGCCCGAGTTGCGTCTTCGGTTGATCGACGACCCAGCGATAATCGCAGGCGAGGGCCAGCTCCAGTCCGCCGCCGAGGCAGGGGCCGGACACCAGCGCCACCGATGGGATGGGCAGCGCTTCCAGCTTGTCGAAGAGCTGCTGTCCGGTCGCGGAGAGTTCGGCAGCGTCGTGCGGCCCGGCGACGTGGGCGAATTCGTGGACGTCGGCGCCGGCGAGGAAGCCGGTCGGCTTGGCGCTGGTGACGATGAGGCGGCGGACGGTACGCTCGGCGGCAATGCGGTCAAGAGCGGCGTCCAGGTCGGCGAGGGCCTGCCGGTTGAGGACGTTCAGACTTTTGCCGGCGACGTCGAGCCGGAGGAAGGCGGTGCCGTCCTGAATCTCCACCCAGAGGTTGTCCGCCTGAAAGAACGCCATGCCGTGTGACTCCTACTGTCACTTCCTCGCTCGTCGCCTCGCGTTCGCGCCGCCCCGCGGTTAACAATATGACCAGCCTCGCAGGACGGGAAAGGGGCTCGGACCTCGACAGCGGCGTGCCCCGGCCGCCGGACGGGGCACGCATTCGAGAAGGCATAACATTGTGTTTGACGGCGAGGAGGGAGGGCGGGATAATCGTCGCCGTGTGTTCCCCTCCCGTTCCGGGGATGAGATCATGGCGGGCACGACCCCCGCAGGCTTTCTCTACCGACTCAAGCACGGCATAACCAAGGCCGAGGACCAGGAGAGGCTGAAGCACTTCTACCAGCCGATGATTCGTCGTTGGCTGTCCCACGTCCACGGGCTGCGCGACGAGGCCAACGCCGAGGACGTGGTTCAGGAAGTCTTCCTCGTCGTCGTGCGCAGGATACCCGAGTTCGACTGGAAGGGAAAAGGCTCCTTCCGGGGCTGGCTGCGCGAGATCACGCGCAGATGTGTGCTGGACTCGTTGAAGGAGCATGGCCACCAACTGGAGGGGGAACACGTCCTTGCTCAACTGGAAGACCCGACGAACGAGTTGGACCGGTGGCTGGAACAGGAACACGCCCGGGACCTCCTTCACAAGCACCTGGCCGTCGTCGAGCGGGACTTCGGCACGAAGTCTGTACAAGCATTCATATGGATCAAGCTGGAATGCCTCCCGGCCGAACAAGTGGCTCGTGATTTGGGAATGACGGTCGGCGCCGTCCGGGGGGCCGGCTCACGCGTCCTCAAGCGCTTGCGCGAGGAACTAGGCGATTTCATGAGCTGAGCGCGCTTTCGCGTAATGTCATCTCGAGTTCTGCCATTTCTTTTATAGAGGCCCGCACGCCGGGCCCGCGGAAGGGCTTGCCGATGACCGCCGGACACGCCAGCCATCCCTCGGCCGACGCCCTGCGAGCGTTCGAGGCCGGGAGGTTGGAGGACCGCCTGGCCGAGGAGATCGTGTCCCACCTGGAGGGCTGCCCGCACTGTTGCGAGGTCGCGGCGGGGCTGCCCCCCGACGACTTCCTCGCGCGCCTCCGCGAGGCCCACGGCGGCTCCGCCACCCCCATGCCCGGCGCATCGCTCTCCGGCTTGGCCGAGAGCGTCGGGGGCGCCGGCACGGCCGCCGGCCCGCGGTCGGCGGTCCCGGCCCTACCGCCGGAGTTGGTCAACAGCCGGGAGTACGAAATCCTCCGCGAGCTGGGTCGGGGTGGCATGGGGGTCGTCTACCTGGCGAGGAACGTGCTAACGCGACGGGTGGAAGTGCTCAAGGTGGTGACTCAGGCACTCCTGGACAGGCCCGGGGCGGCCGAGCGCTTTCTCCGAGAGATTCGCGCGGCCGCCCGGCTGAGCCACGACAACGTGGTCCGGGTACACAACGCCCTCTCACGGGGCGAGTTGCTCGTGTTGGTAATGGAGTACGTCGATGGGGAGGACCTGGCCCGGGTGGTGCGGCGGCAAGGACCACTGCCGGTGGCCCGAGCGTGCGACTACGTCCGGCAGGCGGCGCTCGGCTTGCAGCACGCTCACGAGCACGGCCTGGTCCACCGCGACGTCAAGCCGCACAACCTGATCCTGGCCCGGGTCGGCGCAAAGGAGATCGTCAAGGTACTCGATTTTGGCCTCGCCAAGGCGACCCGGGAGGGAGACGCCGACACGGGGCTGACGCCGGTGGGGAACCTGCTGGGCACTCCGGACTTTATCGCCCCGGAGCAGGCGCTGGACGCGGCCGGCGCCGACATCCGGGCCGACATCTACAGCCTGGGGTGTACGCTCTATTACCTGCTGAGCGGCGCCCCGCCATTCAGGGGGAAGAGCCTGTTCGAGGTTCTACGGGGTCACGTGTCGCTGGAAGCGGTGGCCCTGGACCAGGTGCGGCAGGACGTGCCGGGGGAACTGGCGGCCGTCGTGGCGAAGATGATGGCCAAGGATTCGGCGCGCCGCTACCGGACGCCGGCCGAGGCGGCGGCGGCGCTGGCCCCGTTCGTCAAGACCGGCGACGGCGAGAAGTGGGCCCGGGCCGGCAAGCCTGGGGCCGCCCCGCGACGGCGGGTGTTGGGGGCCGGGGTCGGCGCGGCGATGCTGCTGGGGTTGGCGGCCTTGTGGGCGTCGGGCGTGTTCCGTGTGCCGACGGCGGGTGGGCCCTCCACCGGGAAGGAGGGCGAGGAGGCGCCCGCCCCGGACGAGGCACGCCCGGTGTTTCTGGACGCGACGGCCTACTTGCCGCTCGGCGAGCACAACCGGCGCGAGGTGACCGACTTCGCCGAGGTCCACGCGAAATCGCCGGAGGACGTCGTCCGGTGGGCCAACGGTCTCGGCACGGGTTACGTCCCGGTCGCTCTGGGAGACCACGCCACGGCCAGCCCGCCCCAGGTCCACACCATTGCGGTGAAGCTCACCAACGCTCCGAGGGCAGAGAGTGTACTGGTCCGGCTCGACGTCGAAGAGGCCGGGAAGGCGCAGTTCGTGCCGGGGCACCGCGACATCCAGAGGCTGTGGGTCGATATCCCTAAGCGTGGCATGCACGATTTGCACCATACGGCCGACGACGGGATCGCCATCTTTCTCTGGGGGGTGCCCAACGACCTCCTTCCGAAATTCGTCGCCGACAGGAGGCAAGAGGGGATCAAGCCTTACCTGCTCATTCCCTGCAACCGACCCAACCCGAACTTCACTGTGTCACATTGGTACAGCGACTACGGCCGGAAGAAGTGGCGGTTGGAGACGGGGCTGACGCGCGGCCAGCTGGCGAAGTTCGCGGAGGAGGCGAAGGCGAACGACCTGTACCTCACCCTCGTCACCGCGTACCGGGATCCCGCCGGGAACATCCGGTTCGGTGCCATCGCCTGGGAGAACCCAGACGGGCGCGACTGGGAGTACAAGGACGAGATGACGACGGCCGAGTACGGGGCCGAGGTGAGGCGCCGCAAGGCCGACGGGTTCCGCCCGGTGACGGTGACTTCCTACGACGACCCCGAACACCCGAAATACGCCGCCGCGTGGGTTCGGTACTTCTACCGGCCTAAGCCAAGGTAAATGAGGTCGCGGGCGGCGGGTACGCCATTCTCTTTCCCTATGGCAGCGGCGCGGCACGACCGTGCGGCGCATCGGAGGAACGCGATGAAGACCTGTTTGCTGCTTGGCCTGACGGCCCTCGCTTTGTCTCCCGCCTCGGCTGCGGCGGGGCCGATCGGACCCGGCGACTTTGCACCCGGTGCGAGGGTCATTACCTACGACAGCCTGAGCCTAAGTTCACGGTCAACGAACCGACCCCGATCCTCAACCAGGCTCCGAACGTGGGGCCACCGACATTCCTTACCGACTTCCTCGCGACGCCGAGCACCGGCGCCTTCGAGATCTTCAACTTTCAGCCGACCCCCCAGTTCAGCGGCCAGAACCTATTCGAGCCGCGGGGGACGACCGGCAATACGCTGACCATCGACTTCCATTCGCCGATCGACTCGGTCAGCTTCGCATTTGCCACTAACGGCCTCGGCCAGATCGATGTAACGACCCCGTTCGGGACTCAGATGCAGCCAAGTTTGAACATCGGCGGGACGTTCCCCGGCGGGATGTTTACCTTTAGCAGCGCTAGCCCGTTCAGCACGGTCCAACTCACCGCCTTCGCCACGGGCGGAGCGCCCGTGGAGTTCGCCATCGACAACCTGACGGTGACGCCGGCGGCGGGTTCAACCACGACGAGCGTCCCAGAGCCGTCAAGCCTCGCCCTCCTGGGAACCGGGGCTGTCGTCTTGGCCGTCGGCGGCTGGTATCGGCGCCGGAAACCGTGCGAGATATGAGAAGCCACTCATCGGGGACCGCCCATCGCCCAGGGCGGTCCCCGATGTCCTCCTCCTGCCGTCACGCCACTTCCACCAGCATCGCCCCCCCTGGCCGCCGCCGACGCACAGCGTCCCCAGACCGTGCCGCTTGGCGCCCGGGGTACCTTCCCTCTACCGCTTTCCCCCTTGCACTTCGTTGCCCGGGTTGCGACGATGAATATCATCGCCCGCGTAACCGCGCCCTTCCGGGAGCAACGCCGTGACGCCAAAACAGCAACACGAGGCCACATCACCGCCGGCTCGCGAAGACATCCTCCCCGCCCTGGCGAACTGGGCCAACAACCCGGTCTACGTCCGCTCGCAACAGGCGTTCCACCGTAATCTGCCGGAGTTGCTGAAGCGCTACGAAAGGAAGTGGGCCGCCTACCACGGCGACGAGTGCATCGGCATCGCCCGCACCGAAACCGAGTTGTGGGAGCGCTGCTTGAGCCGCGGCCTGAAACCCGATGAGTTTGTCGTCGGCTTCGTCTGTACCGGCGCGCTTGCACATAAGGACATAGGGTCCTGGGTGACGATGGACCTCGACGGGATGACGTTCTATCGGGAGTAGCCCGATGAGTACCTCTCAAGCGGATTGCGCGAGGACGGAGGTGGCGGTGGGGACCAGCATGGTCCCCGGGAACGGGTAGAGAGCCTGGGCCAGGGTCACGCGGACGTCGGTGAAACGGAGCGTCATCTCCCAGCCGTTGCCGAACACAATGCCCTGCGCGTAGACCTTGTTCTCCCCGGCCCGGACCAGGTCAAATTCGTCGTACTGAAAGTCCATCACTTTCAGCCGGTCCTCGGCGGGAAGGGCTTCCGGGTCGATCACCGGGTCCTCGATGAGGCTGTACGTGAGGATCACGGTGTCCCGAGGGGGAATGTCCTTCTGGAGCACCATGATGAGCTTGTCTCCCTCGCGGGCAATATTCGACACAACCGCGTCGTGCAGCAAGAGGTCGTTGAACTCGCGGACATGAGGCGGCAGCTCCGGCTCGATGGTGCGCAGATGCCTCTCGTAGCGCTCATTCGCCTCCTCCCACTCCCGGTGGGCGGCGTTGACGACGGAGTCGTCGTCGGAACTCAACCGCCGGACCAGGTCGCGTGTGAAGTAGTTCATGGTTTCTTCCTCGTCTTGCGGTTCTCCGTCTCGTAGAAGGTATGGCCGTCCGGCGACCGAGTCACCTGGTGGAAATGCGGCAGCGACAGGGGGCCGGCTCGGCGATGAGGCGTTTGCGGGCGTGAGGCCGGCCCTACCCCGGATTCGATCTTGTAAGCCAGTCGCCGATTCGCGTCGAGATCGCTGCCGCAGACCACCACGTCCTCTCCCGCCCGCCGCCGGACCACGGCGGCCGTGAAGTCGATCTCGACCCCGCGGAGCACGGCACCCGATGCGCCCGAAGCGCGCTCGGCTTCGTGGATCGTCGGTGCTGGTTTGGGGGGCGGCGCCGGCAGGGTCCGTACCGGCGCGGGGTCCGTACTCATCCGCTCCTATCCCCCATTATTAGCGGCTTTCACCAGCATTGCAGCGATCAGGACCGCCTTCGCCTCGACATTCTTGAGGAAGGCCTCCACGCGCTCGGCCGTCAGGCGGGGGAACTTGGCTCGGAGGGCCGGCCGGGCGAGCACGTCTCGGGCCTCGGCCAGCACTTCGGCGCTGACGCACAGCGTCACGCGACCGTCATCGACCAGACGGAAGCAGGCGAAGGCGGGGCTGCTTTCGTTGGCGACGGCTTGCAGGTAGACCATACAGTCGAAGACGGCGCGGTCACTCATGAGCCCTGGCCCTGACGCTCGCGGCGCTCCTTGCGAACCTCGGCCAACGTCCCTTCAAGGAGAAGGTCCAGTTCCCCCTCGCTCATGCCGCTCTTGCGGAAGTCTTCGTGGACCGGGGCCAGTACCGCCGCGAAGGTCGGGAGGGGTGTCCGAAGTTTCTCTTCGACCGCCTCATGCACGAGGGCGACCACGTCCTTGCCGGTAGCGGCAGCCCGGGCCAGGAGCTTCCGTTCCGTCTCAGCGGGAAAGTCAATCGTAAGGGTCATGGTTCGTTTCCCTCCCCCCGGTTTCATCTTAGGTTGGAGATGAGTCTACCACGAGCGCCGGCCCGTGTCACGGCACGAACCGCAGGACTCCTCACCCGGCTTCCACCAGCATCGCCGCGCCCTGTCCGCCGCCGACGCACAGCGTCGCCAGACCGTGCCGCTTGGCGCGGGGCACCTTCGCTCTGCCGTTTTCCCTCTTGCACTTCGTTGCCCGGGTTGCGACGATGAATATCATCGCCGTCGTATCCCCGCCCTTCCGGGAGCAACGCCGTGACGCCAAACCAGCAGCCCGAGGCCACATCACCGCCGGCTCCCGAAAACGGCCTTCCCGCCTTGGCGGACTGGGCCAAGAACCCGATCTACGTCCAATCGGAGCAGGCGTTCCGCCGGGCCCTGCCGGAACTGTTGAAGCGACACCACCGGAAATGGGCCGCCTACCACGGCGACGAGTGCCTCGGCATCGCCCCCACCCAGACCGAGTTGTGGGAGCGCTGCACGGGCCGCGGCCTGAAGCCCGGCGAGTTTACAGTCCGCTTCATCTCCGAGGGGGCGCTGGACGATACGGACGAGCTAGGGTGGATGACGGTAGACTTCGAGAGGTACAAATTCGACCCGGAGTAGCCCCAGCCCCGCGTTCGACCCTTGTTCCGGCAGGATGCCCCAATGGCCGTCGTTCTTCGCGATCTGCCGTTCTTCGACCGCGACACGACAGTCGAGATCCGCGGACGGCGATAC
>DATFNV010000113.1:0-11772 GCA_035266225.1 Gemmataceae bacterium
GCCGAATTTGAGCGCCCGCCGGAGCCTGAGGATGAGTCGCCCAATGGTCCCGGCGGTGTTGCTCTCCAGACCTGGGCACCCCCCGCCCCTCCGCTCACGATGCCGGGCACTTTCCCTGACGAGATTGAAGTGCAGGTGCGCGACATGATCGACGATGCCCGTCTCGTCGCCGTCATCGAATTGGTCAGTCCTGGTAACAAGGACAGGGATGACGCCCGGGGGGGTTTCGCCGGCAAGTGTGCCGCGTACCTTCAGAAAGGCATCGGCCTGATCGCCGCCGACATTGTCACCACTCGCCACGCCAACCTGCACAACGAACTCATCCGCTTGCTGGAAGCCGACGACAAGTACCTGCTGGCGGATGACGTGTACCTCTACGCCGTGGCCTACCGCCCGGCGCGCCGCGGCGCGGAGAACCTGATCGACCTCTGGCCGGTGCCGCTGACGGTCGGCGGGCGGTTGCCGCTGCTGCCGCTGGCCCTCCGCGGCGCGCCCGCCGTACCGGTCGATTTGGAGAAAACCTACACCGACGCGCGGGAGCGCAGCCGCCTGTGAGGCCGCCGGCTCCCCTTTGCAAATCACCGCCGGGCACGGATAATGGGTCGTGTCTCAGGAGCATTGCCGAGTGCGGAAGTCCTTGTGGTTCAAGGGGCGCCGAGGAAAACAACGGTGTCAGTTAAAGACATGCTGTCTTTACGGCTCGTGACACCTTTGTTTGCCCACCTTTGTTTGCCTGACCAATGGCTGAGACGAACCGCCACCGACTGGAAGAGCGACTGCGCGCCGGACTTCGCGGGCTGCTCGACCCTTCGTCCCCGTGGATCGGAAAACAGAATCGTAAAACAATCGTAAAACAGGACAATCGTAACACAGTCGTAAAACAGGACGCAGCTCTTTCCCTGATCGTCCCGCGGGCGGTATTCCGCCATACGGCAAGTTCGTTTCTCGCCTTCACCTTCTCTTCCATCAGTTCGAGACGCAGCCCGAGCGCGTGGGCCACGGCCTGCACCGTCGAGAGTTGCGCATCTCGTCCGTATTCGATATCGCGGACGGTGTTCGCGTTCGGAATCCCGGCGAGTTTGGCGAGAGCGTACCAGGTCAGGCCCCGGGCTTCCCTCGCCTGGCGAATCCGGGAGGGGATGCCGGGGGGTGATTCCGGGCGCCCGGCACCTTCGACCGGGGGGAACTCCTGCACGATCGTTCGCCGGATGTTCGCGTGGCGTTCGCGCTCCTCCGGCGTCGCCGGTCGCACGATTCGCTGGAATCTCTTCTCTGCCATGGGACTATCCTCTGCTCGCATCAAGGTTCGGGGACTTCATAGGCGGTGACGGGATAGATCGTGTCTGCATCAACGGCTTCCTACACGACGATGATATACCTGCCGTCGGGCGCCCAACCGAAAGCGCAGGGCAAGCCCGATGATCGGCTGACTCCTTCGTTGTCAGGGTTGACCAGCACGTGCTCGACATCGTCAACCGTCAGTCCATGCTCTTCGATGTGCTCGACGTTGCCGCCCGGTTCGTCATTCCATATGATTTGTTGCCACACGACTGCTTCCTCCCGCGCATTGTGCCATTGTAGCAAGATAGTGCGCTAACGCGATCGATTGCGATAGAAGATCGTCAAGTCAACCGGCAGCCTCGGGCTGCGCCACGCCATAGCGAAACGCTTCCGCCTTGTTGCCGGCCCCGCTGCGGACGCTGGGCCGTCAATGTCCGGAGTTGCCAGCGGCTGGCGCCGGCAGGGCGACTTGACCACAAAGACGTGGGCAAGTGGGCAAGTCACATTTCCAAAGGCGCAAGTCCATAGTATTGCGGTGGTTGCGCCACGTGAGCGACTTGCCCACCGAGTTGCCCCGTGGGTAAGTCACTCCCCGGTGGCCCCTGCGCGGCAAAAGGAGCTGTGCCCCTGTGCAAATCGACGTGCGGCCCCCATAATACGGCGCACGACCACCACCGCTATCAGGGGAGTGTACCTCGTGACCGAGCCCAACGCCGTCGCACCGCCGGAAGCGATCACTGCGCCGCCGGCGCCTCAACCGCAGCCGTTCGACATCGAGCAGCCCGCCTGCTTCTACCTCGGGCGCGAGTACGACATCGCCAGCAGTCAGGTCCTGGCCGACAAGCACGTCATGTACGACGCCCGCGACCTGACCACGCACGGCGTCGTCGTCGGCATGACCGGCAGCGGCAAGACCGGCCTGTGCATCAGCCTCCTCGAAGAGGCCGCCATCGACGGCATCCCCTGCATCATCATCGACCCCAAGGGCGACCTGGCAAACCTCCTCTTGCAGTTCCCCAACCTCGACCCGAAGGACTTCGAGCCCTGGCTCAACCCCGAGGACGCCCGCCAGAAGAAGCTGAGCCCCCTCGAATATGCCACCGACCTGGCCAAGCGCTGGCGGCAGGGGCTGGCCGACTCGTACCAGAAGCCGGAGCGAGTCGCCCTCTGCCGCGATTCGTCGGAGTGGCGCGTCTACACGCCGGGCAGCGAGGCCGGCCTGACGCTGTCGATCCTCGGCAGCTTCGCCGCCCCGCGCGGCGAGTTGCCGCGTGAGGCGCTCAACCAGCGCATCGACGCCACCGCCAGCGCCGTCCTCGGCCTCACCGGCCTCGAAGCCGACCCCGTGCAGTCGCGCGAACACATTCTCATCGCCCAGCTGCTGATGCACTCCTGGACGCGCGGCAAGGACCTCGACCTGCGCGGCCTCATCCAGCAGGTGCAGACCCCGCCGATGGACCAGGTCGGCGCCTTCGACGTCGAGACGTTTTACCCCGAGAAGGATCGCCTCAAGCTGGCGGTGGCGCTGAACAACATCCTGGCGGCGCCGAGCTTCTCGACGTGGATCACCGGCGAGCCGCTCGACCTGGCGAAGATGCTCGACGGCGGCGACCGGCCGCGACAGCTCATCTTCTCCATCGCCCACCTCGATGACACGCAGCGCATGTTCTTCGTGGCGCTCTTGCTGGTCGAGATCCTCAACTGGACGCGCAAGCAGCCGGGCACGTCCAGCCTTCGCGCCCTGGTCTACTTCGACGAGGTGTTCGGCTACCTGCCGCCGCACCCGGCCAACCCGCCGACCAAGGTGCCGCTGATGACCTTGCTCAAGCAGGCCCGGGCCTTCGGCGTCGGCGTCTTGTTGGCGACGCAAAACCCCGTCGATCTCGACTACAAGGCGCTGTCGAACGCGGGGACGTGGTTCGTCGGCAAGCTGCAGACCGAGCGCGACAAGGCCCGGCTCATCGAGGGACTGGAAGGCGTCGCCGCCGAGCGCGGCACCCTCAGCGATCGCAATTATCTGGAAGGCGTCATCTCGGCGCTGAAGAACCGCGTCTTCCTGCTGCACGACGTCCACCAACCCAAGCCCGTCGTTTTTCAGAGCCGCTGGGCGCTGTCGTTCCTGCGCGGCCCGATGAATCGCGAGCAGATCAGCTCGCTGATGAAGCCGCTCAAGGACAAGTTGGCGAGCGGCGGGGCGAAGAAGCCCGTCGCCGTCCCCCTGGCGGCGAAACCCGTCGCCGTGCCCGTGGCGCAGGCGGCGCGGGCGCAGGACCAGGAGTTCCGCCAGCGTTTGCAGCAGGGGATCGTCCCGGCAGCCGTCCCCGCCGCGCCGAAGGACCGGCCGGAATTGCCGGCCGACGTGAGGCAGTTCTTCCTGCCGCTCAAGCGGCCCGCCGCGCCGGGGGTCGAGATCGTCTATCGGCCGCGCGTGCTGGCCTTCGCCGAGGTCGCCTTCGTCGATCGTCGCAAGGGACTGGAGCACCGCAAGGGGTACCGCTTTCTGGCCGAGTCGGCGGCGCCCGGCGAGTCGCTCAAGTGGCTGACGGCTGAGTCGGTCGAGGGGCAGCTGCTCGACGCGCCGGAGGCGGCGGCCGGCTGGGCCCCGGTGCCGGAGTCGCTGGACACGGCGAAGAAGCTCAAAGCGCTGGAGAAGGCGTTTGCCGAATACCTGTACGGCAACGCCCGGCTGCGCCTGTTCGAGAACAAGAAGCTCGGCCTGGTGAGCCAGCCGCAGGAGGACCTGCTGGCCTTCGGGCAGCGCTGCCATGACGCGGCCCTGCGCGAGGCGGGCAAGGGTTACGAGACGGAGCGGGCGAAGTACCTGCCGAAGTTCAACGCGCTGAACCTGCCCATGCCGGCGCTGTCGGCGGAGCAGAGGGGCGGGCCGGACGCGGGCGGGGGCGTCCTTGGCTGGATGCTGGTGCCGCTGAAGCTCGGGGCGTCGGCGATGCGGGCCGTGACCGGCGATCAGCCGACAAAGAAGCAGGTCGAGCTGGAAGCCGAGTGGAAGGGTCGTGTCGCAGCGCTGTACGAGAAGTGGCGCCAGGTCGGTGAGGACCACACGGAACTGCTGCTGACCCCGCGCAAGGTGGACGTGCAGGTGACCGCGTTCGGCCTGGCCTGGGCGCCGTTCGTGCAGGGGGCGGCGGCGTACAAGTAGCCGCCCGACCCACGGGCGCCGCTCGGCCGCTCGCCGTTTTCCGCATCTTTTTCTTGACACGCTTGCGCCTTTCGATCACGATAACCCCAGACCGACCACGCGCCGGCTCGCGTCCCACCTGACGCTGGCGCGGTCCTCACCCGCCGCGGCCCGCTACCCACCCGCCCGCCCTGTTGGAACAACGGCCATGACGCACCGCCCGCTCCTGTGGACCCTTGGCCTCGCCGCGGCATTCGTCGGCGCCGGCGCCTTGCCCGCCGCCGAGCCGGTGGCCGAGGCGCCGAAGGCACCGCTGCGCTCCTTGACCCTCCTGCCGCCGAGCATCGACTTCGACGGCCCGCGGGCCGAGCAGCACGTCGTCGTCATCGGCGAGTACGCTGACGGCCGCCGCTGGGACCTCACCCGCGAGGCGACCTTTAGCAGCGGCGCGGCGAAGGTGGCGACCGTCGATGGCCTCGGCGTCGTCCGTGCCGCCGGCGACGGCGACGCGGCGATCAACGTGCGGGCGGCCGGGCAGGCGGCCGTCGTGCTGGCGAAGGTGCGCCACGCCACGGCCGAGGTGCCGGTCAGTTTCGTCCGCGAGGTGGTGCCGGTGCTGACCAAGGCCGGTTGCAACCAGGGCGCCTGCCACGGGGCCGCCCTCGGCCGTGGCGGCTTCAAGCTCAGTCTCCTGGGCTACGACCCGGCCTTCGACCATAAAGAGATCGTCCAAAGCGCCGAGGGGCGGCGCGTCGTGCTGTCCGACCCCGAGCGAAGCATCCTTTTGCAGAAGCCGGCCCTGGTCATGGAGCACGCCGGGGGCGAGCGACTCCCGGCCCACTCGGCCGCCTACGAAACCCTCCGCCGCTGGCTCGAGGACGGTGCTCCCGAGCCGGAAGCGACGGCGCCGGCCGTCACCACGCTGGTGGTCTGGCCGGCGAAGCGCGTCATGGTCCCCGGCGAGCGCCAGCAGCTCATCGTCCGCGCCACCTGGGGCGACGGCCGGGCCGAAGACGTGACGGCGACGGCGCGGTTCGACGCGCTCAACGACGGCGTCGCCTCGGTGACGCCGGCCGGGCTCGTCACCGCCAAGGCTCGCGGGGAGACGTCCGTCATGATCCGCTTCGGCGGCCAGGTCGCGGTCGCCCAGGTCACGCTCCCCTACACCCGAATCGACAAGTATCCCGACGTACCGGCCAACAACTTCATCGACGAGAAGCTGATCGCCCACTGGAAGGACCTTGGCCTGACGCCGTCGCCGCTCTGCGCCGACGAGGAGTTCTTCCGCCGCGTCCACCTCGACGCCCTCGGCACCCTGCCGGGGGCCGCCGAGGTCAAGGCGTTCCTGGCCGACAAGGACCCCGACAAGCGCAAGAAAGCGATCGACAAGGTGCTCGATCGCCCGGAATTCGTCGATTACTGGTCGCTGAAGTGGGGCGACCTGCTCCGCATCGACCGCGACGCCCTTCAGGAGAAGGGCATGTGGAGCTTCTACAACTGGGTGCGCGCCGCCCTGCGCGACAACAAGCCGGTAGACGAGTTCGCCCGCGACGTCATCACCGCGGAGGGCAGTACCTTCACGGACGGGCCGGCCAACTACTACCGCACGGCCAACAACCCCCTCGACTGGTCGGAGACGACGGCGCAGGTCTTCCTGGGGGTGCGCATCCAGTGCGCCCGTTGCCACCACCACCCCTTCGAGAAGTGGTCGCAGGACGATTACTACGGCCTGAGCGCCTTCTTCGTGCGCCTGGGGACGAAGTCGAGCCAGGAGTTCGGCATTTTCGGGGCCGAGACGGTGGTCTACCTGCGGCCGAGCGGCGAGCAGTCGCAGCCGCGCAAGGGCGTGGTCAAGCCGCACCCGCTCGACGGCCCCGACATGGACGACCCCTTCGACCGCCGCCGCAAGCTCGCCGAGTGGCTGACCGCCCGGGACAACCCGTTCTTCGCCAGGAATATTGTCAACCGCTTTTGGGGCTATACGATGGGCCGCGGCCTTGTCGAGCCGCTCGACGACATGCGCGCCACCAACCCCGCGAGCAACCCGGAGCTGCTCGACGCCCTGGCGGCGGACTTTGTCGCACACAAGTACGACCTCAAGCACCTGCTGCGGACGGTCCTGAACAGCCGGGCGTACCAGCTCAGTTCGCTCAAGACGGAGGGGAACGCGGCCGACGCCGCCAACGTGCAGCACACGCGCTACACGGTCAAGCGGCTGACGGCGGAGCAGCTCGCCGACGCCCTCGACTTCGCGACGGGGACGCGCGAGAAGTACCAGGGACTGCCGCTGGGAACCCGAGCCATCCAGCTGCCCGACACGAAGGTGCGCTCCTTCCTGCTGGACACGTTTGGGCGGCCGCCGCGGCAGATCACCTGCGAGTGCGAACGGACGGCGCAGCCGAACATCGCCCAGGCGCTGCACCTGCTCAACGGCGACTTCCTCAACAAGAAAATCGCGGCCCCCACCGGCCGGGTCGAGGGGCTGCTCAAGGCCAAGGTGCCACTGACAGACGTGGTCGAGGAACTGTACCTGGTGACGCTGTCGCGGCCGCCGCAGCCCGGCGAAACGATCAAGGCGCTCGACTGGATCAAGAAGGCACCGACGGAGCGCGAGGGGGTCGAAGACCTGCTGTGGGTTCTGCTCAATCGTAGTGAGTTTTTGTTCAATCACTAACGCGGGGCCGCTTGCGGCTTAGCGTTCGCGCCGCTCTGCGAGCGGCCGCTACACGATGGATCATGAAACCATCCCTCTACCTCGTGGGAATCGCACTCGTCGCGCTCGCCTCCCTGGCGCCCGCTGCCGAGCCGACCTACTGGCAGGACGTGCGACCTGTGCTGCGCAAGAACTGCACCGCGTGCCACAACGCCAAGCACGTCCGCGACGTCGATGTGTCCGGCGGCCTGGCGCTGGACAGTTACGACGCCGTGCTGAAGGGGGGCAAGGAGCAGGTCATCCGCGTGGGGAAAAGTGCCGATAGCCCGCTGATCAAGGCGGTGCTGATTGACGACACCGAGAAGCGCATGCCGCTGGCCGCGACGCCGCTGACGGCCGAGACGATCGACTTGCTGCGCCGCTGGATCGACGGCGGGGCAAAGGAGGGGACCAAACCCGAGAGTGATCCGTCCACGATCGCGACATCCGCACCGCGGCCGACGCGCAAACTGGACGTCACGCTCTCCACGAGCGCCGTCCCCCCGAAAGGCGCCCTCGGGCCGGCCACCCCTGGAAAGCTGGAGCTGACGCTCAAGGCCGGCCCACTGGCCCCGGTCGCCGCGGTCGTCTTCAGCCCCGATGGTAAGCTGCTGGCCGCGGGGAGCTATGGCCGCGTCACCGTTTGGGACCTGGCGACGGCGAAACCCGTGAAGGTGCTGACCAACGTCCTTGGGGCCGTCAACGACCTGCGCTTCAGCCCCGATGGCACGCTGCTGGCGGTCGCCGGTGGACAGCCGTCGGCCAAGGGCGACCTGCGCCTCTACGCCGTCGCCGACTGGAAGCTGGTCGCCAGCCTCGGCGGCCATCAGGACGTGGTCTTTTCCGTCTCGTTCAGCCCGGACGGCAAGCGGCTCGCCTCGGCCAGTTTCGACAAGACGGTGCGCGTCTGGGACGTGGCCTCGCGCAAGACGGAACTGACGCTTACGGGACATTCCGACTTCGTTTACGCGGTCGCCTTCAGCCCCGACGGCAAGTGGTTGGTGTCCGCGAGCAAGGACCGCACGGTCAAGCTGGTCGATGCGGCCACCGGCAAGGGCCGCTTCACGTTCAGCGGCATGGAGCAGGACGTGCTGGCGGTGGCGGTTTCTCCCGACGGCAAGAGCGTCGTCTCGTCGGGGTTCGAGAGCGGCCTGCACTGGTGGAACCCGCAGACCGGCGAGCGCGTCCGAGTACAGGGCGGTCACGGCGTGGCGGTCCACGAAGTCTGCTTCAGCAAGGACGGCAGTCTCGTCGCCTCGGCCGGCGGCGACCAGACGGTGCGCCTCTGGCAGGGCAAGGACGGGGCGCCGCTGCGGGCGCTGGCGGTCGGCTCGGTCGTGTACGCCACGGCAATCAGCCCGGACGCGAAGCGCGTCGCCTCGGGCAGCTTCGACGGCCTGGTGCGCCTCTGGGACGCGGCGAGCGGCCGACTACTGCTGAGGCTCCTGTCACTGCCTGCGGGGGACGACTGGCTGGCGCTGACGCCGGAAGGGTACGCCGCGAGCAGCCCCGGGGTGGCGTCGGCCGGGCGCTGGACGATGGGCGGTCAGGCGATGCCGGCGGAGGCGGTGTGGAAAGTGCTGGGCCAGCCGGAGTCGGTGGCGAAGGCGGTGCGCGGCGAGGCGCTGGCGGCGCCGACGTTCGGCAAGTGAGATCATCCCGCGGGGTCAGGGCATATCGGGGAGCGGTCCCTCCGGTCCGCGTGTGGACCGTGAGGTGCTGGGGGGCAGACCGCTCCCCGATATCCCTGGCCCCGCGCGGGAACCGGAAATCACCACGAAACACACGAAACACACGAAAAAAGACGGAATAAGAAAGAGAGCACGAGGTGATGCCATCGATGTACCGTATATTTCTGTCAGTCTTATCCTTTTTCGTGTTTTTCGTGTTTTTCGTGGTGAGTCCCGCCCCCGCGCAAACCTCCTACCCGATGGTGACGCACGTCACCCCGGTCGCGGTGCAGCGCGGCAAGACGAGCGAAATCACCGTCGAAGGGCAGATGAACTTCGCCGGCGCCTACAAGGTGCTTTTCGAGGGCGCGGGTGTCGGCGCCGAGGTCGTGCCCGCCGCCGCCCCCGTGCAGAAGCCCCCCATTCGCTCCGTCAAATTGAAGGTCACGGTCGCCGCCGACGCGCCGCTCGGCGTGCGCGAGTTCCGCATCGCCACGTCTCTCGGCGTTTCCAGCGTCGGACAGTTTCTCCTCGTCGATGACCCCGTCGTGCAGGAATCCGGCGACAACAACACCCTCGCCAGGGCCAACCCGATCCCCGTGCCGTGTGTCGTCTGCGGGCGCATCGAGGCATTGGAGGACGTCGATTACTTCAAGTTCCACGCCGAGGCGGGGCAGACGTGTACCTTCGAGGTCCACTGCGCCCGCCTCCAGGACAAGATCCACGACCTTCAGAAGCACGCCGACCCGATGCTCACCCTGTACGACAGCGAGGGGCGCGAACTGGCCGCCAACGACGATTTTTACTTCGCCGACCCGCTATTGACCTACACCTTCGCCAAGGGTGGCGACTACTTCATCCAGGTGCGCGATTCCAAGTACGACGGCGACCCGCGTTGGGTCTATGCCCTGACGGTCACGAACGAGCCGTACCTGACGCACGTCTACCCCATGGCCGCCAACCCGGGGCGGGCCGTCACCGTCGAGGCGGTCGGCCCCGCGCGGTTGCTGAAGCCGCGCCTGACCGTCATGGCACCGGCGACACCCGGCATCCACGAAGTACAGTTCGACGTCGATGGGCGGAAGACCAACCCGACGACGCTGATCGTCAGTCCCCTGCCGCAGGTGCTGGAGCGCGAGCCGAACGACACGCCGGAGCAGGCCCAGCGCATCGCCATCCCCTGCGGGGTCAACGGCCGCATCGGCGCCAAACGCGACCTCGATCACTTCGTCTTCCAGGCGACGAAGGGCAAGGCGATTCGCTTCGAGGTCAAGGCGCGGCGCTTCGGCACGCCCTTGCGCTCGGCACTCGACTCGGTGCTGGACGTGATGACGCCGAAAGGGGAGGTGCTGGCGACGAACGACGACGCCTTCGGCAAGGACGCGGCGCTCGTCTTCACCCCGCCGGCCGACGGCGACTACGTCGTGCGCCTCCGCGACCTGAACAGCAAGGGCGGCGACACCTTCGTCTATTACCTGGAGTGTGATTGGGCGCGGCCCGACTTCACGCTGCGCTGCGACTGCGACAAGGCGATGATCGGCCCCGGGTCGAGTACCGCCTGGTACGTTCACCTGACCCGCCTGAACGGCTTCGACGGCCCAGTCAAGATCGACGTGAAGGGGCTGCCGAAGGGGGTGACGGTAAACGAATTGACCATCCCCGCGACCATGACGCAGGGGCTGCTCGTACTGAGTGCCGCTGCCGACGCGCCGCGCGACGCGGCCAATGTGGACGTGAACGGCACGGGAACGGTCAAGGGGAAGGACGGCAACGAGACGCTGGTACGGCGGGCGACGCCGAATCAGGAGATTTACTCGCCCGGCGGCGGTCGGGCGCGCTTCGACGTAAACTTGCAGACGGTCGCGATCACCGATCCTTCGGACATCCTGAAAGTGGAGGTAACGCCGTCGGTGGTGACGTTGAAGCCGGGCGGCGAGGTGCGCCTGGAGGTGACGGTGCATCGGCGGCAGGATTACGACAAGGGCGTGTCGCTCGACGTGATGCTGCGCCACCTGGGCACGGTCTTCGGCAACCCGCTGCCGCCCGGCGTGACCATCGACGAGGGCAAGAGCAAGACGCTGCTCGGGACGGCAAGCAAGGGGCATATCGTCCTCAAGGCGGCGCCCAACGCGACGCCGATCGAGAACGTGCCGATCAGCGTGCTGGCGCACGTGTCGGTCAACTTCGTGGTGAAGGTGAGCTATTCGAGCCCGGCGATCCCGGTGACGGTGGGGAAATAGCCGACGATTGACACATCGTGTGTGCTGACCTTTCTTTCCCTTTTCTCTCCAGGCCGCGACGGCCCGTTTGGCCCTCTTCCTCCTTGGCTAGGAGACTGTCCGAGAAGCGCCAGTGTCCCATCGCCGTTGCAAAACCGACGTTTAGCGGCCGCCCTCGGGGCGGCGCTCCCAGCGCGCCGCCCCGAGGGCGGCCGCTAAACAACCGGAAATCGAATGGCGTGAGTATACCCCCCGATAGCCCCTTCCGGCCAACCCGCGGTTGCGATCAGTTCCTGGCGCGGCCTGACGTCAGTCCACGAAGGCGAATTCGTTCAAGTTGAACAGCACCCGGCACAGGTTCGCCAGGCCGTATTTCCGGGCGTAGCGCGTCAGGGCGTCCTTCTCCTCCGCGGTGGCGGGGCGGCCCAGCGCCTCGTAGACCCCCCGCTCCACCTGCGCCGCCAGGTCGCCGCCGGAGCGCTCTAGCTTCTCGGCAAAGTGCCTGGCCATCGCCACCATGAAGTCATTGTTGAGCAAAGCGAGGGCCTGCAGTGCCGACAGGCTCTCGTTGCGCCGGTCCACGCGCATCGACGGGTCGGCGCAGTCCAGGGCCGCCATGAACGGCTCCTGCTGCGAGCGCACCAAGAAGCGATACACCGCCCGGCGGTGCGAGCGTGGGTCGTCGGCGTCGTATTTCTCGTACTCGTAATGGGGCGAATGCTCGGGCTTCTCGATGACGAAGTCCTGGAAGCCGGGGCCGCCCATCTTCCG
>DATFNV010000114.1:0-22817 GCA_035266225.1 Gemmataceae bacterium
AGAGCGTAAAACGCCCTGTAATGAGGGGTGTCCGTAAACCCCTCTCTATTGGTCGTTTCCTGGAGCTTCGGGTTATCTCGCGCCGTGATGGCTATAAAGCCCAATGTGTTCGCGGGCTTCAAGCCGTACCAGGAGCGTGCCCGTGTCCATTGTTTTCCGAGTCCCAGCCAATCCTCATCGACCCTTACTCCGAATCCGTCCCGGTACACGCGGATCCCGTGCATTTGCTTGATGTACTGGCGGAACTCCGCCGCCTTGTTAAACACGTCCGCCGGTCGCGTCGCGTCCTCCCCAAGGTCGAAGCTGTCGATTTCGCCCTTGAACGGACCGGGATTCGCAAGCTGCCCGCCCACGCGGGGCAAGCCCGGCATATCGTCGAGCGCCTTGCGAACTTCAAATTCGAGGAACCAAGGCGCCTTCGCCCTTCGGAACCCGAAATCCTTCGCTCTCGGGTCTTCCAGCAGGAATTTGGCCAGGGACGCACCGCCGTCGGCCTCTACGATCTCCCGGAATTGCTCCTGTTCCTGCTTCTGCGAATTTGGCGGTCGAATGTAATCGAGACGGTACTTCCCACGAACACTGTACGTTTCACCGTCCGACTCGATCGCGTACCTGATTGTAGCTGCGGTCCTCACCTCTTCGGAGATGTCAACAAGCTGCAACGGCACCCCGTCCACCGACACGGACACAAAGAAGTCTCGCACGAGCTGAAACGGGGAAATGAGCCGGGACAGGCCGGTCTGCAGCTGCTCCAGCGCTTGCGTACTTGTCCATTCCTCCACTTCCTTCAGCCCCGATACCATCAGGACGGTCCCGGTTTCCTTCTTGTGTGCCGGCTGAAAAGAGATGTTGACTTGCGACAGGCTCTTCCCGGAGTGGAAATCGGCCCAGCTAAAGCCGACGTGATAGCCCCCGCTCTTGCCCTCGGCACCTTCCGGCCTTGTTATAATCTCGATGTTTGTTCCGAGCCTCTGCGTACAAAGCCTGCCCAGCCCCTTGTCCCCCAATGGGGTTCGCCCCTTGGGGGTCATCCTCCGTTCCGCCTTGAACTCGCGCTTGTGAGAGCTCGATATGAACAGCCACCCGTCCCGAATTCGGTCAAGTGGCATCCCGGTTCCGTTATCCTCGATTACCAGGTAGCCCCGCGCATCCGAGTAATGAAAGCCTTCGCCTGGGGACTCGCCTGTATGGATTGCCACCTTGGCGTATGTCGCGTCAGCGTCGTAGCAGTTTTTCACCAACTCGACGAGCGCTTGTACCATATCCGTGACGAGCTGCTCTCCCAGCTGGAACACGACCCATGAGTCAATTTCAAAATGCAGTTGCGAGGGTGGCTCTGGCATTGCGGGTCCTCCGTCTATTTCCGAAACACCAGGACCGACTCCGTTCGCATCGTGTCAGAGATGCTATTCTTCACGGCCATCCGCTTCAGCAGGATGGGGCGGGATATATCAGCCACCCGCTGGCAGCCTCTTGCCATCAGGAGGTCCGACAGGATCGCGTCCAGAGGCACCCGCGCCCCTCCGACATGCCGGTTCCCCACGGTCCAGATGAGATATGCGCCTTCGCGCAGCTGGCTCAGCACCGGCCCGAGCGACCTGTTCAGATCCGTGCAGAACGCGGTCACCCTTTTCAGCCGGTCCCGGGGAAAAGGCTCGAGCGCCTTCTCAATCACCGCGAACGCCTGGGAGAGAGCACGCAAGCTGGCGGCCGCCTCCGCATCACCCTGCAGCACGCCACCGAGGCTTCGCGTATCGATTTCGTGGGTTGTCTTCAGCCACCCTTCATCCCAATTGTCCATGATATCCGTGCCGTCGATCCAGCTGAGCGGTAGGTACGAGTATTGGCCGTAGGGAACCGTCGATTTGTTGTCCCCGTAAGGTGGGGAGGAGATCAACAGGTCATGCCCAGCCGCGACCGATGAGCGTGGCGTGGGCTTCGTCGCGTCCCACAGCTTGATTTCGATTTCCTTCCGATACCTGCCCTTCTCCACCAAGCCGCGCTCCTTCAGCATCTCGTGCTGCGTCTGCAAATGACTGATGTTGCGCTCGGCCGCCTCCTTGAACAACTCGACCGGGGACAGCCGCTTCGTGACCAGCTCTTCCTGCGGCCTGATGTGCAGCTTGAACGTCGAGGTTCGGGAGTTGCTCGAAAGTCGAACCGCGTCCGCCAGCGCGACCCAGAAGAAGCAGCGCGCCCAGCGCGCGGGTTCGTCCCTGATCGCCCTCCGGAGGCGCGACAGTTGCACCGAAACCTGTCGGTGGAACCACTTGGTCACGTTTTCCAGGCGGGTTTCCAGCAGGGTCGATCTATCCGCCGAGACCCGCCTCATCAGCTCTTCGAGCTTCTGTTTCAGAGCACCCGGGTAGAAGGGGCCTGACTTCGCGAAGCAGAGCAGGGCGGCCAACGGGTTGATGTCCCAGCCCGTGAACCGGAGCCCCTGGAGCATCGATTCCGTTAAGGTCGTGCCTGACCCGACGAACGGGTCGAACGCGCTGGTCAGTGCCGGCCTGGCCTCGGCGACCGCGCGGATCAGGGCCCCCTGCATCTGGGGCACCATCATGGCCGGGTACTGGAAGAAGGCATGGGCGTGACCCCGTTTGGAATTCCCCCGGAAGGCCCAGTACTCGTCTTCGGCCTCTGACAAGGACTTGAGTCGCTCGCGCAGTACCTTGTCAGGGATGTCGGGGTCTCGTCGAAGAACAGGCACGATTACTGGCTCCTGGGCCGGGCCGAAGAGTCCTTCTCCCTGAACCGGTCATGGCTTGTGCGTTGTCCTGTCATCATCCTACCAGATCGCGCACCGCGCCCGACACCCGGCCCGCTTCACGCCGGTCCTCCGCGAAGGAAGCAAGACGCGGAATTTGCTGATTGTACTGCGCCTCCGGTCGCAAGGCCATTATGGACGTTTGTTCACATTCCAGCAGCGGGAGTACCGCATCGGAGCTGCGACGTGCTTGCCTTTCCGGGAACGCATGGCGAACGCATGGTGACAGTGGCGAACGCATGGCGAACGCATGGGGCGAACGCGGGACTTTCTCATAGTGGTTCAGCTCGAGCGGACAGTTTGCTTTGCTCAAACTGATCAGTTGCCGGCAGCAAGTACAGATACACGCAGGGGTTGCACTGTAGAGTTTCAGCTGCTGCGCCAGTGGCAACTGTCCGCCTAGCTCATCTGTGTCTGAGAAAGTCCCGCGAAGCCGATGGGGAGAGGTTAAGTAAGTCCTTGCTGGGGTGATGATTATGGCGAACAAACCCGCACGGGGGGCGGCGAAGCCGCGCCGCTCCCACCGGAGGCACAGGCGCAGGCACAGGGCCAGGTCGGCGGCGGGGTTGCCCCCGCCGCCGACCCGGCCCTTGCTCCCCTTGCTCCCCTTGCTCCCCCTGCTCCTCGTCACCTTGCTCCCGAGATTACCGTAATCCGCTCCCGGTGATTCAGGCAATTCCTTCTCGATAAGCATTGCCCGGCCGCCGTCGTCGCGCAGGCAGGGTATTGAGGCTTCCGCAAGCGGCCAAGGTGACGCTGGAGGCCAAGGCGACACGGAACCGGACCGGTGTGTGTGTCGCAGGCGCAATGCAATCCATCCACCGGCTTACCCAACGAGACTTACGCCCGGAGTGCGTTGCGCTTGCCGGCTTGGTTCCTGCGGGGGTTAGAGTGCTGCGGGTGGGGCCAGGGTCGAGTATTGTGTCACACCCGCGCCAACTGACACAATACTCGCCATGCGCGGCGTAAGTTATGCTTTGGTAACGATTTCTGGCGAAGCAGTATTGTGTCATCCCCTCCGCGAGTTGACACAATACTCACCCGTGAGGGGCCGGCCATCGCTACTTGACCACCGCCCGTTCGGCGCCTCGTGCGGCACGGCCAAGCCGGCCGATCAACAGATGGCGCAGGGCCCGGGCCCTTGAATCGGGCCGGGACGCCCCGGAACAGGGGGCGTTGGTGCCTCAAGCAGTCGCCCCCGGCGAGCACCGGCCGGCTTCGAGGAGCGCACCGCCAACCCGCCGCGTATCATGACCCCAGCGCGAAACGACAAGCTGCCGGAGGAACGCGCCGATGGAAACTCTCTCCCCCGACCAGGAGATGGCCCTCGCCCGTCAGGCGCTGGAACACAACGACCTGCCCGGCGCCGCCGACCACGCCGGCAACGCCCTCGCCGCCGACCCGATGCGCCCGGACGGGACCGACCTCCTCGACCGCGTCATCGCCGCCGCCGCCGACCCGCTCGCCCTGGCGCCCCTGGACGGCGCCTCGTTGTCCAGGGCGGCCGTGCGCGCCTACGTCCTGGCTCACCTCGGCCGCTTCTCGGAGGCCATCGATCTGCTGCTTCAGCTGGTGCAAGCGCGTCCCGACCTCGCCTACCTGGAATGGGCCGTCGAGTGGCTGCGGCGCCCGGAGGCCGTCGGCATGATCGACCTCGCCCGGCCGCGCCTCTTCCTGAAAACGCTGGTCGATCAGCTGCGCCGCCTGTCGGCCGACGGCCACGGCCGGGCCACCCTCGAGCGCGTGCCGACCTTCATCGAGGTCGTCCGCCGCACGCAGCCGCAGGACACGATGTTCCTCTTCTTCAGCGCCTCGCTGCTGCGGCGCACCGGCCGGCGCGACCTGGCGATGGACCTGGCCCGCGAGGCGTTCGACATCGATCCCTGCTACCTGTCGGCCATCAGCGTCGCCCTGGTGTACAACGAGCAGGGGCAGACCGACGAGTCGCTGACGTGGTATCGCACCGCCCTGGAATTCCGGCCCGACGACGTGGCGGTGCGCCTCGACATCGCCGACACGCTCTACCAGCACAACCGCCTGGAGGAGGCCGAGGCGGCCTACGCCGAGGCGCTGCGGTACGAGCCGGACAACGGTTGGGCGCTGGCCTCGTATTACGCGATCCGACATCAGCGCGAGGGAGACGATGCCTGGCTGGACAAGCTGCGCCGCCTTGCCGAGGAACAGCCCGACAACAACCGCGCCGGCGACCTGGTGGCACGGCTGCAGGGGTCGGGCGAGGAGCCATGATTTCGGTTGACGAATCCGCGGGGGGTGCGGCTCCGTCTTACTACAGCCCGCACTCTCGCAACGACCGCGCTGTAACGAATTGTAAAGGCGCGATGATCGGGCAAGATTTCTCTCCCGGTCCGGCCCGTCGTGCTTTATCATCAGTGAACCTGTTCTCAGCCCGTGACCGATCAGGAGTCCTTCTGATGCGTTTGACCCGACTCGCCCCCGTGGTGCTGGCCGTGCTGCTCGGGGTGGCCGGCAGGCCCGCGCTCGCCGTCGATCCCCTCGTGTCCCCCGCCGACGAGCAGGCGCTCAAGGCCGTCGGGCTGAAGGCGGACGGCACCGCGCTGCTCGAATTCTTCCGCAAGCGCGCCGCCGGCAAGGCCGACAAGGAACAGGTCGCCACCCTCCTCAAGGCGCTGGCCGAAAAGGACGCCGTCCTCCGCGACAAGGCGATGGGTGAGTTGGTCAGCATCGGCCATCCCGCCGTGCCCGCGCTCCGCCAGGCCGCGAACGAGTTGGAGAACGCCGAGGCCGCTGCCCTGGCCCGCAAGTGCCTCCAGCACATCGAGGCCGGCTCCGGCGGGGCGCTGTGTGCTGCCGCCGTGCGGGCGCTCGCCGGGCTCAAGCCGGCCGGCACCGTCGAGGTCCTCATCGCCTACCTCCCCACCGCAGAAGACGACCAGGTGCTTGACGAGGTAGCCAGCACCCTCATCGCCGTGGCCGTCAAGGAGGGGAAAGCCGACGCGGCACTCGTCAAGGCGCTGACGGATGAGGTTCCCGCCCGCCGGGCCGTGGCCGCCGAGGTGTTGGCCCAGATCGGCGGCGACGAGCAGCGGCCGGCGATCCGCAAGCTCCTCAAGGATCCCAAGCCGACCGTCCGCCTGCGGACTGCCCTGGCCCTGGCCCAGTACCAGGACGCCGAGGCGGTGCCGGTGCTGATCGGCCTGCTTTCCGAGGCCCCGCCGCACCAGGCCCGCCAGATCGAAGAGTTCCTGATGGGGTTGGCCGGCGAGTGGTCCATCGCCGTGCCGCAGGGCAACGACGCCGTCGCCCGCAAGCTCCGCCGCGAACTGTGGGTCGCCTGGTGGAACGCCGCCGACGGCAGCGCCATCGTCGATGAGTTGAAGAAGCGCACGCCCAGCGATGCCGACCGCGAGAAGATCGTGGGGCTGATCGCCAAACTCGGCGACAAGGACGCGACGGTGCGCGAGAAGGCCGTGAGCGACTTGGTGGCCGTCGGCGCCGACGCGGCGCCGTTCCTCCGCCAGGTCGCCGGCGAGCGCGACGCCCGGGCCGACGCGGCGCAGAAGTGCCTGGCGCTGCTCGACGCGGAAGCCTCGCCGCCGCTGCCGAGCGTGGCCGCCCGCCTGCTGGCCATGCGCCGGCCCGCCGGCGCCGCCGAGGCCATCCTGGCCTACCTCCCCTCCGCCGAGGACGACGTCATCGCCGGGGAACTGCGCACGGCCCTGGCCGCCGTAGCCAGCAAGGACGGCAAGGCCGACCCGGCGCTGGTCAAGGGGCTCACCGACAAGTTGCCGCTGCGCCGGGCCGCGGCCGCGGAGGCGCTGGCCTTTGCCGGCGTCGAGCGCGAGGCGGTCCGCAAGTTGCTCAAGGACGAGGACCCCTCCGTCAAGCTGCGCGTGGCCATCGCCCTGACCTCGTCGCAGGACAAGGAAACGGTGCCGGCGCTGATCGCGCTGCTGACCGAATTGCCGCCCAACATGGCCGGCCAGGCCGAGGACCACCTGCGCCTGCTGGTCGTCGATGGCGCCCCCCCCGTGACCGAAGGCGAAGACGCCCCCGCCCGGAAGAAGGCCCGCGACGCCTGGGAGAAGTGGTGGAAGAGCAACGGCGACAAGTTGGTGCTCGCCAAGATCGACGGCCGGCAGCAGTTGCTCGGCTACACCGTGGTGACCGAGTTGTTCGACCCGACCAAGCGGTCCGGGCGCGTCGTCGAGCTGGACCGCCGCGGCAAGGTGCGCTGGGAGATCGGCGGCTTCAACGTGCTCCAGGGGCCGGTCGCTGCCCAGGTGCTGCCGGGCGACCGCGTCCTGATCTGCGAGTACAACATGAACCGCATTACCGAGCGCGACCTGAAAGGTAAGGTGATTTGGGAGAAGCAGTTCAACCAGCCGAAGTCGGCGCGGCGGCTGGCCAACGGCCACACCTTCCTGGTCGGCCAGAGCCAGATCCTCGAGATCGACAAGACCGGCAAGGAAGTGCTCAACATCAACCGCATGAATTTCGGCGACATCGTCAGCGCCGCGCGCCTGCGCAACGGCGAGGTGGTGTACGTCACGCAGCAGGGCCGGGTCACGCGCATGGACAAGGACGGTAAGAAGGAGCTGAAGAGCTTCCAGACCAACACTAACGGCGGCCTCTACTACCTCGGCCACATCGACGTGCTGCCCAATGACCATGTCGTGGTTCCGGTCTACAGCTTCAACAAGGTGACGGAGTACGACGGCAACGGCAAGGAAGTCTGGACGGCCGCCATCCAGATGCCGGTCAGCGCCAAGCGCCTGCCCAACGGCAACACGCTGGTTTCGACCTTCAACCCGCCCAAGGTGGTCGAACTGGACCGCGCGGGCAAGGTCGTCTGGGAGAGCAAAGAGCAGTTCCGCCAACCCATCCAGGTGGACCGGCGTTAGTGGCGGCTTTTGATTTATCGTTTCGCGCTCGCGCTGTGGTGCGAGCGCGAAACGATAAATCAAGACAGGGAGTTGTCTAATCTCGATCCTAACTCTATCTCCGCGAGAACGTCATCATGCTTCTTCGTCCCCGCATCCTCTTTGCCGCCGGCGGCCTGTTCGTCCTGGCCGGGCTCGGCCCCGTCACGCCGCCCGCGGCCGTGGCCCAGAAGGGCTTCTTCCTTCCCGGGGGGGGCGGCCCCGCCGCGACGACCACGGAGGCCGACGCCCAGCTAAGCGACGAGCAACTCCTGCGAACCGCCGGGCTGTCCCCCGACGGGCCGGCCCTGGTCGAGTTCTTCAAGGCGCGCACGCGCTTGACCGCCGAGCGCGAGAAGCTCGCCGGCTTCATCGAACAGCTCGGCTCGAAGAAGGCCGAGGAGCGCGAGAAGGCGATGGGTGAGCTGGTGTCGTACGGCCCCCTGGCGGTGCCACAGTTGCGCCAGGCCACGCGCGACCCGGACGAGCCGCAGGTGGCCACCGCCGCCCGCAAGTGCCTTTCCTTCATCGAGTCCAACGGCAACGGCGCGGCGTCCCTGCCCGCTGCCGCCGCCCGCGTGCTGGTGCAGAAAAAGACCCCGGGGGCGGCCGACGCCCTGCTCGACTTCCTCCCCTTCGCGGACGACGACAACGTGATGGAGGAGATCAAGGCCGCCCTCGGCTCGCTGGCGACCAAGGACGGCAAGGTCGATTCCGGCTTCCTCCGCGCCCTCGACGACAAGAACTCGTCGCTGCGCCGGGCCGTCGTCGCCGAGGTGCTGGCGCAGTCCGGCAACGAGGAAGTGCTGCCGGCCCTGCGCAAGCTGCTGGCCGACCCCCGCCCGGTCGTCCGCCTGCGCGTCGCCCTGGCGCTGGCCGGCACCAAGGACGAGGCGGCCGTGACGACGCTCATCAATGTGCTGTCCGAGCTGCCCTTGCCCCTGGCGAAGCAGGCGGAGGAGTTCCTCCTCAATCTCGCCGCCGACCAGGCGCCCAAGGCGCAGCTCACCGACACGCCGGCGTCGCGCAAGAACTGCCGCGACGCCTGGGCCGCCTGGTGGAAGACCACCGAGGGCGACGCCACCCTGGCGGAGTTCAAGAAGCGCACGCTCAAGGAGAGCGACCGCGAGAAGGTGCTGGCGGTCATCAAGCAGATGGGCGACGAGGACTTCAACCTTCGCGAGCGCGCCCAGGAGGAATTGCAGAAGATGGGTTCCTCGGTCGCCCCGCTGCTACGGCAGGCGCTGGTCAGCGGCGACGAGGAGATCAAGAAGCGGGCGCAGAAGGCGCTGGACCAAATCGAGAAGGACAAGTCGTCCACGGTACTGCCGATTCATGCCCGGCTGATGGCCTACCGTAAGCCGGCCGCCACCTCCGAGGTCCTGCTCGCCTTCCTGCCGTTCGCCGACGAGGACCAGGTCTTCGAGGAGGTGCGCGGCGCCCTGGCCGCCGTGGCCGTGCGCGACGGCAAGGCCGACCCGCTGCTGGTCAAGGCCCTCGACGACAAGCTGCCGGTGCGCCGCGGCGTCGCCGCCGAGGCCCTGGCCCTGGGCGGGGCCGTGGACCAGCGGGCGGCGATCCGCAAACTCCTCAAGGATCCCGACGGCGCAGTGAAGCTGCGGGTGGCCCTGGCCCTGGCGACGGCGCGCGACCGCGACGCCGTGCCGGTCCTCATCGACCTGATGGCCGAGCTACCCTTCGAGAAGGGCGTGCAGGCCGAAACGTTCCTGCGTACGCTGGCCGGCGACCAGGGGCCGAACGTCTACCTCGGCACCGACAACGAGTCGCGCAAGAAGGTGAAGGAGGCGTGGTCGGGCTGGTGGAAGGTGAACGGCGCCACCGTGGACCTGGCCCGGGCCACCACGGCCCCGAAGATGCTCGGCTACACGCTGCTGGTCAACACCGACTTCAACCGCGTCAGCGAGATCAGCCTCGACGGCAAGACGCGCTGGCAGCTCGACGGCTTGCAGTACCCGCGCGACGCCGTGGCCCTGCCCGGCGACCGCGTGCTGGTGGCCGAGCAGAACATGAACCGCGTCGTCGAGATGAACCAGAAGCGCGAAATCCTCTGGCAGAAGGTGCTGAACGCCTCGCCGATGTCGGTGCAGCGGCTGCCCAACGGCAACACCTTCATCATCACCAACAACGGGGCGGTGGAGGTGACCAAGGACGGCAAGGAGGTGATGACCTACAACCGCAACCAGTGGGACATCATCACCGGCAGCCGGGCCCCGGACGGGCAGTTCGTCATCCTCACCAACGTCGGCATGATCATCCGCCTCGACTCCGCCGGCAAGGAGCTGAAGAGTTTCGGCATCGGCCAGGCCCACTGGATGACCAGCATCGAGGCGCTCCCGGGCGGCCGAGTCCTGGTGCCTCAGCCGAACATGAGCAAGGTGATCGAGTACGACGGCGACGGCAAGCAGGTGTGGGAGGGGGCGGTGCAGTTCCCGTTCTCCGCCACCCGTCTGCCCAACGGCAACACGCTGGTGGCCAGTCCGAACTCGGGCAAGATCGTCGAACTGAACCGCTCGGGGCGCGTCGTCTGGGAGCACAAGACCGGTCCCAACGAGAGGCCGTATCGTGTCAGGCGGCGGTGAGACACCCCTGCCGCTTGCGGCTTCGCACCACCGCGAAGCCGCAAGCGGCCATTGCGTTTGAGGAGGATACCCGTGCGCCACCAGACGCTGTCGTTGTGTGTCGTCGCCCTGGCGCTGGCGGCCGGCCCGGCGCGGGCCGCCGACGAGAAGACCGACGACGAAAGCATCCTCAAGAAGGCCGGCGTGGCCACCGATGACGCCGGCCTCCTTCGCTTCTTCCGCCAGCAAAGCCCCGACGAAGAGCACGTCCTGTCTCTGATCAAGAAGCTCGGCGACGACTCGTTCGAGGTCCGCGAGAAGGCGTCGGCGGACCTGGTCGGGCTGGGCCCGGCGGCCGCCCATTTCCTGCGCGACGCGATCAAGTCCGGCGATGCCGAAGTCCGGGTCCGCGCCGCCGATTGCCTCACGAAGATCGGTGGCGGCCCGTCAGTCGGGGTGCTGGCGACGGCGGCCCGGTTGCTCGCACGGCGCAAACCCGACGGCGCCGCCGAGGTGTTGCTCACCTTCGCCGCCGTGGCGTCCGGTGAGCCGGGGGCGGAGGACGTGGCCGCCGCCCTTCCCGCCCTGGCCGTGCGCGACGGCAAGCCCGAGCCGGTCCTGGTCAAGGCCCTGGAGGACAAGTCCGCCAGCCGCCGCGGCGCCGCGGCCGGGGCCCTGGCGCGCGCCGGCGCCCGCGACACCCTGCCGGCCCTCCGCAAGCTGCTGCGCGACCCCGACCCGTCGGTCCGGCTCCGCACGGCCCTTGCCCTTCTCCTCCCCCTCAAGGAGAAGGAAGCGGTCCCCGTCCTCATCGACCTCCTCGCCGACCTGCCGCGGTCCCAGCACGGGCCGATTGAGGACGTTCTCGAACGCCTGGCTGAGGACAAGGCGCCGGACGGACTCGCCGCCGATGACGAGGCCGCACGCAAGCAGTACCGCGACGCCTGGGTCGAGTGGTGGAAGAAGCACGGCGAGGCGACCGACCTGGCCCGGCTCACCGCGGAGCGCAAGTTCCTCGGCCGCACGATGGTGGTGTTGCTCAACGCCGGGCGCGTCGTGGACATGGACGCCGACGGCAAGACGCGCTTCCAGATCGACGGCCTGGAATACCCCCTGGACGTGCAACGGTTGCCCGGCGACCGCGTCCTCGTGGCGGAAAACAAGAATAGCGCCGCGGGGGGCCGCGTCACCGAGCGCGACCGCAAGGGCAACATCCTTTGGGAGAAGCGCATCGACGACGCGCTCATGGCCCAGCGGCTGCCCAACGGCAACACCTTCATCGCCACGCGCTCCCAGGTGATCGAGGTGGACCGCGACGGCCGGGCTGTGTTCACCCACAACCGGGGGACCGGGGGCTTCATCATGAGGGCCCGGAAGCTGGACAACGGAGAGATCGCCCTCGTTGTGTCCCTGGACAACGCGGCGGTGCAGTCGGAGTTCGTGCGCCTCGACGTCAGCGGCAGGCAGATCGCTCACTTCCCGGTGGAGGTTCGCACCTGGGGCGGACGCATCGACGTGCTGCCGAACGGTCGCGTGCTGGCCCCCTTGAAGGATCGGAACAAGGTGGTGGAGTACGACGGCGCCGGCAAGATCGTGTGGGAGGCCGAGTTCCCCGAGCCCGTGGCCGCGGTGCGCCTGCCGAACGGCCACACGATACTGACGTCGTTCCAGGACAAGAGGGCCGTCGAAGTGGACGGCACTGGAAAGTCGGTCTGGGAGTACAAGGCGGAGGAGCGCCTCACGCGCGCCTGGCGCCGCTGACGTCTGGCGCCCGGCCCGCGGACCGACCCGGGGCCTGGCGCCCTCTTCACTGCACAACAGCGAGTTGACCGCCATGATCCGTTTCCCCCGCCTCACGGCACTTGCCATCGTCCTGCTGCTCACGACCCTCGCCGCGGCCGCCGACCGGGACGCCGACGAGCGCACCCTGCGCGAGGCCCGCGTCGCCACCGACGGGCCGTCCCTGCTGGAGTTCTTCCGCAAGCGCACCGTCGGCGGCGCCGACCGGGACAAGATCGCCGCCCTCATCAAGCAGCTCGGCGACGACTCCTTCGACGAGCGCGAGAAGGCATCGACGGACCTGATCGCCCTGGGGGCCCGAGCCGAATCCTTCCTGCGCGACGCCGCCGAGCACAGCCGCGACGCGGAAATCAAGCGCCGAGCCGAGGACTGCCTGGGGCAACTGGCCAAGCGCTCGGACCCCGCCCTGCTGGCGTCGGCGGCGCGCGTCCTGGGGGCGCGCAAGCCGGACGGCGCCGCCGAGGTGCTGCTCGCCTACCTGCCGGACGCCCCGGGCGAGTTGGTTGCCGACGAGGTGTGTTCCGCCCTGGCCGCCGTGGCGCTCAAGGACGGCAAGGCCGACCCGGCGCTGCTCAAGGCGCTGGAGGACAAGTTGCCGGCGAAGCGCGCCGCGGCCGCGGTGGCGCTGTGCCGCGCCGCCGCCAAGGAGCACTTGCCGGCGGTGCGGAAACTGCTTCAAGACCGCGAGACGGCGGTGCGCTTCCGCGTGGCCGTGGCCCTGGCCTTCGCCCGGGACAAGGAGGCAGTGCCGGCGCTGATCGACCTGCTCGCCGACCTGCCGCAGGGGCAGGGGTACGAGGCGGAGGAGATCCTGCGCGCCCTGGCGGAGGAGGCGGCGCCGGACGTGCCACTGGGGAAGGAGGCCGACGAGCGCAAGAAGGCCCGCGCCGCCTGGGAGAAGTGGTGGAAGAAGAGCGGCGACAAGCTTGACATGGCGAGGCTGGCCGACGGCGTCGGCGCCGGCCGCACCTTGATCATCGAGCGCAGCGCTGCCCCGGGCAAGACGACGGAAGGTCGCGTGATGGAGGTCGGCCGCGACGGCGGGGTCCGCTGGAAGATCGAGGGGTTGCAGGCCCCTCTCGATGCCCAGCTCCTGCCCGGGGGCCGGGTCCTGATCCTCGAATCCGCCGGCCGCCGCATCACCGAGCGCACCACCAAGGGCGAGATCGTCTGGGAGAAGACGCTTCCGGTGGCGGCCGGCGTGGCGGGAGTGCCGCTCGCCGCCCAGCGCTTGGCGAACGGCAACACCTTCGTCGTCACGCGCACGGGGGTGTTCGAGATGGACCGCGACGGCAAGGAGGTATGGAACTATCGGCCGACCGCCGGCGGCTCCATCTACACCGGCCGCAAGTCGCGCACTGGCGAGGTGGCGATCGTCACCCTCGCCGGGACGTGCGTGCTCCTGGACGCCAAGGGCAAAGAGGTCAGCACCTTCGCGGCGTGCCGGCCTGTGGCCTCCGGCGGCATGGACCTGCTGCCCAACGGCAACGTGCTGGTGCCCAACTATGCCCAGAGCAAGGTGGTCGAGTTCGACGCCAAGGGCAAGGTGGTCTGGGAAGCCAATGTGGAGAGGCCGGGGTCGGCCGTGCGCCTGCCCAACGGGCACACCCTGGTGAGCTGTCCGATCGCCAAGCGCGTCGTGGAACTGGACCGCGACGGCAAGGAAGTGTGGAAGTGCGAGACGGAAGGCCGGCCGTACAAGGCGTACCGGCCCTGAGGAATGCTGCCGCTTGCGGCTTAGCGCTCGCGCAACCCTGGCGGAGCGAGCGCTAAGCCGCAAGCGGCTATCCGAATACTTCCTTGACGGCGTGCCCTTCCTCGACGATCTTGAGCGGGCGGCCGACGTTGCTCTGGTTCTCCTTGCGCGGGTCGATGCCCAGCGCCCGGCAGAAGGTGCAGAACAGGTCCGGCACCGTCACCGGCCGCTCGCTCACCTCGGTGCCGAGCCTGTCCGTGGCGCCGATGACCTGCCCGCCCTTGACGCCGCAGCCGGCCAGGGCCACGTTGAAAGCCGCCGGGAAGTGGTCGCGGCCCGCCTCCAGGTTGAGTCGCGGCATCCGCCCGAACTCGCCCATCCAGATCACCAGCGTGCTGTCGAGGCGCCCGCGCAACCGCAGGTCGGTCAGCAGCGCCGCGGTGCCCTGATCGACCGGCGGGATCAGCCCCTTGAGCGTCGCCAACTCCTTGCCGTGCGTGTCCCAGCCGGACGACTGCACCTCCACGAAGGTAACGCCGGCCTCGATCAGCCGCCGGGCCATGAGGCAGCCCTGCCCGAAGGCCGACCGTCCGTAGGCCGTGCGCACCTTCTCCGGCTCGGCGTCGAGGTCGAACGCCTTGACGCGGGGCGAAAGCACCATCTGCGCCGTCTGCCCATAGAGCCCCTGGTGGTCGCGCACCTGCTCCGCGGCCCCGTCCCGGGCGAACGGCTCTTCCAGCTCCTTCATCAGGTCCAGTCGCCGCTTGACGCGCTCACCGGCGACCGGGGTGTGGAGGTTGTCGGGCGGGCGGTTGGGGTCGGTGACGACGAACGGGGCGTACGGGACGCCGAGGAAGCTGCTGCCGACGCTCGCGCCGCTGATGCTGACGAAGTGCGGCAGGTCGAAATGCTCCGGCCCCAACTCGCTCGCCACGAGGGAACCGATGCCGGGATGGACGATGCCGCCGGACGGGGCGTAGCCGGTATGGAGGAGATACGTCGCCCGGCCGTGGTTGCCCTCCTTGCTGGTCATCGAGCGGATGATCGCCAGGTCTTTCGTGACGCCGGCCACTTTCTGCCAGTGCTCGGCGATGCGGATGGCCGGCACATTGGTGTCGATGGCGCGCGTCGGCCCCTGCGTGTCGGCGCCGGGCTTGGGGTCGAACGTCTCAAATTGACTCGGCCCGCCCGCCATCCACAGGAGAATGACCGCCTTGCGCTGTCGGCGCACCTCGTCGGCGTGCAGGGTGAGGCGGTCGAGGAGGCCGAGGCCGGCGGCACCGGCGCCGAGCCGGCGCAGGAAACCGCGACGGCTGACGGCGCCGTCGTGGCTGGTCACAACATGCACGACGGATTGTCGAGTCATCGCGGTGTCTCCGCCGTTTAGCGGCCGCCCTCGGGGCGGCGCTCTGGGAGCGCCGCCCCGAGGGCGGCCGCAAAACGGTTCAATGTCTAGTCACGAACTCCGTCGAGTTGACGAGGCTCCAGAAGATATCTTCCAGCGCCTCCTTGCGATCACCCACCTTCTTGACGTAGCGGCGGCAGGTCGCCATCTCTTCCGCCTTCGGCTTGCGGCTCAGGGTGCGCTCGTACAGCGCCGTCACGATGTCGTCGTCGCTCATGTTTTTCTTCAGCGCCTCGGCCAGAAACGTCTGTCCCTGGGAGGCGGTGTAGGTGTTGACGAGGATGCTATTCATCATCAGAAGCGCCTGCGGGATGGTGCCCAGCACCTCGTCGGGCGGCAGCGACGGGTCGATCTTGAATGCCTGGTAGACCATGTTCCGCAGTCCGGTGTGCCGCGACACGGCGGGCGCCGATGAGGGCGCCGGAGCGGGAATGGTCTTGTCGTTCTCGTCGAAGCCGAGGGCGCGCACCAGAGCGTCGAAGACCTGCTCCGGCCGCAGCCGATTGGGACAGACGGCGGGCGGCGCCGGCGACCCCGCCGACGGCCGCGGTTGCAGGTGCCGCTGGTACGCCTGCGTCAGGGCGAGGGTGCGGAACAGCCAGCGCATGTCGTAGCCGGTCGCGGTCCACTCCTTCGCCAGCAGGTCGAGCGCCTCGGGGAACTGCGGCGTGGTCGGCCCGCCCAGGTCGGCGAGGCCGGGGTAGAAGCCCCACCCCATCAGCGTGGTCCAGGTGCGATTGACGTACGCCCTGGCGAACCACGGGTTCTTGGGACTCGTCAGGAGGCGGGCGAGGGCCTTGCGGCGCTCGCCATCACTCGCGTCGGGAGAGACCGACTCGCCGGTGAGGAAGCGCGGCGTCATCGGGATGAGGCGGCTCGCGTTCTTCTTGTCGGTCATGGCGTACTGGCCGTCGTCGCGCCCCTCGATGGCGTAGGGCGTGCCGCGGCCGGCGACGTCCTTGTGCTGCACCAGCTTCGCCCGGCCGAAGAAGGCGACCAGTTCGTGGAACTGCTCGCGCTTCCACGGCTCGGTCCTGGCGTCGTGGCACTGAGCGCACTGGATCTGCACGCCGAGGAAGACGCGGCTGGTCGTGGCGGCGATCTCCACTGGGTTGCCGTAGAGGGCGGTGAGGAAGTTGACCGGGGCGCACTCGTCGTTGATCCCCTCGGCGGTCAGGAGGGCGGTGACGATCTCGTCCCAGGGGCGGTTTTTGCGGAGCTGTTCGACCATCCAGTCGTCGAAGAGCTGCCAGCGCAGGTAGTTGCCGCTGGCGGGCGTGTGGTAGGTGAGCACGTCGCGCCAGTAGCGGCCCCAGTTGACGGCGTACGGTTCGCCGGACAGCAAGCGGTCGATGAGACGGGCGCGCTTGTCGGCGGTGGTGTCGGCGAGGAAGGTCTTGATCTCGTCGGGCGCCGGCGTCTTGCCCGTGAGGTCGAGGCTGACGCGGCGCAGGAACGTCTCGTCGTCGGCCAGGGGCGGCGCTGGGACCGCCTTGCCAAGGGCGCGGGTGAGCGCTTCATCGACGCGGCGGGCCACGTCGCGCTCGTCGGGCTTGGCGGCGAAAGAGGGAGCGACGGCGAGCAGGCCGGCGGAGAGGACGCAGCACAGGCGCGTCAAGGTGCCACGGGTCATGAGGTCGGTCCCCCCCAGGAGGCAAGTCGGCAGGCGAGGCGGGGCGGAGGCAGGCAGGCGAGTCAAAGATGAAGGTAAACAATCGGCGCCCCAAAGGCAACGAAAAACCAGCCCGCTTCAAAGGAGGTTGTTGTCCCGTCGTGGCTCATGCTCGCGGCTACCCCAGGACGACAGGCGTGTCGTGCTACCCATTGTGTCACCGGGCGGCAGAGGTGACACAATACTCCGGAGGCGCAACCCATTGATGGTACATGGCTTATGCCGTCGAAGCGGAGTATTGTTTCATGTTCCGCGGGTGTGACACGATCCGGGGGTGACCCCATGAGCCTGCACGAAGCGTTCCTGCGGTCGATCAGCGAGGCGCCCAACGACGACGTGCCGAGAGATCGTCGCGGCTTCGCACGTCTGACCTGCGAAGCCGCGAGCGGCAGCTGGGAAGTGCCGGTAGGGATCAGAAGAGCTTCCACGTCACCAGCCAGGCGGCGGCGCAGGCGACGATGGCGATGAGCGCGATGCCGATGGGGCCGAGCCGGTCCTCCCAGGAGCGCTGCCCGCCGGGGGTGGGCACCGGCGCGCGCGCCGGCTGAGGCGGTGCCGTCCGCGGCGCCGGGGCCGGGACCGGCCGCCCTGGCGGCACCGGCGTCGGCCGCTCCCGCGTGCGGATCGTGTCGCTCAGCGGCCCGCCTGGGGCGACCGGGCGCGCGGGGCGAGGCGTGTCGCTCAAGACGACCGTGGCGGGGCGGCGCTCGGCCACGGCGGGGCGCGGGGCCGGCCGCGGCGTCGGCGGCGCGTCGCCCGCCAGCGGCTCCAGCGCCTCGATCAGCTCGCGCGTGCTGCCGTAGCGCGCCTCCGGCGCCTTCTTCATCAGCCGCTCGATTACCGCCCCCAGAGCCTCCGGTACGTCCGCATTGAGGTCGGTGATGGCCTCCGGCTCCTTGGTCTGGTGGGCGGTCATCTTCTCGACCGCGGTCCCTTCGGGGAACGGGTAGCGGCCGGCCAGGCAGTAGTAGAGCACGCAGCCCAGGCTGTACTGATCGCCGACCGGCGTCAGGTTGTTCGGGTCCATGATGCTCTCGGGGCTGGCGCAGTCGAGGCCGCTGGCCATCGAGTTGGCCGACGACATGGTATCGACCAGCGACTCCCCCTCGGTTTCGGCCAGCAAACTGCCGATGCCCAGGTCGAGGATGCGCACCTGGCCGTCCGGCCCTACCATCAGGTTCGACGGCTTGAGCAGCCCGTGGAAGAGCCCCTGGGCGTGGCAGACGTCGAGGCCGCGCGCCGCCTGCAGTGCGTACTGGGCCGCGACCTCGGCTCTGAGTTTGCCCTCGCGCTCCACGATCTTCTCGAGCGGCTCGCCCTCGACGAGTGGCCAGGCCAGGTAGTGCATGCCGCCGGAGGTGCCGACGTCCACGAACGGCACCACCGCCGGGTGCTTGCACGTCTCGAAGGAGCGCACCTTGCGGCGGGCGATGCGCACGTTCCACATGCTGCGCCGCGGCAGCACCTTGACGGCGTACCAACGGTTGTCGGTCTTGGACAGCGCCTTGTAGACGGTGCCCATGCTGCCGGCGCCGAGGGCGTCCATGAGGGTGTACGGCCCCAGGACGAAGCCCTGCGTCTTGCCTTGGAGCAAGCGATCGGCCTGGAACTGCGTCAGGATGCCTTCGCCGACGAGGTGCTCCGCCAGCGCCGGCGGCTCGGCCCCGGGATGCATGCTGAGGAAGTCGCCCACCAGGGCGTCAAGGCGCCCGCGGTCGATGAGGTTGCTGCGGCGCAGGTCCCAGACAAACCACTCGCAGGCCCCAAGTTCGGTCGTGGCCATCGGTACAACATCCTTTGTTCCAGGGAGGGAGGCGCGCGGACGGCGGACGCGCGCCCTCATCCCGCCGGGTGGCGATGAGGGTTACCAGTCGGGAGGGGGACGGCCAGCGTGCGGGGACGGGAACGGTCGTCGGCACAGAATGCCTTCTGTCGAAACATGCGACACGAATCGGCAGGCGTCAACTCAGCCGGCGCCCGGGCTGACACTCCCCGTAGCCGCAAGCTGCCAGCTTGTGAACGGAGACGAAGCCGGCAAGCTGGCAGCTTGCGGCTACGGGGCCGTGTGGCCGCCGTCGAACCGGAGGTGCGATTCTTTCTTGCCGGGGTAAGAACGTCCGTGTTGCGCCGCAAGCGACTGATGTCCGAGCCGATACCAGGCACTACCTGCCGCAAGGTTGCTCAGGGCTTGCTCCCGGGGCGCTTCGCCCATCGGGCGAGCGATTCCTTGGCCTCCTGAGCCAGGCGCGAGTCGGCCTTGTCCTTGGCGAGCGCTTCGAGGGCTTTGCGCGCCTCGGGGGTGCCGATGTACTCCAGCGCCTCCACGCCGCGCGTCGCACGCCACTGGCTCCCGTCGAGGGTCATCTTGGCGGTCTTCTCAAGGATCTCTTCGATGCGCCGGCGTACCTCAGGCGACGGTGCCTTTTCCAACGCCTTTCGTAGCGTGGCCTCGCCCGCCTTGCCGTACGCCGCCAGGGCGCGCGACGCCCGCTCACGCACCGCCGGTTCGTCGTCGTCGAGTTCGGCACTTCGCCGAGAGAGCCACTTGGCATTCTCCTCCGCTTGCCGCGGCAACTTCTGTCCCAGGAAGGCGACCGCCTGGACGGGGTGGCGGATTAGCGTGCGGGCGGCTTGCCAGGCCGTCGCGGCGTCCTGCGTGTCGCCGAGGGCGGTCCAGAGCGCTTCCAGGTCCGTGTCCTTCAGCCTCTCGTCCGCGGCGCGGCCCTCCGTGAGCCGGCCGGTCACGTCCCAGATCAGCGGGGCGCCGTCGGAGCCTCCCGAAGCCAGCATGTGACCGTCGGGGGAAAAGACGAGCAACTGGGGCTCGCCGTGGACGTCCTTGATGTGGCCACGCTCTTGCCCGCTGGCCCCTTCCCAGAGGATGATCTCCTGGCCGAACAGAGTCCCGGTCGCGATCATCCGACCATCCGGCGAGAAGGCTGCACCGATGAGCAACTCGTCGGCCGGCAGGCTGACACCCCAGAGGACGTTCGCCGTCTCCAGGTCGCACAGCCTGAGCGAGCGATTCTCGATGATGTTCGCCACGCTCTTGCCGTCGGGGGAAAAAAATATATTCATTGGGCTCTTAATCCTCTGAAGGAAGAACCGTTCCCGGCGCCGCTCCAGATCCCAGCACTGCAAGGGGTGCTCATTGAGCAAGACAAATTTGCCATCGGGTGAGAACCTTGCCTTGCGCAACCACACGCCGTCCGTTTCGCGAAGCACCTCCTTGCCGCTGGCCACTTCCCAGAGGCAGACCGGCTTGGCCTTGCCTTTCTCATCGCGCCCCCCGGTGAGCAGGTATTTGCCGTCCGGGGATAGGAAGTATTCGGATTCGGGCCAGGGGGGATTGCTCGGGGTGTCCGCGACCGCCTGCAAGTTCTTACCCGAATCGAGGTCGTAAATGTTAATGCGCGATTCGCGACGGGATGCCTTGCTGGCGAAGGTCTTGCCGTCCGCGGCGAGGACCGGCAGGGCGTGACCTTCGAGGCAGCGCAACTCTTTGCCGGTGGCGGCCTCCCAGAGGCGCACGGTGCTGTCCGCGGCAGCGGTCGCCACGGTGCGGCCGTCGGGGAGGAAGGCGATGCTGGTCACCACGTCTGTGTGGCCCGGAGGGGGGTGGAGACGCTTTCCGGTACGAGTGTCGTAGAGCAGGATGTCGGTTCTCCCCCGCGCGGAGGCCATCGCCAGGACGGTGCCATCGGGTGAGAGAGCGGCATGAGCAGGCAGGGTGCCGCAGTCCCCCTTGAGGGCTCGCACTTCCTTCTTCGCCTCGACGTCCCAGACGTGGATGGAGCCGCCCCCGGCGCGCACGAAGGTCTTGCCGTCGGCCGCAAAGCCCACGAAGGGCCACTGCTCCCCCTCCTCCCCCGGGAATCGCTCGACTTCCCTCGCAGTCCTCAGGTCCCAAAGCCGGTAGGTCTTATCGAGCCCGGCCGAGGCCAGGGTTTTCCCGTCGGGAGAAAAGGCGATGCTGACCACGGTTCCCTTGTGGCCTTTGAGCGGAGGAAGTGCTTTCTCGCCGGGAACGTCCCACAGGTGAATCAGCCCGTCATCGTCGGCGCGCACGGCATCGTTGATGGCTGCGAGGATCTTGCCATCGGGAGAGAACTTCAGTTGGCTGGCGTGACCCCGCTCGAAGGGCCGGTACTCCGCCAAAAGTGCCCCGCTGCGCGTATGCCAGATATCGATCACCCACGGCAGGTCGTCCTCCCTCTTCCGCCACGCACTCGTCGCGAGTTTCTCCCCATCCGGGGAGAAGGCAACGGCCTTTATCTCGCCCTGGAGGTCACCCGACTTCAGCGATCGTATGAGCTTCCCTGTGTTCAAATCCCATAAGGATAGAACATCACCTGAACCGTTGTTGCCCGGGGCGGAGCCGGCGGCGAGCGTCTTGCCATCCGTAGAAAAGGCGACGCAGGTGAGCCCCCGACAATGCGCGCCGCGGAAGGCGATAACCTCCCGGCCTGTCGCTCTGTCCCACACGCGCAGGTACATTCCGTGCCCACCCACGGAAGCAAGCAGCTTCCCATCGGGCGAGAAGGCAACCGCACTCACCCCGCTGTCATGGCGTAAGCGTCTCGAGCCGAGGCAGGCTACCGCGCCGGACGGCAGAGGGTCACCCCGGGTGTCGGTTCGGCGAGCGTCGCCGGTGACCGGGGCCCCAGGGGCTTCGTCCAGACAAGGGAGCGGGACTCCAATGATCCCGGCGCACAGAAGGGCGAGAACACGAGTGGACAGCATCACGCAGTCTCCATCGGGAAGAGGTCTTGTGAATATTGTCTCAAGCGCAACAGCGAAGTGCAAGGAATCCCGTCCTGGGATGCCCTCGCACCAGATCACCTCGGCGAGGAAGAAGCTCATCCCCGATTGAGCCGGCGACGTAGCGCCCGTAGCGATGAACTGCCAGCTTGTCGATTTCGAGCCGCCGACAAGCTGGCAGCTCGTCGCTACGGGCCCGAGGCGAGACGTTTGCGGTAGGGCGGGTGCCGCCCCCTGCGACCCGCCGGGCTGATCCCGGCCGGTCGTAGGGGCGGCCCCAGAGAAAGGCAGCGAGCGCGGCCAGCACACCGCCCAGTGGTTGCTTGCGGGACGACCGGACATTCTGCCGAGCAGAATGCCTGCACCGGTCACGCCTACGACGATTTGACCGCGAAGCCGCCGGGGACGTTATCGTACTGCGCACCGATGATGGTGGGCTTGGCGCCCGCCTGGCTGGCGTAGGTGACGACCCACCAACTACCGATGCCGCTCGCGCCATTGACTCGCAACGTAGCGGCTGCCTGGGTAGTCAGCCCCGAAGTGACGTTGAGCAGGTCGCGCCCCACGCCCCCAGTCTGTACGTAGGTCTGGTAGGTGCCACCGCTCCAGGTCATGCTGCCCTGGACGGTCAGCTGGCCGTAGTTGGCGGTGTTGTCGGCGGAGATCTGGAGCGTGCCGCCGCTCATGGTCATCGTGCCGCCAATCAGGTCGATCGTGTCGGTCGCCGTACCGTACGTGAGGAGGTAGCCGCCGTTGAGAAGGAACCCTTGCGCGAGTGCCAGCGTGACCCCGCCGGAGAGGTCGGTCGTCCCACCCTGCTGGTCGATCGAGTTGTTCCCCGTGGTCGCGTTCGATTTGTTCACCCCGAGGCCTGCCGTGAGTTGCAGTTCGCTCCCCGAGTTGTTGTAGATGGGAGTGTCGATGCTGATGCCCCCGGCACCAGAACGGACCACCTTGTCGTAGTTGTTGATGTAGCTGCTGCTGGCGGCCGTCGAGATCGCCTGGTTCGCCATCCCGGGGACCGTCGTGTCCGTGTCGAAAACCAGCCAGTTGTCAAGACTGCTGACGGGGCCGTTGACCGTGATGTTGGCGCCGCCGTTGATCGCCAGCGTCTGCGTCTGGTTGTGGAAGGTCACCCAGTTGTTGCCGGAGGCGGTCCCCTGGTCGTCCTTCCCGATCACCAGGTCGTCGCCGAGGGCCGAGGCTGACGCGCTGATGAGGAAGTCCGTGCCGCCA
>DATFNV010000115.1:0-3572 GCA_035266225.1 Gemmataceae bacterium
CGTCGGCCCCCTCGCGCAGGACCTCTTGCACGCGTTGCTCCATCTCGCCGCGGTAACCCGTAATGACGACCGTGCGCGCCTGCGGGTTGGCCTCGCGCACCAGCCGGTACACTCCGGCCCCGTCACCGTCCGGCAGCTTCATGTCGATGAGGACGACGCGGAACGAGGTATCGCGCAGGTGGGTCGCCGCGTCGGACTCGTCGTGCGCCAGGCACACGCGGTAGCCGCGGTCGCACAGCACGTCGCGCAGGCTCTGGCACAAGTCGGGGTCGTCATCGACGATCAGCACCAGCGGCTGGCCGACCGCTTCCTCGACCAGGCCGAGCAGGCGCGGGAAGTCCACGGGCTTGGCCAGCACCTGCCACGCCCCGGCCGCCAGCGCCCGCTCCGCGGTGTCGGTGCCGACGTAGGCCGTGACGATGATCCCGACCGTGCCCGAGCGCAGTTGGCGGATGCGGTGGAACAGCTCCAGGCCGTCCATGCCGGGCATCCGCAGGTCGAGCAGGGCCACGTCGTAGGCGTTGCGCCGTACCAGCTCCAGCGCGGAGGGGCCGTCGTGGGCGACATCGACCGCGTAGCCCAGGTCGGTGAGGATGTCCGACAAGTTGCGGCAGGTGTCTACCTCGTCGTCCACGACGAGGATGGTGGGGGGCTGCGTGCTCATGGGTCGAGGTCCTCATCAATGAGGGGCCACCCTTCACGCCGCTTGCGGCTTGGCGCGAATGCTAAGCCGCAAGCGGCTAGACGGCGGCCTTCAGGCGAACCGTGAACGTGCTCCCCTGGCCCGGCGCGCTGCTCACGCGCAAGCCGCCGCCGCTCTTGTCGAGGATGGCGCGGGCGATGGACAGCCCGAGTCCCAGGCCGCGCGCCTTCGTCGAATAGAGTGGTTCCATGATACGCCCCAGCATGTCCGGGGCAATGCCGACGCCGGTGTCGGTGACGTCCACCTCGACGGCGTCGCCGGCCGCCCGGCCAGTGACGGTCAGCGTCCCGCCGCGCGGCATGGCGTCGCGGGCGTTGCGGACCAGGTTGCCGAACACGATGCGCACCTGGTCGCGGTCCACCAGCGCTGCCGGCAACCCCGCCGGGAAGGCGAGGACGACGGCCACCGCGTCCCCGGGCGGGTTGACCTCCAGCGCGTCGCGCAGGCACTGCTCGACCGGGCAGGGGCGCAGGTCGGGCGCCGGCATCTTGGCGAAGCGCGACAGGGCGGTGATGACGCCGTCGGCGAGGTCCACGTGCTTGCCGATGCGCTGCAGGTGCTCGGCCGTCTTCTCCGGCGTCGGGTTGCGGGCATTGAGGAGATAGTAGACCGACGTCTTGACCACGTTGAGCGGGTTGCGCAGCTCGTGGGCGACGCCGGCCGACACCTGGCCGATGGCCGCCAGCCGCTCGCTGCGCTGCTGCCGGATCAGGTGCTCGGCCTGATAGGCGTCCTCGATGATCGCCAGGTCGAGGTCGAACAGCTTGTTCAGAGCGCGGCTCGTGGCTCGGAACTCCTCGGCCGTGCCGGACCAGGCCGCGTCGAGGGCGTGCAGCAGCCCGAAGCGCAGCCGCGACAGCGCCACGTTGGTGTAGACCTGGTCCAGGCCGATCTCGACGTGCCGCCAGCCGACGCGCCAGCGGCCCGCGACATAGGACGCGTCGTAGCGGCCGGACAGCAGTTCGCGCAGCCACTGCACCAGCGTCCCCTTGAGACGCTCGACCTGTTCACGGCCGCCGGTGATGACCTTGCGGGCGTTGGGGTGGCGGTCGATCTCCTCGTAGAAGTCGTCCACGAGGGCGACGAGGGAGTGGGCGAGCCGCGGGCCGACGGCGGCGACCCGGCGGGCGTCCTCGTCCGTCCAGCCGACGTACTCCTGCAACTCGCGGTATCGCTCAAAGAGGTTGTCGGGACTCATGATACACATTACCCGCGGCAGCACTCGGAATTCCAGGGCCTCATCTTACAGCAGCCGAGGAGTGTTCGCACCCCTCACTGTTATTACTCCGGCAAGGAAGATGCCCCCACAAGCCTGACGCGCCAGCGAAGGAACCCGGCGCCCCTTCGCTGGCGCGTCAGGCTTGTGGGGGCATCATTCTTGCCGGTGAGATACCGGCCCCTCAACCAGGCCGGGGATGAACAGGGAGACGGCGAGTCCGGGAACCTACGCGACCGCGGCCTGGTTGCCCGGTCGCGCCAGCAGCACCGGTGCGTCGGCGCCCCGCAGGATCTTGTCGGCGACGCTCCCCGTCGAGGGTGGCTCCCGCACGGCGGGCGAGTCCCAGGGCCAGGGGCAGCGCTTGCTCCGCCAGCGCCGAGCCGTCGAGCGGTACGAGAATGGTGTGGTACATGACAGAAACTCACGATCTTGTGTGAGGTCTATTCTCCGCCGGCCGCCGGCCGCGTGTCGATGAACACGTCCACCAGTTGCCCCACCAGGACTTTCTGCTCCCGGACCAGCCGGTGCTTGGGGTCGAGGGCGTAGATCACCTGGACGACCCGGGTATCGACGCGCTCCGTGTTCGCCCCGGTCAGCGACGCCTTGGGGACGATGTAGGGCTCCAGCCGGACGAACCGCAGGGGCAATTCCTCCTGGGCCGCGTCCCCCCGGATCTTGGCCCGGGCCGGCGCGCTGATCTTGAGTCGCGGTAGGTCCTCCTCGTCGATGTTTACCCGCACCTGCAGGGGATGCGTGTTGCCCATCACGATGAGGGCCTGGCCCGCGGCCGCGGCCACGAATTCGCCCGGCCGGACGTTCACTTGCAAGAGGGTCCCATCCACCGGGGCCCGCACTCGCAGCAGCTCCAATTGCGTCCGGTCCTGTGCGACCTGGGCGCGGGCCTGTTCGACCTGGGCATAGGCGATGTCCCGGTCCGCTTGCCAGGCACCGGCCCTGAGCAGGACGAGACTGGCCTTGGCCTGGTCGCACTGCGCCACGGCGGCGAGGTAGGCCTGCTCGTGGGCGTAGCGGTCCTGATCGGCAACCGCGTCACGCGGCAGCTGCTTGTCCCGTTCGTACTGGTCCTTCGCCTGCCGCAGGTTGGCCTCGGCGGCCTTGACCAGGGCCTCCTGGGGAGGCACCGTTTCCGGCCGCGGCTGAAGTTCCATCTGGTGCAGCTGCGCCTGGGCCACCGCCAGGGCCGCCTGGCGGACCTTCAGGTCGGCCTCGGTCGCGCGCTTGTCCAACTCGAACAGGAGATCGTCAGCCTTCACTTCCTGGCCGATGCGGACGTGGATCGTGGCGACGACGCCAGCCAGCTGCGAGCCGACGGCGATGGCGGCCGTGGTGCTCGCCTCGGTGGACGGCTCGACCAGGCCGGCCCCGGCCACGGTCTGCCCGAACGGCGACGCCGTCGGCGGGATCGGCGGCGGCACGTCCGCCTGCGGCCGCTGGGCGAGGTAAGCATGCACGGCCGCGAAGAGCAGCAGCCCCACGGCGAGCGCGGGGAGCAGGAATTTCCGCAGCGCGGGAGGCAAGTATTTCCGGAACATGAGACACCTCTCGTTGCCGTCAGCCCGCGCTGGCGAGCGGGCTGACGTGCTTGTCCGCGGCCACGCGCCCGTCCTCCAGCGTGATGATCAGGTCCCC
>DATFNV010000116.1:0-9740 GCA_035266225.1 Gemmataceae bacterium
TTGCCCGCCGGGACCTTTGCCGTCGGGATTTTGCCGACTGCGGTGGCGCTGGCGGACCTGGGCAATGGCCACGTCGATCTCGTCACTTCCAACTCGGGCGACAACACGGTGTCGGTGTTGCTGGGCAATGGCGACGGCACCTTCCAGGCGGCGCAGGCCTTTGCCGTTGGCAGTGCGCCCTATGGGGTGGCGGTGGCGGACCTGGGCAATGGCCGAGCCGACATCGTCACCGCCAACTTTGGCGCCGACACGGTGTCGGTGTTGCTGGGCAATGGCGACGGCACCTTCCAGCCCGCCCAGCCCTTTACCGTGGCGAGTGCCCCGGTGGCGGTGGCGGTGGCGGACCTGGGCAATGGCCGAGCCGACATCGTCACCACCAACCCTTCCGCCAACACGGCGTCGGTGTTGCTGGGCAATGGCGACGGCACCTTCCAGGCGGCCCAAACGTTTGTCGTGGGGAGCAATCCGTATGCGGTGGCGGTGGCGGACCTGGGCAACGGCCGACCCGACCTCGTCACCGCCAACCTTGGCGCCGACACGGTGTCGGTGTTGCTGGGCAATGGCGACGGCACCTTCCAGCCCGCCCAGTCCTTTGCCGTGGGGGGGGCTCCGCATTCGGTAGCGGTGGCGGACCTGGGCACTGGCCACCCCGACCTCGTCACCGCCAACCCGGCCGCCGACACGGTGTCGGTGTTGCTGGGCAATGGCGACGGCACCTTCCAGCTGGCTTATTCCTATGCCGTGGGCAGCGAGCCGTATGAGGTGGTAGTGGCGGACCTGGGCAATGGCCGAGCCGACATCGTCACCGCCAACTTTGGCTCCACCTCGGTGTCGGTGTTGCTGGGCAATGGCGACGGCACCTTCCAGCCCGCCCAATCCTTTGTCGTGGGGGATGCGCCTGGTTCCGTGGCGGTGGCGGACCTGGGCAATGGCCACCCCGACATCGTCACCGCCAACGCCTACGACAATACGGTGTCGGTGTTGTTGGGCAATGGCGACGGCACCTTCCAGCCGGCCCAACCCTATGCCGTGGGGTTTGCGCCGGATTGGGTGACGGTGGCGGACCTGGGCAATGGCCATGCCGACCTCGTCACCACCAACCAGGGCGACAACACGGCGTCGGTGTTGCTGGGCAATGGCGATGGCACCTTCCAGGCGGCCCAACCCTATGCCGTGGGGTTTGCGCCGAATGCCGTGGCGGTGGCGGACCTGGGCAACGGCCGACCCGACGTCGTCACCGCCAACCTTGCCGACAATACGGTATCGGTGTTGCTGGGCAATGGCGACGGCACCTTCCAACCGGCCCTGTCCTTTGGCGTGGCGAGTGGTCCGGAGGAGGCGGCGGCAGCGGACCTGGGCAATGGCAACGCCGACATCGTCACAACCAACTTCGCCACCAACACGGTGTCGGTGTCACTGGGCAATGGCGACGGCACCTTCCAACCGGCCCAGTCCCTTGCCGTCGGGAATGGTCCGAGCTCGTTGGCGGTAGTAGACGTCAACCGCGATGGCCGACCCGATGTCGTCACCGCCAACGCTATCGACGACACGGTGTCGGTGTTGCTGGGCAATGGTGACGGCACGTTCCGGCCGGCCCAGTCCTATGCGGTGGGCAGTGACCCGACTTCGGTGGCGGTGGCGGACCTGGGCAATGGCCGAGCCGACATCGTCACCGCCAACTACGGCGACAGCACGGTGTCGGTGTTGCTGGGCAATGGCGACGGCACCTTCCAGCCCGCCCAGTCCTTTGCCGTGGGCAGTGACCCGGAATCGGTGGCGGTGGCGGACCTTGGTAATGGCCACCTTGACATCATCACCGCCAACAATGGCGCCAACACGGTGAGTGTATTGCTGGGCAACGGTGACGGGACGTTCCAGCCGGCCCAGTCCTTTGCCGTGGGCAGTGATCCCGAATCGGTCGCGGTGGTGGACCTGGGCAATGGCCACCCCGACATCGTCACCGCCAACTACGGCGCCAACACGGTGAGTGTGTTGCTGGGCAACGGTGACGGCACGTTCCAGCCGGCTCAGTCCTTTGCCGTGGGGAGTTTGCCGCATTCGGTGGCGGTGGCGGATTTTGGCAATGGCCACCCTGACATCGTTACCGCCAACTACGGCGACAGCACGGTGTCGGTGTTGCTGGGCAATGGCGACGGCACCTTCCATCCGGCGCAGGCCTTTGCCGTGGCGAATGAGCCGGAATCGGTGGCAGTGGCGGACGTCAACGACGATGGCCGACGCGACATTGTCACCTCCAACGCCGGAATCAGCGGCACGGTGTCAGTGTTGCTGAACCTGGGTAATGGACAGTTCCAGGCCCCGGCCGGGCCCAGCGGAATCCCCAGTCGAGACGTCCCCCAGCTCCAGGACCTCACCGGCGACGGTGTCCCCGACGCCGTGAGCCTCGACCAGAACACCGGCCAGGTCCTCTTCCGCCTTGGCACCGGCGACCCCAGCACTCCTTTCGCCCCCCTGGTTGTCGTCAACCCGGGCCGCCCGGCCACCGACTTCACGCTGGTTCAGACGCGAGGATTGCCCGAGATTGCCGCCCTCGACTCCGTTGACCAGCAGGTCTTCCTCTACGCCTGGTCCAGCTCGGCCAGCCAATTTCAACAGATCGGCTCCTTCGCCACCGGCCCTCAACCTGTGCGCATCGCCAGCGCCGACCTGGACGGCAACGGCCTGGGCGACCTGGTGATCGGCAACGACCTCGACAACACCCTCACCATCGCTTTGCAGCAGTCCCCGGGGATTTTCGACACGTTCACGCGCGGCGTCGGCGCCGGCCCCTCCCGCATCGCCTTCGCCGACCTCAACGGGGACGGTCCTCCCGACATTGTGGTCAGCGATCAGGTTTCCGGAGACGTCTCCGTCCTCTTCAACGACGCTGGCCACTCCTTCACCACTCAGGAACGCTATCGGGCCGGCCAGGACCCGTTCGACGTCAACATCGGAGCCAACAGCACCACCCTCATCACCCAGTTGCAGACAGTCGGCGTCGTCGCCGGCGACTTCACCGGCCCCGGCAGCACCGATCTGGTCGCGCTCAACGCCAACATTCACAGCTTCAGCCTGCTGCGTGCTGCCGGCGGCGGTTCCCTGATCGATCCTCAGTTGGCCGACACCTACCTGGTGGGCCCGGGAGCGGTTCAGGCAGTGGCAGGCGACTTCCTGCACAACGGCCGGCAGAACCTGGCCGTGCTGACCACCGCGGCCAACGGCACCAGCCAGGTCCTCATCTTCCTCAACAATGGCGACGGCACCTTCACGCAGGGCCAGGAAATCTCGGCCGGCAATCTGGCCACCGGACTCGCGGTGATCCCCGGCAGCGGAGCGGGCCTGTTCGACCTGCTCGTTGGCGACCAGTTCGGCGACATCCTCCGCCTGGTCGGCCAAGGCGACGGCACCTTCGCCCCGGCGCCTCCCGTCACCGGCGACCGTGCCCCGCTCGACGTAATCGCGCTCGGCAGCGCCGGCCGCCCCCAGGCCCTCGTGGCTGACCAGGTGACCGGCCAGGTGACCATCCAGGCGCCCGTCTCTGGCGGGACTCAGTACGCCACGGTCGAGGACCTGACCGATAACCCGAGCCCGCACCTCGCCCCGGGCGCCGTCTACTGGGCCCAGCTGGAAGGAAAGGCCGGCCCGTTCGACGCCGTCGTGGTGGCCAGTGGCAGCAATAGCGTTTTGATCTACCACACCACCGCCGTCGATCCCGTGACCGGCACACCGACCTTCGCGGCCCCGGTCAGTTACCCCGTCGGCACCGACCCCGTCGCGGTGACCATCCAGGACATCAACGGCGATGGCATTCCGGACATGCTCGTGGCCAACAAAGGCTCCAACGACGTCTCCGTCCTCTTCGGCAGCATCGTCGATGGGCAGTGGGTGGGCACGCCTGGCCCGCGCCTGAAGTCCGGCGGCAGCAGCCCCGTCGCCGTTACCGTGGTCGCGGACCCCGCCAGCCCGGGCGGCTCCGACCTGGTGGTTACCAACGGCCAGAGCGGCACGATGAGCGTCCTGCCCGGCCGCGGGCAGGGCTTCTTCGACGACCGCCCCCAGAGCGTCACCACCTTCCCCATCGCCAACACGTCCATCGGCGCCCCGTCCTTCTTTGGTCCCGACCTGGGCTTCGTCGTGACCGGCGACGGCCGCCTGGTGGGCTTCAACCTGGCCGACCTCGCCGCGGGCGGCAACACGCTGTTCGCCCCGGGGGCCGGCGAAGGGGGGGTGGACGCGGCCGAGGCGCTGGCCGGCGGCGACGTGGTGGCGGCGCTGGCCGGGGGCAACGTGGTGGACCTGGCCCCGACGGCGAGCGGGCTCGGCGTGGCCCTCACCTTCGACCCGCTCAGCGGCATCCCGTCCAACCCCAGTGCGCTGGCGGTACTGCAAGGGGAGTCGGGGCCGCAGGTGCTGGTGACCAACGCGGGCGGGGACCGTGTCTTCGTCTTCGGCACGCCGGGCGTGCCCGAGTCGCCGGCCTTGCCGGGACCGGAGGGGCCGGGCGTGCTGGCGCTGGAGGTGACCTCGCCGGCGGGGGCGCCGCTGGCGCTGGTCATCGCGCTGGTGGCCGGCCCCCTGCCGGCGCCCGAGGGGGCGACGCCGGCCGCGGAGGCCGCGGCGCCGGCGGTCAACCCGGCGGGGGGCGGCGACGGGCCGGGCGGTGGCGAGGCGGTGGCGTGGGCGCCGGGGGAAGGGGGCATCGACGTGGAGGAGCAATTGCGGGGGATCGACCTGTACCGGCCGCCGCCGGACATCGATCGCGACATCCCGCTGTCGCTGCGGTCCAGGCCTGGGGACGCGGCGCTGACGCTGCTGGCGCTGAGCGAGTCCCCGCCTCCGGCCGCAGTCCAGCAACTGTCGGCCGGCAGGGATGTCTCAGTTGAGGTGGCCTGGGCGGCGTCATCGCCGGGCGGAACGGCCGCCGGTGGGGCCGGCGTCCCCGTGGCGGCGCCGACGCCCGGGCCCGTGGCCGCCTCCGAGCGCAATACCTCGACGGCGGAGACCAGGCGGGCGACCGACGCGGCATTCCTGCTGCCACCGGAGGCAGGGGAGTGGGGGCGTCCGCTGCTGTTGGCCGCGATCGTGACGGGCTCCGTCCTGCGGCCCTGGCGCGAGCCACGCTCGGAACACCAGCGCTTGGCCCGACGAGTGCCGGGTCGGGGATGAACAGTCGCCGAACAGCCGAGTTACCAGGGCTTGTGCGACGGGGCGCTTGACCGGCTCGCTGTTGTCGAAGGCGTAGACGAGCACGTTGGTATGAAGCAAGAGGTTTTCCGCCCCGCTCATACAACTCCTCACGGCGCCATCGCCGGCCCGTCGGCTCGAACCCCGGCGGCAGCAGCCCGGCTCCCAGCGCCTTCATCGATTCCAGGAACTCGCGGAGCACCTCGTCCCGGCCCTTGCGAATGACGACCTCCACCGGCGTGTTCGGCCCCAGGTCCGGGGGGCGCCGGCTTGTCCAGCACGACATGCTGCCCGTTAAAATGACCGCGCAAAGCTGTCATGAGAAACCAGTTGAACTAAACCGCTCCGCGGTAGCTCTTTTCCTGGCTGGCCCTCCAGCACGTCGGCCAGCGATTCCCTCAGTCGCGTTTACCTCGTCCCCTCCTCGGCGCACGATAACCTCCTCTCTCGATTTGCGCCCGGCCCGTTCGTGACGCCTCCTTTCTCAGGCGTCTTTGCCTCGCCCCTGGCCCGAAAGGAGTTGCCCATGACCCCCTTGCGCCGGCGCCTGCGCGAGGACATGCAGATGCGCAACCTGTCGCCCAACACCCAGCGCGCCTACCTCCGCGCCGTCGCCGCGTTCGCCCTCCACTACAAGAAGTCGCCCGACCGCCTCTCGATGGAGGACGTCCGCGCCTACCTCGTCCACCTTGTCAACCAGCGCCACGTGGCCCCGAGTACCTTCAACCAGGTCCGCTGTGCCCTGCGCTTCTTCTACCGCACCATCCTGGGCCGCCCCTGGGCGTTGGACCGCATCGTCTGCCAGAAGGAGCCCAAGAGGCTCCCCGTCGTGCTCAGCCCCGAGGAGGTCAAGCAGCTCTTCGCCGCCGCCCGACGCCTCAAGACCCGGGCCATCCTCATGACCCTCTACGCTGCCGGCCTGCGCCTGGCCGAACTCGTCGCCCTGAAGGTCAGCGACATCGACAGCCGGCGCATGGCGATCCGCGTCTGCCAGGGGAAGGGCCGCAAGGACCGCTACGTCATGCTGTCCCCGACGCTGCTGGGCGTCCTCCGCGCGTACTGGAAGGCCTACCGCCCCGGCGACTGGCTCTTCCCCGGCGCCGACCCCCACCAGCCGCTCGCCCCCAAGACCGTTTACTGCATCTGCCTCGCCGCCGCCCGACGGGCCCGGCTAGGCAAACGCGTTTCGCCCCATACGCTACGTCATTCCTTCGCGACGCACCTGCTGGAGGCCGGCACCGACATCCGCACCATCCAGGCGCTGCTCGGCCACCGCAGCCTGCGGACCACGGCCCTGTACACCTACGTGTCGCTGGCCAAGGTCGTCGCCACCACCAGCCCGCTCGACTTGCTGGACGCGCCGGCGCCCGTGGAGGGCCAGCGGGCGCCATGAGTGAACATCCCCTGGAGGTGGCCGACGTTTTGCGGGCCTACGGCCCGGCCTACCTGGAGGCGTTCGGGAAAACGCTGTCGCACCAGCAGTGCCGTGTGCTCAACGATCTGGTGCGCTGCCGTACCGCAGAGCTGGGCGGCCACGTCGAGGAGTGTGACGGCTGCGGCCACCGCCGCATCGCTTACAACTCGTGCCGCAACCGCCACTGCCCCAAGTGCCAGGCGGCCGCCCGGGCGCGGTGGCTCGAGGAACGCGCGGCCGAGTTGCTCCCTACCGAGTATTTCCATGTGATTTTTACGCTCCCCGGCGACCTCGGGCCCATCGCCCTGCAGAACCAGCGCCTCGTCTACGGCACGCTGTTCCGGGCCGCCGCGGAGACGTTGCTGCAGATCGCGGCCGACCCGCAGCACCTCGGCGCCGACATCGGCTTCCTGGCGGTGTTGCACACCTGGGGGCAGAACCTCCACCTGCACCCGCACGTCCACTGCGTCGTGCCCGGGGGCGGGGTCGCCCCGACGGGCGAGCGCTGGGTCGCCTGCCGCCCTCGGTTCTTCCTGCCGGTGAAGGTGCTCAGCCGCGTGTTCCGGGAGAAGTTTCTCTCGTACCTCAAGGGCGCGTTCCAAGCCGGCCACCTGTCCTTCCACGGCCAGCAGGAACACTGGGCCGATCCGGCCACCTTCGGGCAACTGACCTCGGGCTTGGGGGAGCGAGAGTGGGTGGTGTACGCCAAGCCGCCGTTCGGTGGTCCGGAACAGGTGCTGAAGTACCTGGCGCGGTACACGCACCGGGTGGCCATCAGCAACAGCCGGCTGGTGAAGATGGAGAGCGGGCAGGTGTTCTTCACCTGAAAGGACTACGCCGCGGGCAACGAGGTGAAGACGATGGCGCTGCCGGCCTTCGAGTTCATCCGGCGCTTCCTGCAACATGTGCTGCCGTCGGGTTTCGTGCGCATCCGGCACTACGGCTTGCTGGCCAACCGGCATCGCGAAGAGAAGCTGACGCTCTGCCGGCGGTTACTGCAGGTCGAGACCCCGGGGCCAGATGACAAGGGCGAGGCGGCTGCGGCACGGGGATCTTCCCTCGCGAAGGGGGAGGCCTGGGCGCGGTGCCCGGCCTGTGGCCAGGGGAAAATGATCCGGGTCGAGGAGATCAACCCGCAGCCGCGTTCGCGTAACACCCGCGGGGAAGCGCTGCCGGTGCCGGCCTGTGACAGCTCGTGAGGGTTGGCAGGGCTGTAGAGAAAGTGCGGCGCGGCGAGACCCGGGTGGGATGGACGTGGAAGGAGCGCACGTGGCGGGAAATGAAGGCCCGGATCCGGCCCTGTGACAGGGACAGAGGTAGAGAAGGTGGCCGCGTGGAGGCCAAGCCGGCGGCCGCTCGGGGTGTCCCCGATCAGTTCAATGCCCATAGGTGGCGTCAGCCGCGGTTCAGTTCAACGGATTTTATCCGCAGTGCGGGCGGCGGCAGGGCGTCGGCCCCTGGTAGTTCCGCACTGCGGATAAAACCCTCTGCGTTATACCCCATTCGGGGGCTCGCCATCCCCAAGGAACAGGACTCCGCCTACACTCTCCTGCGGCGGTGTGAGCGTTGGCTCGCTGGGACACTGGTGTCGCAGCGGTTCCCGCCACAGTCGTAACCCGTTGATGCCAGAGAAGTTACACATATGCGGTTTCGTAAACGTGTCCATCTCTTCGGATGTCCACTCTTGGGCAATAACCCGTTGCCCACCAATGAGTTGCGTTCAACTAGTTAGCGGAGCGCACACTGTTTTCGCCGGGAATTGCTGCCCGGCCGGTGTACGGTCAGGGAGTCCAGGAGCTTCATCCTGGCGGCCACCCCTCGGGATCTGCTGCGGTATCGCGCCGATTCTCGCCGCTCCTGAACGTCGCGGCAACTCCTTTTTCGGCCTCGGGCACCGCAATGCCTGGCGGTCACGCCCTTCCTTGTGCGAGTGGCCTTGCTCCGGTCGCTGCCGCGAGATCACCTCTTGGCTCGTCTCCCAGACGATCCCCGTACTGGAGAGGCCGCTTTGGTCCCGTTCTCCGATGACGGCGTAAAGCCCTGTTCCCGGGTGATGGCCGCGAGCTTGAGGACGGTGTTCCAGTTCCGTCCGGTCCCGCGAGAGCCGAGCTTCTGCTCGATCAGGGCGCCCGTCAGCTTCGACCGGCCGATGCCCGCGGGGTAGACGACGTACAGCTGCTTCCCCTCCGGCCGGACCACCTCGGGTCCTTGGATCACGGCCCGCAGCGCGGCCATGCCCGCCGCGCCGGGCGGCTCCTTCAGGAACATGACGACGAGGTGGCTCGGGTCGCTCTCCGCCTGGGCCGGGAAGGGGTTGCGGGCGACGATCGCCTGCCACTCCTCCGCGGTGCGGACGACGTAATCGACGTTCAGCTTCAGGCGCCGCTCGGTTTCGGCTTCGAGCAAGCGTTCCAGCGCGTCGCCCGTGACCCGCTCACTCGGGAAGACGAGGTTGCCACTCTGAAGCAGCGATTTCGCCCCGGCAAACCCCAGGGTGCCGAGGAGGTCCCGCAGGTCGGACATGGCGACCGGGTTTCGCCCGCCCACTTGATGCCGCGCAGAAGGGCGACGTGGATCGTCATGAGTCGCCTCCACACGACTGTGACAGCAGCTGCCGTCGTAGGCGCGGCGCGATTTGTCGTCGCCTCGAGCGATTTCGCCGCTGAGGAACCTGTTCGTCGTGGTCGGGCGACCGGGCGTAGAATGAGCGTCAGTATACGGACTGACAGGCCAGAGGGCTGCCGGTACCGGGGGCCGACCTGACGATGCCCACTCGCTGGCGGTGCGCGACCTCGACCCGGCAGCAGTGAGGAAGGTGCTGCTGCAGACCTACGAGCGCCAGGCGGGGGACTTCGAGGTGCTGCTGAGCGAGGCGGGAATCGGCCCGCAGGCGCTGCGGAGCCTGCGCCTGATCGCCGAGGTGATCTACAACGCGCCAGCGAGCCGTCGTGACCCGGCGGCGTACAGCTTCGCGCACGGCGGCAAGGACGGGCACCCCTACCAGCCCGTTGAAAAAGGCATCCAGAAGCTGAAGCTCGACCAATCATGCTCGCAGGAAATTCACTTGAGCTTGAGCTTTGGAACGACTTTTTCAACGGGCTGCTAGCCTGGATTTCCACAGCAACCCATTGACCTACCAAAA
>DATFNV010000117.1:0-32271 GCA_035266225.1 Gemmataceae bacterium
GGGTCGGGGGTGAGGGGTGCCTTTGCGGGCCAGAGCAGAACCCCTCACCCCCGACCCCTCTCCCCGGAGTACCGGGGCGAGGGGGGTTAGATGAGTCGCGTCAGCAATTCGCCGAACCGCCCCAGGGCGTTAACCAGGGAGTTCAGCAGGTTCGGGATCAGCAGGAACAGCAGCAGCAGCCCCGCCAGTAACCGCAACGGGAAGCCGACCGTGAACAGGTTGATCTGCGGCGCCGCCCGCGTCATCAGGGACAGCACGAAGGTGACGACGAACAGCGCCACCGCCACCGGCATCGCGATCACCAACCCCCACTGCACCGTCAGCGAGGCGCCGGCAACGAGGTGCTGAATCGGCACGTTCGGCAGCGCCCCCCCGACCGGGTAGCGCGCGAAGGTCATGTCCAGCGCCGCCAGGAACAAATGGTGTCCGTCCAGTCCGAGAAAGAGCAGGATGCCGAGGGCGTCGAGGATCTGCGTCAGCGCCGACAGGTTGGCCGTCCCGGTCGGGTCGAGGAAGGCGCCGAACGAAAGGCCCAGCTCCTGAGTCAGGAACTCGCCGCAGACGCGCGCGGGGACCTGGAACAAACTGAAGCCGTAGCCGAGCAGCGCCCCCAGGGTGAACTCGCGGGCGACGGCGACGCCGTAGGCGAAACAGGACGTTTCCACCGCCCGGTTGAGCAAATTGTGCGGCGGCCCTTCGGCGACGTTGCCGATCCACACGGTCGCCAGGGCGAAGGCGAGGCCGGCCTTGACCAGTCGCGGCACGTTGACGCCGCCGAACAGCGGCAGCACCGTGACGAAGGCGCCGACGCGGGTCAGGATCAGGCTGTAAAAGAGGATCAGGTTCTGCATCAGTGGGTCACCCCCGCCGCCACGGCCAGCATGCGCACGGTAAAGTAGACGGCCGTTTGCATGATCCAGGCCATCGCGAAGATCAGGGCCAGGCCGACGCCGATCAGGCGCGGCGTGAAGGTCAGCGTCTGCTCCTGAATGCTGGTGATCGTCTGCAGGATGCTGACCACCAGGCCGACGGTCAGACTGGTGAGCAGCGCCGGCAGCGCCAGCAGCAGCGTCGTGTAGAAGAGGTCGCGGCCAATCTCGATCGCCTGGCTGATGTTCATGGGAAACTCCTTCGTTCCGCCGCGACGATTTATCGTTTCGCGCTCGCGCCACGGCGCGAGCGCGAAACGATAAATCGTCGCGGCGAAACGTCACTGGAAACTCAGGCTCAGCGCCCGGACCACGAGGTGCCAGCCGTCGGCCAGCACGAACAGCAGGATCTTGAACGGCGCCGAGATGATCACGGGCGGCATCGTGATGATGCCCAGGGCGGTCAGCACGCTGGCCACCACCAGATCGACCAGCAGGAACGGCAGGTAAATGCAAAAGCCCATGATAAACGCCGTCTTCAACTCGCTGATGACGAAGGCCGGGATCAGCACCCGCATGGGCACGTCCTTGGGCTCGTCGGGCGGCGTCACCTTGGCCAGGTGCAGGAACAGGGCGAGGTCGCTGCGCCGCGTCTGTCGCACCATGAAATGGTGCAGCGAATCGCTGCCGCGGCACATGGCCGTCACGCCGTTGATCTTGCCGTCCATGTACGGCTCGACGGCCTGGGCGCCGATATCGTCGATGGTAGGCCCCATGACGAACAGCGTCAGGAACAGCGACAGGCCGGTGATGACCAGGTTGGGCGGAATTTCCTGGGTGGTCACCGCCCGCCGGACGAAGCCGAGGACAATGACGATACGCGTGAAGGCCGTCAGGCTGACCAGCGCCGCCGGTATCAGCGTCAGCGCCCCGAGGAACAGGGCGGTCTGCACGGGCGGCGACAGGTTTTGCAAGGCGCCCGAGTCGCTAACGTGTTCGGCGATCTTCATCGGGTCCATGGCCGACCTCCTGAGCCGCTTGCGGCTTGGCAATCCGATCACCACGCTGCCGGTTTCGGCGCCCCGACCAGGGCGGCCAGCGCCGGCCCGGTTGGGAGCGGCGGTTCCAGAGTCGGCGCGTCCTGCGCCTCGGCCAGGGCTTCGTCGAACGCCTCGGGCAGCGCCACCAGCGACTTCAAGCCGCCGCCGTCCAGGCCGACCAGCACCTGCTGCTTGCCCACGCGGACCAGGTGGACCAGGCAACGGTTGCCCAAAGGCAGCGTTTCCAGCAGCGTCATGCGCGTGTTGCCGGTCTCCGGCCCCGGCAGCCGGCGCAGCCAGCGGCGGCAGACGAACAGCGTGGCGACGCACAGGGCCAGCACCACGGCGGTGCCGACGCCGAGGCGCGTCAGCATGGCGCGCGAGTCAGGCGCCTCCGGCCAGGTCGGCGGGACGTATTCGAGCGACCCCTTTTGCGCCTCCGCGGCGGCGGGCGGCGGCTCGGGGGCGGGGGCGACGCCGCCGAGCATCTGCGGCAGCACGACCCCGGCCACGACGGCCACGACGCCGATCATCGCGAGGGGGAGCCATTTCCGGCCCCCTCCCGCCGCGGGAGAGGGGTTCTTCCCGTTAAACATCGCACGACTTCTCCGGTGCGGAAGCGAGGGCCGAAAGGAACTGCGCCCTCTTCCCGGGTGCGGAAGACTTGTTACGCCGAAAGGAATATCGGCCGCGGACGCGGTAAGACTTGAGGGATGTTCCGATTGTGCCGTGCCGCTTGCGGCTTCGCAAGACCTGCGAAGCCGCAAGCGGCGCTCGGTCATCTGCCGTCGGCCGGGGCCTGCGTGCGCGGGGGCCGGACGCCGCCGCCGAGCGGGTTGGCGGGCCCGGCGGACGCGGACTGCTTCAGGCCGACCATCTTCTCTAGCAACTCCGCCGCCAGCGCCTTGTCCTGGAGCGCGCTGAGCACCTGGGCGGCTCGCCGATCCTTCATGTTGGCCAGGATCTGCGCCGCCGTCATCACGCCGGAGGTCCCCGACTCGACCATCCGCTCGAAGATGGCCGCCACCTCAGCCGGCTCGGCCGTGTCCGCGATGCCGCCGACCTGCTTGATGCCCTTCGCGCGTACGCCCTCCACCTCGTAGATGCCGCGCTTGGCGTCCTTGAGCAGTTGTTGTTCCTCTTTCGTCTTCTGTTCCACTTCCTCCATCTTGCGATTGGCGGCGGCCACGTCGTCCTCGGCGCCCTTCATCTGTTCGGTCACCTGCTTGCGCAACTTATCGACGTCGTCGCGCTCACTTTTGATGTCCTCCTTGATGATCTCCAGCGCCTTCTGCCGCGCGTTCACCTGCTGCTCGCGCAGCCGAACGGCCTCCTGGCGCTCGCGGAGCTTGGCGTGCTCTTGCACGCGTTCGTCCGGCTCCGCGGCGGAGCCCGGTCGCGACCGCGGCCCCCCCTCCGCGCCCCGCGCCAGCGGCGGCAGGTCCTTGTCCTTGCCGGTGTCCGCGGCGGAAGCCTCGGTGTGCTCCGCCTTGTTCTTCTGGTCGAAGTAGTTTATCAGCAAGATGGACCCGCCCGCGGCCAGGGCGAAAAGGACCGCGAACCCCACGCAGATAATGATGACGAAGCGCATGACCGACCCCTCCCGGTTACGAAGGTCCGCGCGAGCCGTCCTGCCCGGCCCGCCACAGGCGCATCCCCACCTCGTCGAGCTGCTCCTGCTGCGCCTTCAGGATCGCCAGCCGATGCGCCTGCCACTCCTCCCGCCGCAGGTGCAGCAGCGCCTCGACCTCCTTGGCGATCTCCGTGCGCGCGGCGCTCACCTCCTGATATTGTACATCGGCCTGGCGGGCCCGCGCCTCCGCTAATTCGAGGAGGGGGCCCAACCGCAGCGCTTGCTGATGCATGGCCAGCCACGAGCCGTCCTGGGCGGCGCCGGCCAGCCCCACCGCCAGGGCGGCGGCGCAGCGGGCGACCTGCTCCTGGATCGCCCTCACCTCTGCACGCGCCGCTTCGAGGGCGGCGCGGGCCTGCTTCTGACGCAATTCCGCCAGCCACTCGCGCTGCTTCTTTAGCTTCAGCACCCGCTCCAGGCGGAACTCGAAGCGCTGCACGGCAGATTACTCCAGGCCGCTTGCGGCTTAGCGCTCGCGCAACCCCGGTGAAGCGAACGCTAAGCCGCAAGCGGCTAAAACGGCCACGCCCCGGCGATGCGCTCCATAATCGCTCGTGTTTGAGCGAAATCGGTGCGCTCGTTGACGTCCTGCTTGAGGAACGACAGGATCGCCGGACGCAACTCGATCGCCTTGTCCACGGCCGCGCTCGTCCCCTTGGCGTAGGCCCCGATGCGGATCAGGTCCTCGGCGTCGGCGTAGGTCGCCAGGACCTCGCGCAGCTTGCGCGCCGTGTTCTGGTGGCCGGCGTCGGTCACGTCATTGGCCACGCGGCTGATGCTCTGGCTGATGCTGATCGCCGGGTACTGGCCTCGCTCCGCCAGGCGCCGGTCGAGCACGAAGTGGCCATCGACCAGCGAGCGCACCGCGTCGGAGATCGGCTCGTCCATGTCGCCGCCGTCCACCAGCACCGTCAGGATGCCGGTAATGCTTCCCGCGGCGGCGTTGCCGAGGCGCTCCACCGTGTTGGCCAGCAGCTGGAAGCAGGACGGCGTGTAGCCGCGGGCGCTGGGCGGCTCGCCGAGGGCCAGCCCCAGCTCGCGCTGGGCCATGGCCAGGCGCGTCAGGCTGTCCATCATGAGCATCACGCTGAGGCCGGCGGCGCGGAAGTGGTCGGCGATGGTAATGGCTACCTGCGAGGCGCGGACGCGCATCAGCGGCGTCTGGTCGCAGGTCGCCACCACGACGACCGACTTTTCCATGCCTTTCGGCCCGAGGCAGTCGTCGAGGAACGGCCGCACCTCGCGGCCGCGCTCGCCGATCAGGGCGATGACGTTGACGTCGGCCTCGCAGCCCTTGGCGATCTCGCCCAGCAGCGTGCTCTTGCCGACGCCGCTGCCGGCGAAGATGCCGACGCGCTGGCCGCGGCCGAGCGTCAGCAGGCCGTCGAGGGCGCGTTGGCCGGTGACGAACGGCTCGCGGATCCGCGCCCGCGCCATGGCGGCCGGGGCTTCCTGCGACACCGAGCGCGGCTCGCAGTCGGCCAGCGGGCCGTGGCCGTCGAGCGGCCGACCCAGACCGTCCACGATGCGGCCGAGCAGCCCGGCGCCGACCGGCACCGACAGGCCGCTCCCCTTGCGCAGGACCGTCATCCCGGGCGACAATTCCTCGCCCTGCTCGTAGGGGACGAGGTAGGCCAGGCCGTTGCTGAAGCCGATGACCTCGGCGAGGATCTCGCGGCCGGCCGGCGTGAGGATGCAGCACTGGTCGCCGACCGCGGCCGGCAGCGTGCAGCTCAGGATCACGCCGGTGGCGCTGCGCAACTTCCCCGCGGTGCGGAAGCGGTCGCGCGCACGGACCCGCTGGCAGAGCTTCGGTACGTCGAGTTTCAGCATGATGCGCCCATTCCTGGGCCGCTTGCGGCTTCGCAGGGGCTTGCCAAGCCGCAAGCGGCGAGTTACGCCGTGTGCCGCCGTTCGGGGTAGCGCCGCAAGGTGCCGGCCCGCTGGCGCCGTTCGACCTCCGCCTCGGGCAAGGCGTGCAGCAGGTCGCGCTTGATCTCGCCGAGGTGCTCTTCCAGGTTCGCCAGCACGGCCACGTCGCCCGTGTCCGCCCGGCAGTCGCCGCGCGACAGCGACGGGTCGGCGACGAGGCGCAGATCCTCAGTGTCCAGGGCGAACAGCGGCTCGTCGGCCGTACGCCGCTCCAGCAGCGTCAGGTCCGCGGGGTGTAGCCGCACCGTCACCGCCTGGCGCGGCTCGAGCCTCTTCACGGCCGCGCGCACCAACTCCTCGATCGGAAACTCGCCGGATTCGAGCCGCTCATACATCACGTGTGAGGCGACGGCAACGGCAAGTTCGACGGCCACCCGCTGCATCTCCTCGAGCCGGCCGCGCTGGGCCGCCCGCAGGTCGCGCGCCACGTCGAGCAACTGCCCCAGCACGCTTTCCAGCCTTTCCCGCTCCTCCTGGGCCGTCTCCTCTTGCCGGGCCTTCTCCGCGTCCCGAAGCGCCTGCTCCGGGTCGATCACCGGCCCGGGCGCCTGCTCCGGTCCAGGACGGAAAAGCAGTTCCAGGGGCGCCGACGGGTCGGCCAGCGTCACGTGGACCGGGCCGACACGGAACGGGATGGCGGCTTCGTAAATCATGAGATTGACCTCGGGGGGTAAAGCTCGGTGCCTCATTGCAACATTGTCAACTCGCCGGCCTGGTCGAGCCGTTGGATCACCTCCACGACGGACCTCTGCGCCTGCTGGATCGTCGTCGGCGGCAGCGTGCCGAGCAGCTCCATCTCTTCGTTGAGCGTCTCGCGTGCCCGCTTGGACAGGTTGGAACGCACCTTTTCCTTGATCGGGTCGGAGGCGCCCTTGAGGGCCGACGCCAGGCTCTTCGAGTCGATCTCGGCCAACAGCTTCTGCATCGAGCGGTCCTCGATGAGCAGCAGGTCGTCGAAGCTATACAGGAACTCCTTCACCTGGGAGGCGGCCTGGGGGTCGTTTTGCTCCAGAGCCGCGAGAACCTCCATGCGGTCGGGCTTGTCGAGGCGGCGCAGCATCTCGGCCATTCGCTTGAAGCGGTTGCTGGTGGCGGCTGGGGGGGCCTCGGCCAGCTTACGGCACTTCGCCAGCACGGTGCGGACGATGCGGATGATCAGGTCGGGGTGAACGCTCACTTCCTTGCCGAGTTGCACCGACGCCTGGCGGCGCATCTCGGGGTGGAGGCGCTTCAGCAACTCGCCGGCGCGCTCCGGGTCTACCTGTTCGAGGACCAGCGCCACGGTCCGCGGATGCTCGTCGCTAAGGGCCGAGGCCAGGCGGTCCACGTTGGCAGTGCCGTGCGCCGGGCCGGCGCCCGACATCTCGCGCAGGGCCGCCAGCGGGTCGCTCTCGATCGCCGTCTCGTCGGGCAAGGGGTCCCCCGCGTGCTTCGGCTTGGGCGCTTCGGCCGGCGGCGCCTGTTCCTCGCCTTCGGGCTCGGCGTCGGCCGGTGCCTCGGCGTCGGCCGAGGGGGGCTCCGGCGGCGGGGGCGCAGGACTGGCTTGTTCGCGGAGGATGCGGTCGAGGTCGTTGAGGAGCTGATCGACGACTTCGGGAGGAGGGGGCGCTTGCTGGAAGCGCTGCATGTGGGCCCGGAGGCGATCGCCGCGCTCCGCGTCGAGGCGGGCCAGTACGCCGTCCGCTTCGGCCGGGGGCAAGCGCAAGAGCAACAAGGCAGCTTTCTCTTGTCCCGTCATAGTATTCTACCGATCACGCGAAGCGTACGCGGCGCGGCTTACAGGAATTACTATAAGCGACAAATCGAGCCGATGTCGAGTCTTTTGCCTGCCCTAGGGCTGCTCCATCAGGGCGGCGATGGCCCGGGCGAGCGCCTCCGGGTCGCGCTGGGCGGCCGTCGCCAGCCGCTCGGCGGCGCCCTCGCGGCCTGGGCCGGCGGCCGCCGGCGGCCGCGTCCGCCGCAGCAGCAGGAAAGCGATCAGCACCATGACCAGCACCAGCAGCAGCACCGCCATGGCCAGCGAGGCGTTGCGGAGGTACATGAAGAACTCCGGGTTACGCCACCATTCCTTCTCCTTCTCGGCCGGCGGCTCGGGCTCCTTCGGCGGCGGCGGGGCGGCGGCCACGAGCTTGGCCTCGGCCACCTGGATCGTGTCGCCGCGCGCCTCGTCGAAGCCGAGCGCCTCCTTGATGAGCCCCTCCACCGCCTGCTTCGTCAGCGGCGGTTTGCCCCCATCCGGGGCCGTCAGATCGACCGTGGCCGCCACCGTCAGGCGGTTGAGGTTGCCGAGCTTGTCCTCCATTTCCAGATGAGTGCGCGAGTAGTCGTAGGTCGCTTCGCTCTGCTCTTCCTTGCTGAGCGACGTCCCGCCACCGCCGGCCGCCAGGGCCGCGTTGGGCTGCCGCAGCGCCAGGTTGGACGCTGCCCCGGCGACGCCGCGGGCACCGCCGCCGGTCGATTGCGAGGTGCTGGTCGTCGTCTTCTCGGTCTTGAGCGCCTTCTGCTCGGGGTTGATCGTGTCGCGCACTTCCTTGAGTTTCTGGAAGTTGATGTCCGCCGTCACCTTGACCACCGCCCGGCCGGCGCCGAGGGCGGGGATCAGGATCGCCTGCGCCTTCTCGGCCAGGTAGCTCTCGACGGCCCGCCGGTAGTCGAGTTGCGACGCCACCTGGCCGACCTCGGGGCCGCTCGGCTCGGAGAGCTGATTGCCCTTGCTGTCCACCACGGTGACGTTCTCCGCCGTCAGCCCCTCGACCGCTTTGGACACAAAAGCGACAATGCCGCTGACCTGTGCCCGCGACAGGGTGGCGTTCGGCTTGAGCTGCACCATGACGCTCGCGGTGGTCGGCTGCTTTTCGCGGATGAACGGGCTCGGCTCGGGCTTGGCGATCTCCACGGTGGCGTTGGCGACCGGCTCCAGCTGGCGGATCGTCTTGGCGATGACCGCCTGCTTGGCCCGCAGCAGGTTGACGTTTTGGACGAAGGGGGTGGACCCCAGCGACGGCTCGTCGAACAACTCGTAGCCCTTGGCCTGGGCCGGCAGCCCCTGGGACGCCAGGTCGATGCGCACGGCGCCGACGCGGTCGGCGGGCACCTCGACCGTGCTGCCGTCGAAGCTGACCCTGACCGGGATGCCCTGCGTCTGCAGCTTGTCGCGGATGGCCTGGGTCTCGTCCTGCGACAGGTGCGAGTAGAGTACCGCCCATTCCGGCTGCGTGCGGTAGTAGTAGAGGCCGGCGATCAGTGCCACCACGCCGACGGTGACGGCGAGCACGAGGGTGCGGCGCGCGGCGCTCATGCCCGCCCACACTTCGCGGAGCTGCTGGGCCAGTCGGCGAAAAAAGTCCATGACGCACCCGTGGAGTTGTTGGAATGCCGTTTAGCGGCCGCCCTCGGGGCGGCGCCGATTCATCGTTTCGCGAATCGATAAATCGACGGCGGCCGCTAAACGGCGGTCGCGCCTCACACCGCCATGCGGGTGATGTCCTGGTACGCCTCGGTGAGGCGGTTGCGCACCTGCAGGACGGTGCGGAAGGTCAGGTCGGCCTTGGTCACCGCGAGCATGACCTCGTGAATGTTTTCGGTCTTGCCGGTGGCCAGGTCCATGATGGCTTGGTCGGCGGCCTCCTGCTTGGCGTGGGCCTCGCGGAGGTACTTGTCGATGGCCCGGGCGAACGGCCCGTCGGGCGCGGCGCCCGGCGCCTGCCGGCACACCAGGTCGAGCGTCGGGCCGAGGCCGATGGGGCCGATGTCGGAGATTGCCATGGGTTAGACCCTCAACAGATTGATGGCCTCTTCGGCCTCCTGGCGGAAAGCTTGCATCACCCGGATGTTGGCCTCGTAGGCGCGGTTGGCGGTTATAAGGTTAACCATCTCGATGGGAATCTGCACGTTGGGGTAGAGCACGAATCCGTTGATGTCCGCGTCGGGGTGGCCGGGGTTGTAGACCGGCACCAACTCCGACGGGTCGTCCACGATGCCATCGACGCGGACGCCGCCGAGTTGGTCGGCGCCGCGGACGTGGCCACGCGACCCCCCGGCGAAGCCGGCGTTGCGTACCTTGTCGTCGTAGATTGCGGCGAAGACCACGTCCTGGCGGCGGAACGGCCCGCCGCGCGGCGTGCGCGTGGAGAAGGCGTTGGCGACGTTGTTCGCCACCACTTCCATGCGCAGCCGCTCCGCCGAAGCGCCGGTGGCGCTGATGTTCATCGAACTCAGGGTGTCTTCAAAGGCCATAGGGGTGCCTCCTCCGAGCCGCTTTGCGGCCTGGCGTTCGCTACTGCCCCGAAATCGCGCTGCGCTGCGTCGCCACGTGGCTGGCGATGATCTGCGTGAACGTGTGGTACAGCAGCGCATTCTTCGCGAGGGCCGACATCTCGACGTCGATGTCCACGTTGTTGCCGTCGGCCCGTTCCGGACCGCTGTTGTTCTCGACGATTTGAGGCCGCACGGCCATCACAGCCGACGAGTCATGCGTCGAGAGGGCGCGGGCGAAGGCGTCCTCGAACTTGACATCGAGTTCGTGGTAGCCCGGCGTGTTGACGTTGGCCACGTTCTGGGCGATGACGCGGTGGCGGACGCTGTACACGTCGAGAAGCCGTGTCAGTATTTCATTCCTGTTGGTGTCCATGCTCAATTTATCGGCTGCAACGAATGCATGCTTTAAAACTTACGTTCCGGATCGTCCGGGAGTAATGAGGAAATCGGGAAGATCGATTGCGCCGGGCGTCACGGGTCGCCAGGATGTGCTAGGCACTTTACGAGAGCTGCGTGCGAGTTGCCGAAAGTCTGGGAAACGCGGGCGGGCCGGGCAAGGCCGGGGGCTTGCGCTTCGATAACGGCTTCAGCGGGGCCGCGCCCGCGCCCCGACGGAGGAGAGTGCATGGACATCGGAACCATCTTCGGCATCGTCATGGGCTTCGGCTTCATCCTGGTGGCGATCACGATGCACGGCAGCCTGAGGGACTTCATCGACATCCCCGGGGCGATGGTGGCCTTCGGCGGCTCGACGGCGGCGCTGTTCATCATGTTCCCGGCCAGGAAGGTACTCGGCGCCCTCACCGTCGCCAAGCACGTCTTCTTCCACAAGTTGCCCGACCCGAAGGACGAAATGGCCCGGCTGACGCAGCTGGCGTCGGTGGCCCGCCGCGACGGCCTGCTGGCGCTGGAGAAGAAAGTGGCGGACATCAATGACCCCTTTTTGGTGCGCGGGCTGGAGATGGTCATCGACGGCACGCCCAAGGAGAAGCTCGAGGAGGTACTGACGATCGAGCTGGGCTGCATTCAGGAGCGGCACAAGAGCGGCAAGAAGATCTTCGACCAGCTGGGGGCGTCGCTGCCGGCCTTCGGCATGGTGGGCACGCTGATCGGGCTGATCCAGATGCTCGGCAAGCTCGACGACCCCAGCAAGATCGGCGAGGGCATGGCGGTGGCCATGTGTACGACCTTCTATGGGGCCTTCGTGGCGAACATGCTCTACCTGCCGATGTCCGGCAAGCTGGAGCACCGGAGCAAGGAGGAGACCTTGCTCCGCGAGTTGATGATCCGCGGCCTGATCGGCCTGATCGAGGGCGAGGGCCCGCGGGCGATGGAGACGAAGCTCAAGGCGTTCCTGACGCCCAAGGCGCGTCAGACCGAGACGCAGGCGGCGGCCTGATTCCGCCGCCGGGCTCGGCGCTGGCGCCAGGCCCCAGGCGGCCCAACTCCAGGTGAACCATGTCTGAGGAACAGGCGCCCCCCGCGGGCGACGCCCCCCCCGAGCCGGGCGCCCCCAGTGGGCACGCCGGGCACAAGGGGCACCACGAGGAGCACGGCAGCCACGGCGGCACCTGGCTGATCACCTACTGCGACATGGTCACGCTGCTCATCACTTTCTTCATCTGCATCGTCACCTTCGCCTCGCGCGAGAACGGCAAGCAGCAGCACCCCCGCAAGCGCGACTCGCTGCTGTACGGCACCACCGGCACCGGCCTCGCCGGCCCCAAGCAGCTCGGCATGAATCACGACTCGATCATCTGGCGGCAGCTGCCGGCTTGCGCCCTGCCGCAGCGCCCCGGCTCGGAGATGGCGCCGCTCTACTCCGACCCCGAGCTGGAGGCAACCGCGAAGGCGCTGCGCTCGTTGGAGGAGCCGGCGCTCGGCACCCTGTCGGACAGCTACGCCATGCGCACGCCGCTTGGCCTGCTCTTCACGGCCGACGGCAAGCTGTCGCCGTCCGGCGGGGAGTTGCTCGCGGTCGTCGCCAGCAGCCTGCGCCGCCTGCCCTACGACATCTACGTGCAGGTGGACGACCCCAAGAACCTCCCGCGGGCGGTCACCGCGGCGCAGCACCTCATCAAGCACGAGGGGCTCGCGCCGTTCCGCGTCGGCGTCGGCGTGCGCACCACCAACGAGCCGTGGAACCCGTCGGTGTGGTTCCTCTACGCCCAGCGCCCCTGACAGCGGCCGCCGTCGATTTATCGTTTCGCGAACCGATGAATCCGCGCCGCCTCGAGTGCGGCCGCTAAACGCCGGAGGGGTCCCTCATGTTCATCTTCCGCAAGAAGCAGGCCGAGCGCGGCATCAACGTCGAAGGATGGATGATGTCGTACGCCGACATGGCCACCGTGCTGCTGGCCATGTTCATCGTCCTGAGCACCCTCGGCAAGGACCAGACCGGCGTCAGCCTGCAGAAGGGGCTGGAGTCGTGGCGCGACTCGCGGCATACCTTCGGCCTCGGCGGCGCCTTCCAGACCTCCTCGCGCGTCTTCCAGAAGGAGGCGATGTCGCCTCAGTACGCCCATGGCGAGGACGGCGAGCCCGAGCCGCAGGGACGCGGCCCCGACCGAGAAGATCCGACGCGCAGCATCGACGGCGAACAGGAGCGGTTGCAGCGCTTCCTCCACGAAATGGATCGGCAATTCAAGGTCGAGAAACTGCCACGCGTTGCCGGCAACGCCACCGTCGATTTCTTCGACAAGCTCGCCGGTTCCGCGCCCTACCTGACGCGCAAGCAGTCCGAAATCGTCCAGCAGGTCCTGCCGTTGCTGGAGCGCGGCAACTACCGCGTCCTGGTCATCGTCTGGGCGACAACGCCCAGCGACAGCGCCTGGCTCCGGGCCGGCGAGCAGGCGCGACTCGTGGCCGACGACGTCGCCCGGACCGGCCGGCTCGGCGCCGAGGCGCGGTCGCGCCTGCTGCCGATCGGACAGCCGTGGCGCTACCCCGGCTTCGAGCGCCCCGTCTGGTCGCTGATGGTGGCCCGCACCGAACGGCCGTAAGACCGGCCCCGCCGCCCGCCGATTCCATCTATTACCCCGGCCCGGAAGAAGCTCACACAAGCCTGACGCGCCAGCGAAGGCAGGCCGGCATCCTTCGCGGGCGCGTCAGGCTTGTGTGTCCTTCGCGGGCGCGTCAGGCTTGTGTGTGTGGATCTTCCGTGCCGGCGTCTCTTCCGCCCCCGCCTTCATTTCTTCGCACAGCGCCAACCCCCACCCCGATCCCGCTTTATGAGGGGACAATAAGTCGTGACAACCGCGCGGCCCCCCCAGACGTGGCCTATTGTCTGGGTAGCGGGCGCGCACCGGGTGCCCCGCCCGGAGTCCCGGGCGAGACGGGCCGCCGCAGGAAGGGAGAACTCAGGTCCATGCTGCAACTGAAAGCCCTTGTCATCGACGACTCGCGCGTCATGCGAAACATGGTCATGCAGAACCTGCTCAAGGCCCGGTTGGCCGAATTCGAGTTCGTCGAGGCCTCCGACGGCGCCGACGGGTTGACGAAGTTCAACCCGGCGGAGTTCGACGTCTGCTTCGTGGATTGGAACATGCCGAACATGACCGGCATCGACTTCGTGCGCCAGGCACGGACCGTGCCGGGGGCCGAGAACACCATCATGGTGATGGTCACCAGCGAGAAGTCGATGGGCAAGATCGAAGAGGCGCTCGACAGCGCCGGGGCCAGCGCCTACATCTGCAAGCCGTTCACGCCGGAAGACCTGGACATGAAACTGCGGAAGCTGTTCGACGAACTGGAGGCGAAGCTGCTCAAGGAGCAGCAACCGGCCCCGAGCGGCGGCCTCCTCGGCAAGCTCTTCGGCTAGACACCGGCCTTCCCCCCCGCCCCCCCAGCGAGTATCCCATGACCCTCCTGAAGTCCGAAACCGTCGTCTTTCCCGGCGCCGTCGCCGACGGCGTGCGCGCCGCGGTGCAGAGCACGTTCGCCTCGATCTGCGGGGGGAGCCTGACCCTGGCGCCCGAGCCGAACCCGGTCGCCGGCGGCCCCGGCCTCGTCGGCATCATCTCCTTCCTGGGGGACGTCAACTGGTCGTTCGCCCTGGGCCTGCCGCGCGACACGGTCACGGCGCTCGCCGCCCGGTTCGCCGGCTTCGACATCCCGTTCGACAGCGCGGACATGTGCGACGTGGTAGGAGAATTGGCCAACGTGGTCGCCGGGGACATCGTCGCCCAACTCGATGCCCGTCGCCTCAAGGCGCAGATGTCGCTACCGATGGTGGCGCGCGGCAGCGACCTCGAGGTCGAGTCGCCCGGCAACATGGCGTCGCTGCGCGTCGCCTGCCGCTCCCCCCAGGGGCCGTTCTGGTATCGACTGGCCGCTGCCCGGTCCGGCGGTTTCCTCGGGCGCCGGCCGGGCACCTGACCGGCCGGCCGGCCGGTGTCGCGGACTACCTGGGACTACTTTCCTCCGGAACAAGGCGGCGGGCGAATCTCGCTCGAAGGAGAAGATGATGGCAGTGACCACGGCGGCCAAGGGCTCGGAGTTGTCCCCGGTGATCGTGGAGGCGGCCGCCCAGGGCGTCGAGAACACCCTCGCCTCGATTTGCGGCGCCAAGCCCCAGCGCCTGGCCGGTGACGGGGCGGTCCCCACATCCGACATCATCGGCATCATCACTTACCTCGGGGACGTCTCGTGGTCGTTCGCGCTGCTCCTGCCGCAGGCGACGGCCTCGTCGCTGATCCAGAAATTCGTGGGCATGGAAATCCCCTTTGACAGCGCGGACATGGGGGACGCCGTCGGCGAGCTCGCCAACGTGATCGGCGGCGACGTCTCGGCCCGCCTGGAGGCTCGGCGCGTCAAGGCGAAGATGTCGCTCCCCCTCGTCGCCCGGGGGACCGACGTGAAGGTCTACGCCGCGACGGGAATCCCGGAGGTCCGCCTCGCCTACCGCGCCGCCCAGGGGCCGTTCTGGGTCAAGTTGACGTCCGACCCCGGGGCGCTGAACGCCCGGCGGCCCGGTACTTGAGGCACGGCGTGAGGCGCACGATCGGTCGCGTCGTCGGCGCGCACCGAAGACTTTTGATGGGAGGGCTTGCAGATGTCGGAGCTAGACAACGTGGTCAAGGAATTCCTCGTTGAGAGTTACGAGAACCTGGACCAGCTGGACCGCGACCTGGTGGCCCTGGAGAAGGACCCAAACAACCGCGACCGGCTGGCAAGCATCTTCCGCACGATCCATACGATCAAGGGGACGTGCGGCTTCTTCGGCTTCGGCAGGCTGGAGTCGGTTAGCCACGTGGGCGAGAACCTGCTCAGCCGCCTGCGCGACGGCCTGCTCGTCCTCGACGCCGAGCGCACCAACGCCCTGCTGGCCATGCTCGACGCCGTGCGCGGCATGCTCACCACCATCGAGAACACCGGCAGCGACGGCGACGGCGACTACACCCAGCTGATCGCCACGCTGACGAGCCTGCTGGAGCCCGACGCGCCCAAGCCGGCGGCGGTGGCGGAGCAAGCCGCCCCGGCCCCCGCCCCCGAGCCGCCGGCCCCCGCCCCCGAGCCGCCGGCCCCCGCCCTCGAGCCGCCGGCCCCCGCCCCCAAAGCCAAAGCGAAACCCGCGCGGAAGCCGCGGTCGCGCAAGAAGGCCGCGCCGCCGGCGTCTCTCGAAGTGCCGCCGGCGGCCCCCGGCCCCGAGGCGGAGCCGGTAGACGCCGCCGAGCCCGCACAGCCGGTCGTCGCTGCCGAACATTCGCCGCCTGATGCCCCGCCGCCGCCGCCCGAGCCGCATGCCGCGCACGCGGAGGTCAAGCCCACCGCCCCCGAGGCTAGGGGCAACGCCATCGCCGACACCAACATCCGCGTGGACGTCGGCCTGCTCGACAAGTTGATGAACCTCGTCGGCGAATTGGTGCTGGCGCGCAACCAGGTCCTGCAGTACACCGCCACCCAAAAAGACGCCTCCTTCCTGGGCACGACGCAGCGCCTGAACCTCATCACGACCGAGCTGCAGGAGGGCGTCATGAAGACGCGCATGCAGCCGATCGGCAACGTCTGGGACCGCTTCCCGCGCATCGTCCGCGATCTGGCCATGGCCTGCGGCAAGCAGGTGCGCATCGAGATGGAGGGCAAGGAGACCGAGCTCGACAAGACCATCATCGAGGCCATCAAGGACCCGCTGACGCACATCGTCCGCAACTCCGTCGATCACGGCATCGAGACGCCGGAGAAGCGGGTGGCCGCCGGGAAGACGGCCGAGGGGACGCTGTTCCTGCGGGCCTTCCACGAGGGCGGGCAGGTCAACATCGAGATCAGCGACGACGGCGGCGGGATCAACGCGGAACGGGTCACGGCCAAGGCGCTGGAGCGCGGCCTGATCACGCGCGAGCAGGCCGCCCGCCTGGGCGAGCGCGAGTTGGTCAACCTCGTCTTCCTGCCCGGCTTCTCGACGGCGGAGAAGATCACCAACGTGTCCGGCCGCGGCGTCGGCATGGACGTGGTCAAGACCAACATCGAGAAGATCGGCGGCACGGTCGATATCCAGAGCCGGCCCGGCCTGGGGACGACGCTGAAGATCAAGATCCCGCTGACGCTGGCCATCATCCCGGCGCTGGTCGTGACCAGCAGCGGCGACCGCTACGCCATCCCGCAGGTCAGCCTGCTGGAGCTGGTGCGCCTCGACGGCGCGCAGGCCCGCAAGGGGATCGAGCACATCCACGGGGCGCCGGTCTACCGGCTGCGCGGCAACCTGTTGCCGCTCGTCTACCTCGCGCGCGAACTGGGCCTGGAGGGCGAGGCCAAGGGTGGTAAAGGCCGGGGGCCGGGGGCCGGGGGCAAGCTCAAGAACCTGGACTTTGATGTGGCTCGGGCGAAGCACCTGTCGTGGAAATCGCGGCTGAGGGATTTTCTCGACATGAAGGCGACCCTGACCCCCGCCGAGGCCGTCTCCCACAGGGAGTGTGCCCTGGGTAGGTGGCTCTACGGGGAGAGGCTGAAGGAGTACGGTGACCTACGCCTCATGCAGGAACTCGAGAAGCTCCACGAGGAGATGCACACCACCGTCCAGCACATCCTTCTGTTCAAGACCTCAGGCGAAACGACGCGCGCCGAGGAGATGTACACGAAAATCCCTCCTCTGTCCGACAGGATCGTGGCCCTGCTCACCGAGCTCGAGCAGAGCGGCGACGAGAACGTCATCAACATCGTCGTCCTCCAGGCCGACGACCGACAGTTCGGCTTGGTGGTCGATGGCATCAGCGACACCGAGGAGATCGTCGTCAAGCCGCTGGGCAAGCAGTTCAAGGGCATCCCGCTGTTCGCCGGGGCGACGATCATGGGCGACGGCCGGGTGGCGCTGATCCTGGACGTACTCGGCATCGCCCAGCGCGCCCACGTCGTCTCGGAGGTGCGCGACCGGGGCTTGGCCGACGCCAAGTCGGGCCGGACGCAGGACGGCGGCCAGTCGGTGCAGACGCTGCTCGTCTTCGCCCTGGGGCAGGACAAGCGGATGGCGGTGCCCCTCTCGCTGGTCGCCCGCCTGGAGGAGGTGGCCATCGCCGACGTGGAGTACGCCGATGGGCAGGAAGTCGTGCAGTACCGCGGGCAGATCATGCCGCTGCTCCGGCTCTCCGGGGTCTTCGGCGGCGCCTCCGAGAATGGCAACGGCGAGACGATGCACGTCGTCGTCTACACCGAGGACGGGTGCAGCGTGGGGCTGGTGGTCGGCCGCATCCTCGACATCGTGGAGACCGCGGTGGAATTGCGGCACGTCACGCACCGCCACGGCCTCACGGGCACGGCGGTGATCCAGGGCCACGTCACCGACCTGGTGGACGTGCCCACCATCGTCCGCGACGCCGCCATCCTCGAGCAGCCCGCAACCGTTTGATTCCGAATCCCACGGGCTTGCCCCGTGGATGCTTAGGATCGCGGCTACAAGGGGGGCAAGGAAAGAATAGTGTTTTTCTTCCTTCCCCCTTGTAGCTGCGAGCGTGAGGAACCACGGGGCAAGCCCGTGGCATCCCGCGAATCAGGAGCAAACTCATGTCCGAACATCGCCAGTTCTGCACCTTCGTCCTCGACGGCCTCTACTTCGGCGTGGAGGTCAAGAAGGTGCAAGAGGTGATTCGCTACCAGGAGATGACGCGCGTGCCACTGGCCCCGAAGGTGGTGCGCGGGCTGATCAACCTGCGCGGGCAGATCGTGACCGCCATCGACCTGCGCCGCCGGCTGGAGTTGGCCGAGCGGCCGGCCGACCGGCTGCCCATGAACGTCGTCGTCCGCGGCGACGACGGCGCCATGAGCCTGCTCGTCGATGAGATCGGCGACGTGGTTGAGGTGCAGGAGGACTCCTTCGAGCGCCCGCCCGAAACCCTCAACGGCGTGGCCCGCGACCTCATTCGGGGGGCCTACAAGCTCAAGGACCGCCTGCTGCTCATGCTCGACACCGAAAAGACCGTCAACTGCGGGACGGAGAAGTAGGGGTGACGCGCCGGGGGACAAGGACGCGCCGAATTACTCTCGGTCGGTGAGGATCCTTGCGCTGCCCAATGTCGGCCCGATGCCGCCTGTTGGGATCGGGAAGGCAGGGTAGCTCGCGACCTCTGGGACAGAAATTCCGTCCTGATCTCACAAAGGAGGACCGACTGTGAAGTGGTTTCTTGATCGTTCCCTGTCTGTGAAGTTGATGTTGGGCTTTGCCGTGGTCGGTACACTCCTGGGAGTCATCGGCTGCCTGGGACTCTACCAGATGAGTACACTCAACGACAACACCGAGAACATCTACGAGGTGCAGCTGAAGCAGATCGCTGAGCTGGGCGCCATGGACGAGGTGTTGCACGACATCCGCAAGCACAGCTGGAGCATGCTCGCCCTGAACGACCCCGCCGAGATCAAAGCGGACATCGAGCAGACGCGGGCGCTGGATAAGCAGATGGTGGAGCTTCAAGAGAAGTATTTCTCCAACATCGCGACTTCGGAGGGCCGCGAGCGTTTCGGGAAGTTTCAAGAAGCGTACAAGGAGTACCGGAGGCACCGAGAAGAAAACCAGTACACACCGCTTCTGGAGGGGCATCGGGAGGTCGCGTTCCAGGCCGCCCGGGTTCCCAAGTTCGACGCCGCCGCCAAGGCGATGCACGAAATGATTGCTGGCAAGATGGAGTTCGCTCGGAAACAGTTCGAGGACAGCCAATCGCTTTACTCGTTCAGTCGGACGATGATGCTCGGGATCGTGATCGGTGGCGTCCTGATCGGCCTGGGGATCGGGCGGGGCATCTCTCGGCTCATCGCCAAGCAAATGCAGCAGACAGTGGGTGTCCTCGAAGCCGTGGCCGCCGGGGATCTGTCGAAGCGACTCGACCTGGACACGAAGGATGAGGTCGGCCGGATGGCCGGCGCCCTGAACATCGCCATCGACCACCTCCGGGCCGGCGAGGAGGAGAAGGAGAAGCGACGGCGCGAGGACCAGCAGCGGACCGAAGCGCTCCATGCCAAGGTGGCCCAGATGCTCGACGTCGTGAGCGCGGTCGCCAGGGGTGACTACTCGAAGACGGTCGAGGTGACTGGGAATGACGCGCTGGGCCAGATGGGCGACGGCCTGCGCCGCTTCTTTGCGGAGAAGAAGGGGCTGGAGGAGGCCGAGCGCCACCGCGCCGAGGAACTGCGGGTCAAGGTCGATAGCCTCCTCGAGGTGGTAAGCGCCGCGGCGGGGGGCGACCTGACCAGCGAGGTGACGGTGATCGGCGAGGACGCCATCGGCCGCGTCGGCCAGGGCCTGGCCCAGCTCCTGGGCAACCTGCGGTCGAGCATCGCGGCCATCGCGGGCAATGCGGAGGCGCTGGCGGGGGCGTCGGAGAAGCTGTCGGCGGTCAGCACGCAGATGTCGGCCAACGCGGAGGAAACGGCGGCCCAGTCGGGCGTCGTCTCCGCCGCCAGCGACGAGGTCAGCAAGAACGTGCAGACCGTCGCCACCGGCACCGAACAGATGAGCGCCAGCATCCGCGAGATCGCCAAGAGCGCCGCCGAGGCCGCCCGCGTCGCCCAGTCCGCCGTCGCCGTCGCCCATTCCGCCAACACCACTGTCGGCAAGCTCGGCGAGTCGAGCGCCGAGATCGGCAAGGTGATCAAGGTGATCACGAGCATCGCCGAGCAGACCAACCTCCTGGCCCTCAACGCCACCATCGAGGCGGCCCGCGCCGGCGAGGCGGGCAAGGGCTTCGCCGTCGTGGCCAACGAGGTCAAGGAGCTGGCCAAGGAGACCGCCAAGGCCACCGAGGAAATCGGACAGAAAATCGAGGCCATCCAGGTCGATACGCAAGGGGCCGTGGACGCCATCAAGCAGATCAGCGAGGTCATCGACAAGGTCAACGACATCTCCAGCACCATCGCGGGGGCGGTGGAGGAGCAGACGGCGACCACCAACGAGATGGGCCGCAACGTCGCGGAGGCCGCCAAGGGTAGCGGCGAGATCGCCCAGAACATCACGACCGTGGCCCAGGCCGCGGGCAGCACCACCGAGGGGGCGGGCAACGCCCAGAAGGCTGCGTCCGAGTTGGCCCGAATGGCCGCCGAGCTGCAGGAACTCGTGGGACAATTCCGGTACGAGGAGCGCGGCGAGGCGAGGCGGGTGGCGCCGGCGCGAGGGAAGGAGCCGGTGCGCAAGAACGGACGGGCGGCGGCAGTCGGCGGACGAAGGTAACGCTCTCCCCGCGGGTGACGGCCCTGGTTTGTTTCCTATTGGAACCTGATGAGGCGTAGCGCACATGCAATGGTTTCGCGATCTTTCCACGTCCGTGAAGTTGATGTCCGGCTTCGCGCTGGTTGGCGTACTGCTGGGGGTGATGGGCTGGGTGGCACTCGGCAACCTGGGTGCCATGAACGCCAACACCGAGAACATCTACGAGCTGCAGCTGCTGCCCAGCCTGCAGCTGGCAAGAATGCGCGGGCAGATGTATCAGCTGCCCGCGGAGTCTTTGGCCACCTTTACCGTCAAAGACCCCGCAGAGGTCAAGGCCCGAGTGGACAAGGCCCTCGCGAGGCAGAAAGAGCTCGAACACACGTGGGCGGAGTTCGAGCCCACGATCAGGTCCGAGAAGGTGCGGGCCGCCTTCGCGAGTTACAAGAAGGCCGCACAGCACTACATGGCGGTTCGTGAGGAGAAGGTCTTCAAGCCGGTCCTGGCGGGGCAGCGCGACGCGGGGCTGGAGGGGGTCAAGGAAGGTCTCGGGGCCTTGGAGGTAGCCATAACAGCGATTGAGGATGTCCTGGAAATCAAAAAGGGGATCGCCAGGGAAAAGTACCTTGACTGCCAGGCCACCTACGCTTCCAGCCGGGCGATGTATATTGGCTTCTCCGTAGGAGGGATCTTGCTCGGCCTGGGGATCGGCTGGGGCATCTCGCGCCTGATCGCCAAGCCGCTCAATCAGTCGGTCACCGTGCTAGAAGCCGTTGCCGCCGGGGACCTCAGCAAGAAGTTGGAGCTGGACACCCAGGATGAGCTGGGCCGGATGGCGGGGGCCCTGAACAAGGCCGTGGATACTCTGAGGAAGGCGGCCGAACAACGGCAAGAGGTCGAGCGGGTCGCTTCCATGATGGAGGGCATGACCGGCGCGGTCATGTATGCCGGCCGCGACCTCAAGATTACCTACCTGAACCCGGCTGCGGTCCAGGTCATGCGCAAGATCGAGAAGCACTTGCCGGTCAAGGCCGACCAGATCCTCGGCCAGTCGATCGACATCTTCCACAAGAATCCGTCCCACCAACGGCGCATCCTGGGCGACCCAAAGAACCTGCCCCACCGGGCCCAGATCCAGATCGGCGAGGAGTTCTTTGAATTGGCGGTCAGCGGGATCACCGATAAGGCCGGCAACCTGCTCGGCACCATGGTTTGCTGGGATCTGGTGACGGAGCGGATCACCAACGAGCGCCAGGCCAAGCAACATGCGGAGCGCGAGAAGCAGCAGGCCGACGAGTTGAAGGCCAAGGTGGACTCGGTGCTGGAAGCGGTCAGGGCCGCGGCGGGGGGCGACCTGACCTGCGAGGTGAGGGTGGTCGGCGAGGACGCCATCGGGCAGGTGGGGTCGGCGCTGGTGCAGCTCCTGACGAACCTCCGCTCCAGCGTGGCGGCCATCGCCGGCAACGCGCAGGCGCTGGCCGGGGCGTCGGAGGAGCTGTCCGCCGTCAGCACGGAGATGAGCGCCAACGCCGAGGAGACGGCGGCCCAGGCCGGCGTCGTCTCCGCCGCCAGCGAGCAGGTCAGCAAGAACGTGCAGACCGTCGCCACCGGCACCGAGGAGATGAGTGCCTCCATCCGCGAGATCGCCAAGAACGCCTCCGAGGCTGCCAAGGTCGCCCAGTCGGCGGTCCAGGTGGCCACCGCGGCCAACGCCTCGGTGGCCAAGCTGGGCGAGTCGAGCGCCGAGATCGGCAAGGTCATCAAGGTGATCACCAGCATCGCCGAGCAGACCAACCTGCTGGCGCTGAACGCCACCATCGAGGCGGCGCGGGCGGGGGAGGCGGGCAAGGGCTTCGCCGTCGTCGCCAACGAGGTCAAGGAATTGGCCAAGGAGACCGCCAAGGCCACCGAGGAGATCGGACAGAAGATCGAGGCCATCCAGGTCGATACGCAAGGAGCCGTGGAGGCCATCAAGCAGATCGGCGAGGTGATCAATAAGGTCAACGACATCTCCAGCACCATCGCGGGGGCGGTGGAGGAGCAGACGGCGACGACCAACGAGATGGGCCGCAACGTCGCGGAGGCCGCCAAGGGGAGTTCGGAGATCGCCCAGAACATCACGACGGTGGCCCAGGCCGCGGGCAGCACCACCGAAGGAGCAGGCAACGCCCAGAAGGCCGCTTCGGAGCTGGCGCGCATGGCCGCCGAATTGCAGCAACTGGTCGGAGAATTCCGCTACGAGGAGGGCGGCTCCCAGGGGGCTGGCCCCTCCGGCGGTCGCCCCGCACTCGCGCCACAGACGAACCGACTCCGCAACGGCAAGGTGGCCAAGGCCGCCGGCGCCGGGCGCCGTTGAGGCGCGTCCGACGTCGGGGCGGCCGCCTGCTGAGAAATTGTAACACCAAGGACTTGGCCGCTTGCGGCTTCGCAATCGTTCCTGCGAAGCCGCAAGCGGCAACAGGGTTGTTGATACAGTTTCTGAACGGCGCGGGAGTCGCGGGCCCCGTCCCCGGAGGTTGTGGTGAAACCGAGCGCGAAGTTCGGCGGGTCCGTCATCCTCTGCTGCGTCGCCACGCTGGCGGGGTTGGCCTGGGTGCTGGTCCGCCAGCAGCAGCAGCTGGTCGAGGAGGACGCCCGCGGAAATGCCGAGACCCTGCTGAACTTCGCCGAGGCCTGCCGGCGCTATGCCAACAACACCCGCTCCCCCGCACTCCGCCGGGGGGAAGGGTGCATTACCCCAGAATGCGATTCCGCGACTTTCCTGGTGCGCGGTGTCTTCAGCGAGTTGGGTCGCGAGACGCCGGAACGCACCTTGCGGGAAGTCACCCTCAACCCGCTCAATCTGCATAACCTCGCCGACGCGGAAGAAGAAGCGTGGATCCGGCGCTTCCAGGCCGAGCCGGGCCTGGCGGAGGTCAGCGGGTTTCGACAGAAGGATGGCATCGAACAGTTCTACCTGGCCCGCCCCATCGTCGCGGGACGGGCGTGCCTGTCCTGCCACGGGACGCCGGCCGCCGCACCCCGGGAGATGGTGGAGCGCTACGGGCCAGATCACGGCTACGGCTGGAAGGAAGGCGCGGTCGAGGGCGCCGTCGTGGTCGCCATCCCCGCCGAGCCGCTCCGCGTGGAGCACTCGGCCGTGAAGGTGAGCGTCCTCGCCGCGGGCGGCGCGCTGGCGCTCGTCCTGGTCCTGCTCATCGGGGCCCTGTTCCACCGGCTCGTCAACCGGCGGCTGCTCCGGGCCGCGGCGGTCATGGAGCAGATCGCCGCCAACCCGTCGGGCGCACTGCGCATGGAGGGGGTCGCGGCGGACGAGATCGGGACGATGGAGGGAGTGTTCAACCGCATGGCGGATTCGCTCCGGGCCGCCCACGCCCACCTCGAAACCCGGGTGGCGCAGCGGACCGACGAACTGGGGCGAGTGAACCGGGCCCTTCAAGACGACATCGCGGAGCGGCAGCGCGCCGAGGGCCAGTTGCGCCAACTGTCCCGCGCGGTCGAACAGAGCGCCTGCTCGGTGGTCATCACGGACTGCTCGGGCGTCATCGAGTATGTCAACCCGAAGTTCGTCGAGGTGACCGGCTACACCAGCGAAGAGGCCATCGGCCAGAACCCACGTTTGCTCAAGTCCGGCCGGCATCCGCCCGAGTTCTACAAGGAACTGTGGGCCACCATCACTTCGGGGCGGGAATGGCGGGGCGAGTTCTGTAACCGCCGCAAGGACGGCAGCCACTACTGGGAGAGCGCCTGCATCTCGCCCGTCCGCGATAGCGCTGGGATCATCACCCACTTCGTGGCCGTCAAGGAGGACATCACGGCCCGCAAGCGGACCGAGGAGGCGCTGCAGGAAAGCGAGGAGCGTTTCCGCCTGATCACCGAGACGATCCACGACGTGTTCTGGATCAACACGCCCCAGATGGACCGCGTCCTGTACGTCAGCCCGGCCTACGAGACCCTCTGGGGGCGGACGTGCGCCAGCCTGTACGCGTCCCCCCTGTCCTTCGTCGAGGCCGTCCACCCCGAGGACCGCGAGGCGTTCCGCGGGGTGCTGTCCCGAATGTCCACGGGATCGTTTTCCTGCGAGTACCGCGTCGTTCGCCCGGACGGCAGCATCCGCTGGGTCCGCGACCGTGCCTTCCCGGTCTTCGACGCCCGGGGGGACGTGCGCCTCATAATCGGCATCGCCTCGGACATGACCGACATCAAGCAGGCCGAGGAGTCGTTGCGGGAGAGTGAGGAACGATTCCGCAACGCCTTCGACCACGCCGGCGCCGGGATGGCGATCGAAGATTTGGACGGCCGCTGGCTGCGGGTGAACCGGGCCCTGTGCGAGATCGTCGGCTACTCCGAGGAGGAGTTGCTGGCCAGCACCTTCCAGGCCATCACCCACCCCGAGGACCTGGCGGTGGACCTGGACCATCTACGCGGGCTCCTGGCCGGGGAGGTCCAGTTCTGCCACTCGGAAAAACGCTACGTCCACAAGGAGGGGCGGATCGTATGGGTCCTTCTCAGCGTGGCCGTGGTCCGCGACGCGCACGGCACGCCCCAGGAGTTCCTGACGATGGCGCAAGACATCACCGGGCGCAAGTGTGCGGAGCAAGAGGCGCGCGAGGCCTTGCGCTTCAGCCAGTCCGCCCTCGATGCCCTGTCGGCGCACATCGCCGTGCTTGACGAGCAGGGGACCGTCATCGCCGTCAACGAGTCGTGGCGCCGCTTCGCGGACGCCAACGGCCCGGCGCCAGCCGAGTATGGCCTGGGGACCAACTACCTGGAAGCGTGTGAGACGACCGACGGGTTATGCGCGGGATCGGCCACGGCCGTGGCGGCCGGCATCCGCGACGTGATGGCCAACCGAGTCGGAGAATTCAGCCTGGAGTATCCCTGCCATAGCCCCACGGAGAAGCGCTGGTTCAACGTCCGCGTGACTCGGTTCTCGGGAGACGGTCCGACGCGCCTGGTCGTGGCCCACGAGGACATCACACGCCGCAAGCTGGCCGACCAGGGGCGCGCCTTGCAGGCCGACATCCTGGAAGCGACCAGCGACCTCGTCTGCACGATCGACGCCAATCAGACGGTCCGCTACGTGAATCGCTCGGGTCGGGTTCTCCTCGGCTTCCGGGAGGACGAGGAGCTGCGCGGCAGCGCGGTCTGGGCCTATCAGCCGAAGTGGGCCCGCCAGATCCTGGAAGCCGAGGTGTTCCCCGCCGTCCATCGGCACGGCGTCTGGTCGGGCGATGGTGCGCTGCTCGCCCATGACGGGCGCGAGATCCCCGTGTCGATGGTTCTGGTCGGCCACCGGGGCGAGAACGGCGGCATCGAGCGTATTTCCATGGTGGCCCGCGACATCACCCAGCGCAAGCTGGCCGAAGCGGAGCTGCGCCGCCAAAGGGCCATGTTCCAGTCGGTCCTGGCCAACATCGGCGACGCGGTCATTGCCGCCGACCTGGACGGGAAGTACCTGGTGTACAACCCGGCCGCGCGGCGCCTGTTCGGTACCGGCCCCGCGGCTACCCAGCCCGGCCAGTGGCCGGAGCGCTACGGCCTGTTTCTCCCCGACTGTGCCACACCCTTCCCGGCAGAGGAACTGCCGCTGGTGAGGGCCCTGCACGGCGAAGCCACCAATGACGTGGAGATCTTCGCGCGGCAGCCCGGCGAGCCCGAGGGCCGGTGGATCGAGGCGAGTGGCAGGCCGCTTTGTGGGACCGACGGCGCCGTCTGCGGCGGCGTGGTGATCTGTCACGACATTTCCGAGCGCCGCCGGGCGGGGGACGAGTTGCGGCAAGCCCGCGCCCAGTTGATCGACGCTATCGAGAGCCTGGACGCGGGATTCGTCATGTTCGGGCCCGACGACCGCCTGGTGACCTGCAACAGCAAGTACAAGGAGATCTACGCCGTGTCTGCCGGGGCCATGATCCCCGGGACGCCCTATGAAGAGATCCTGCGGGTGTTCTGCCGGGCCGGCGCCCACCTTCATACCGGGCTGTCGGCGGACGAGTGGATCGCCGAGCGCTTGCGCAGCCACCGCAACCCCGGCCCTCCTTTCGAGCAGCGCCTGGTTGATCGCTGGGTGCGGATCGGCGACCGGCGCACCAGCGACGGCGGGATCGTCAGCCTGCGCACCGATGTTACCGCCCTCAAACAGGCTCAGGAAGCGGCAGAGGAGGCCAGCCGGGCCAAGAGCGACTTCCTGGCGACGATGAGCCATGAGATCCGCACCCCGCTCAACGGCGTCATTGGGCCGCTCGGCCTGCTGATGGACACCGCCCTGACACCCCAGCAGCGCAACGTGGCCGCCATCGCGCGCTCCAGCGCCGAAGCCCTGCTCGCCTTGCTCAATGACGTCCTCGACTTCTCGAAGATCGAGGCCGGCAAGATGGAGCTGGAGACCCAGCCCTTCGATCTGCCGCAGCTGGTCGAGGGCGTGGCCGACCTGCTCGGCCCGCGGGCCGACGAGAAGGGAATCGACCTGGTCGTTTGCTACGCGCCGGCGGCCCCCCGCCGCGTGGTTGGCGACGCCGGGCGGATTCGCCAGGTGCTCATCAACCTGCTGGGCAACGCCGTCAAGTTCACCGACAAGGGCGAGGTGGTCGTCGAGGTGTGTCTGGCCGCTTGCGGCTTAGCGCCAACCGACGCTAAGCCGCAAGCGGCTGTCCCGCTGCAATTCTCCGTGAGCGACAGCGGCATCGGCATCCCGGAGGAGAAGTTGCCGTCGCTGTTCGAGAGGTTCAACCAGGCCGACAAGTCCACGACGCGGAAGTACGGGGGGACCGGGTTGGGCCTGGCCATCAGCAAACAGCTGGTGGACCTGATGGGGGGCCGGATCGGGGCGGGGAACCGGCCGGAGGGCGGGGCCCACTTCTGGGTGGAGTTACCGCTCCCCCTGGGTGGCGCCGAGAAGGAGCGGCAGGCCGGGCCGCCCGACCTTCGCGTCCTCGTCGTGGCCCGGTCGCCGGAGGTGCGCCGCGCCGCGCGGGAGCACGCCGAGGGCCTGGGGCTGGAGTGTCGCGCCAGCGGCGACGTCGCCGAGGCCCTGGCGGCCCTCCGGGGCGCCCAGGACGCCGGCAAACGCTACGACGTGGCCGTGGTAGACTGGCCGTCTGGCGCGGAGGAGGGGGCCTCGTTCGCCCGGGCGGTTCGGGCCGACGCGAGGCTGCGCTCGACCGGGTTGGTCGTGGCGACCCCCATGACCGAGGCGCGCGACCGGCTGTTCCGCGCGGCGGGCTTCGACCGTGTCGTGTGCCGGCCGCTCCACCGGTCCCGGCTGGCGGAGTCGCTGGCCGACCTCCAGCTGGCGGCCGCCGGGGCTGAGGCCGGCCACGAGCCGGTGGCCAATGCGGGATCCCGGACGCCGGCCCCCGGGCAGGGGGCGCGCGTGCTCGTGGTTGAAGACAACGTCACCAACCAGAAGGTCGCAACGCTGCTGCTGCAGAGCCTCGGCTGCCGCACCGACGTGGCCGCCAACGGCCGCGAGGCCGTCGAGATGATTGGGCTGGTTCCCTACGACCTCGTGCTCATGGACTGTGAGATGCCCGTCATGGATGGCTTCGAGGCCGCGGCTGCCCTCCGCCGCAACGGTCACCGGGACATCCCCATTGTCGCGATGACGGCGAAGGGCCTCAAGGGAGACCGGGAGCGCTGCCTGTCGGCCGGCATGAACGATTACCTCGGCAAGCCCGTGACGCGGGACATGCTCGGCCTGGTGCTACGCCGGTGCCTCCGCCCGCGGGACGGGCAGGCGGGGGGGGCGCCTGGCCCTGCCGCCGCGCCGCCGCCGGAACCTCTCGCGGTCGATCCGGCGACGGTCGCGCGACTGCGCGAGTTGGCCACGTCCGTCGGCCCATCGTTCATCGGCGAGCTGCTGGCGACGTTCCGCCAGGACTACGTGAGCAACGTGGCGGCGATGCGCCAGGCGGCCGGCGCGGACGACCTCACGGCCGTCCGCCGGGCGGCACATGCCCTCAAGGGGGCGTCCGCCAGCATGGGCGCCCTGCGCCTGCGGCAGCTCTGCTGCGACCTGGAACACCTCGACGCGGCGGCGGGTGCGGCGGGCGCGGCGGGGCTGCTGTGCGAAATCGAAGCCGCCTTCGCGGTCACCGAGGTGGAACTGACGAGGCACCTGACAGCAGGAGTACCGGCATGAAGATCTTGATCGCGGACGACACCGGGGCCGCGCGGCTCCTCCTGGGGGCAACCCTGCGGAAACTCGGGCACGAGGTCGTCGCCACGGAGAACGGGCAGCAGGCCTGGGAGGCGTTCTTGCGCGAGCCGTTCGCCGTGGTCATCGCCGACTGGCGGATGCCGGAAGTGGACGGGGCCGAGCTGTGCAAGCTCATCCGCAGCGGGCCGCTCCCCTACTACCCCTACCTCATCCTCCTCACCATGCTGACCGGGAAGGGGTACTACCTCGAGGGGATGGCGGCCGGCGCGGACGACTTCATCAGCAAGCCGTTCGACGAGGAGCAGCTCGCCGCCCGCCTGCGCGTGGCCGAGCGGATCATTTCCCTGCACGCCTACGCCGCCCAGATCGAGTCCTTGCTGCCGCTGTGCCCGCGCTGCCGGAAGGTCGATGACGGCGAAGGCGGCTGGGTCCATCTGGAACTGTACCTGGCGCAGTGCGAGGGGTTGGCCCGCGCCGAGCCCTGCCCCGCCTGCCGCGCGCACCTGCAGGCGAACTCCGCCGCGCCGTCGCCGCAGGCGGTCGCACCTGGCGCCCCGGCGCGGGGGGCCGACACATGCGCGTAAGCCGCGTCCTTGTTGTGGGCGGCACGTTCCTGGATCGCGTCCTCCTGTCCCAGGTGCTGAACCAGGACGCGGCGCTGCAGGTGGTCGGGCTGACGACCTCCGGCCCGGCTGCGCTGGCGAAGATCGCCGCGACGGCCCCCGACCTGGTGGTTCTGACGCCGGACGGGGGCGGCGCCGACGGGCTGCCAACCTTGGCAGCCCTCCTCGCCCGATTCCCGGACCTCCCGGTCATCCTGTTCAGCGACCAGGCGCGGCGCAGGTCGTCCTTTACTCTGGAGGCCCTCGCCCTGGGAGCCAGCGACTACGTGACTGCTCCGGCACGGATGGCGGACACCGCCAGTGGGGGGGAAGTTCTTCCCGCTGCCGCCCAGTTGGTCCGCGAGGAGCTGGCCCCGCGCGTGAAGCTGTTTGCCCGGAGCGGCGGGCCCACGCCCGCCCCGGCGCGGGTCGGCACCGGGGGCGCCTGTCGGGGGGAAATCAGCGTCGTGGCGGTAGGGGTTTCCAGCGGCGGGCCCGCCGCCCTGGCCAAGGTGCTCCCGCGCCTGCCCTCCGATTTTCCCGTCCCGGTCCTGATCGTCCAGCACATGCCGGCGGGCATGACGCAGGTGCTCGCGAACAGCCTGACCGCTTCCTGCCACCTGCGAGTGGCGGAGGGGGTCCAGGGGGCGCAGCTGCGCCCGGGGACGGTGTGGCTGGCCCCCGGGGGCGCGCATATGGGGGTCTTCCGCTTCGGCTCGGCGCGGCGACTGCGGATCCACGACGAGCCGCCGGAGAACTCCTGCCGCCCGTCGGCCGACGTGCTGTTCCGCTCGGTGGCCAACGCCTACGGGGCGGTGCTGGCCGTCGTGCTCACCGGGATGGGGCAGGACGGGCTGCGCGGGTGTGAGGCGGTCCGCGCGGCCGGGGGGGAGGTGCTGGCTCAGGACGAGGCCAGCAGTACCGTCTGGGGAATGCCCGGATCGGTCGTGCGCGCCGGCATCGCCAACCTGGTGCTGCCGCTGGGTGAGATCGGCCAGCACATCGCCCGCCGGGTCGGCCGGAAGGGCGGCCTGCCCCCGGAGGCGAATTGACCCGCTCTGGAGAAAACCGCGTTCCCAAGCTCTGCTTGCAGTGACCAACTCGAGTTCGGATTGTTGTTCATCCTCGATAGCAAAAATGAGGTAGATTAAGCCGTGTCCTCTGGCGACCGCCGCCGGGGCGATGCGACAAGCGCCGCCCCGGCAGAGGTGGCTCCACGAAGTAGGCCTCATCCCACCCGATCGACCGGACGAGATCTGAGGCGGCCCGGTAGTCGGTCCGCGCAAAGAGAAATGCGCGAAGCGCGCGGCCGCGCGGGCCCCCTCCGCCCGTCCGGGCATCATGGCCCCTTAGCGAGCATCGCCCGTCACCGACCGAGGATCGATCATGCAGTGGTTCCGGAACCTTCCCACCACGATCAAGCTGATGGTGGCATTCGCCCTCGTCGGTCTGATCACCGGCGTCGTTGGGTGGTTGGGTGTCAGCAACATGGCCGGTATCAACGCCAACGCCGACAACCTGTATGAGGTACAGCTGCTGCCCAGCATGCAGCTGACGCAAATGCGCGGTCTGGTGCATCAGATTCGCACCAACGTCTACATCACACTCACGGAAACTGATCCCGAGAAGGCGAAGCACGCTGTTGATCGGACGCGCGAGCTGCAGCGGGAGCTTCAGGATCGCCAGCAAAAGTTCCCCCCCACGATCCGGGATGAAACGGTTCGCGCCGCCTTCCAGGATTACGCGCGGGCGGCCGACGAGTATAACCGCCTCGTCGAGGACCGGGTCTTGCTCGTCGTCCTCGCGGGCCGCACGGCCGAAGCAACAAAGAATGCCGGGGAACTCCGCGACAAGTTCTACGCGGTGATCAACGCACTCAACCACACCATTTCCCTCAAGGAAGAGATCTCGAAGGCGAAGCACGAAGAGTCGCAGCAGATCTACACCTCCAGCCGGAAGACGATGATCGGCTTCGTGGCGGGCGGCCTGTTACTCGGCCTGGGACTCGGCTTCGGCATCGCCCGGCTCATCGCCCGGCCGCTGCAGGCCGCGCTCGGCGTGCTGGAAGCCGTCTCCCGCGGCGACCTCACCAGGCGGGTCGATTACAGCGCCCGGGACGAAGTCGGTCGGATGGCGGACGGGCTCAACCACGCCATCGAGGCGATGCGTCTGGCGAAGCAGAAGGAAAAGGAGCAGGCCGAGCGCGAGAAGCAGCTCGCGGCAGAACAGGCCGAGCGCGACCGGCAACAGGCGCTGCGCGAGAAGCAGCTGGCCGACGGGCAGGCGGCGCGCGAGCGGCAGCAGGCCGAGGAGGACAAGCGCAAGGCGGACGAGCTGCGAGGGAAGGTGGACTCGCTGCTGGAGACGGTGAACGCGGCCGCCCAGGGCGACCTGACGCGCGAGGTCACGATCGCGGGCTCCGACGCCATCGGCCAGATGGGCGAGGGGCTGCGGGCGCTGCTGGAGAACCTGCGGTCGAGCGTGGCGGCCATCGCCGGCAACGCGCAGGCGCTGGCCGGGGCCTCAGAGGAACTGTCCGCCGTCAGCACGCAAATGAGCGCGAACGCCGAAGAGACGGCGGCCCAGGCCGGTGTCGTCTCCGCCGCCAGTGATCAGGTCAGCAAGAATGTGCAGACCGTCGCCACCGGCACCGAAGAGATGAGCGCCTCCATTCGCGAGATCGCCAAGAACGCCGCCGAGGCCGCCCGCGTCGCCCAGTCCGCCGTCCAGGTCGCCACGTCCGCCAACGCCTCGGTGGCCAAGTTGGGCGACTCCAGCGCCGAGATCGGCAAGGTCATCAAGGTCATCACCAGCATCGCCGAACAGACCAACCTGCTGGCTCTTAATGCCACCATCGAGGCGGCCCGCGCCGGCGAGGCGGGCAAGGGCTTCGCCGTCGTGGCCAACGAGGTCAAGGAACTGGCCAAGGAGACCGCCAAGGCCACCGAGGAGATCGGACAGAAAATCGAGGCCATCCAGACCGACACCCGCGGGGCCGTGGACGCCATCAAGCAGATCGGCGAGGTCATCGACAAGGTGAACGACATCTCCAGCACCATCGCGGGGGCGGTGGAGGAGCAGACGGCGACCACCAACGAGATGGGCCGCAACGTCGCGGAGGCCGCCAAGGGTAGCGGCGAGATCGCCCAGAACATC
>DATFNV010000118.1:0-18949 GCA_035266225.1 Gemmataceae bacterium
ATTCCCAGAGATCATCAGGTAAGAGGGGCTTAGCCATAGGAGTACCCTCCATCGAGAGTCATCCACGGGGGGGCAAACCTCCCATCAGTATTGTATACGGCGAAGATAACTCTGGCCAGGGTTTTGTTAGGCGCTCTAAGGGCGATTTCCAACACGAACGGAAAAATGCGGGGAAGGCAAAGGGGTCGGGAGTCGGAAAGACATTCTGTCTTTCCGACTCCCGGGCAATTGGCACGGCGGGACTTCCGCCCGCAGGATTGTAGCCTTGTCGGCTGCTCCCGACTCCCGACCCCTTTGCCTTCCCCGGACGCGGAAGCTGCGCGAGAAGGAAGCGAGGGCAGATTGACGCCGTGAGCGGCGTGTTACGCAAGCACCTCTTCCTCCACGCTACCATTCGGCCTGAGCACCAGTTGCCGAATGACCTTGCCCCGATGCTCAATGCAGACGGGGTCTCCGGCCTGGCTTTCGCGCGCCAGGGAGCTGGCGATGCGGACGGCCTCCTCAAGGCTGTCCGCCTCATCAAAACGGTCTTCGCTGGTTTCACTGATGATGTAGTAGGCGTCCGAAGTCATGTCAGCCTCCTCAAACGCGATCGATGTACACCCATAGATGGTTCAAGGCCGCCAGTGGGTCTACGTTGGGGACGTTCTGGGGGTTGGCAAGCGTCTGGAGAACTTGAGACATCTGGGCGGCGGCCTGCGCGAGGGGGACGGCCGCCGACTCCCAAGTGCCGGTGTTCGTGTTATGGAGCCCCATCGCCGCGAACAGCGCGGCGATATGGTTTCGCAAGCGCGATCGGTGGTCATGGAAGTACGAAACACGGACGATCACCCGCCACATCTCGGCGCTCCTTCTCTGCGACTGCGCAACGGACCCAGCGCTTCAATGATGTCGCGCGAGATGGCCTGCGGTCAAGGCCGGTCTTGCTGACTTTGTGCCCCACCGCAGCAGCCCGTAGAACTCGAGGTCGCGCGGGTTGTGGTAACGGACCGTGTGCTGGAACAGGACACGGGACGGCCGAAGGATGCCGAACTTGGCGAGGTAGCGGCGGAAGCGCGGGTCGTCGGCCGCTGCTGCCGGAACCCACGCCTCGATCGCGACGCCGGACCCGGCCTCGCGTGGAGGAAGGTCGAATATCGCCTCGGTCAGCCCCACGGCCGGCAGGGCGTCGAGGTCCAGGTCAGGCCTGCGGAGGTCCTGGTACTCCTGAGCGGGGCGGGCCGGCATGAGCGGCAGGCGCGACGCCACGAGAAAGTCCCGGATCCGCTCCTGCGGGACGCCGAACGCGGCCGCGTTCAGCCGCCACACCTCGGTGCGGTAGCCGCCTTGTTGTTCGAGTTTCCGGGCCGCAGTCTGCAGGAAGGACATGTTTTCCCGCCTGGCCGACTGCATTCCCGGAACGTTCTCCATCAGGAAGAGCTTCGGCTTCAGCTCAAGGGCGGCCGATACCATCCACTCCGACAGAAAATTCCGCTCGTCCGCCTCGGGGCGGTAGCCGGTTCGCGTCTTCTTGGACCGAAACCCGGCCGCGGAAAATCCCTGGCAAGGGGGCGACCCGACCAGAACGTCCAGTCGCTGCCCCCGACCAACCAGCTTGCGGAGCGTCCGGGCCGGGAGGCTCTGGATGTCCTTGCACAGCACCCGTTCGTCCGGCACGCCGGGGTGGTTAAGGCGGTATGTCCTGACGGCCATCTCGTCGAGATCGATCGCGGCGAGCACCTTGAAGCCGGCACGGACGAACCCCTCGGACGAACCGCCGGCGCCGCAGAACAGGTCCACGACGGTCGGGCTGTGAGACGCGAGCACGCGGGCAGATTCACGCTCCCGATAATACCTGCAGAACGGCCTTAGCTCGCAGCGGTGGCACAGCGGCTTCGGCGCGCGGCAGACGGCGCGGCCGTGCTCGACCAGGTTGACGTGCAGCGAGTAACGCAGCGGTGGAGGGATCAGGTCGGCAAGAACCCGCTGAAGTTTCTTGTGGTCGAGTCCCTGCAGGTTGAGGCCGATTTCGCGATAGGGGCCGAGCCGCGACAGGATCCGCCCGACGTGCGTGTCGGCCGGGAACACCTCCCTGCCGAACGAGTACATCATGATGCAGTAGGCGCTCTTCCGCTGAATCTCCGGCAGGCCGCACAGGAACTCTTCCAGCCGGTCGTCCGGCTAGTCCCTGGCGGGCTCCAGCGAGCACCGCCCGAACGTCTCCCGGATCCTGGTGAGCGCGCCGAACAGGCTAGTGGCCTTTTTCCCGGCCAGCCCGCCCGGATTGACGAGTCGCTCTACCTCTTCGCGGGGGGCGTCGAGCAGGTCGTCCCACCGGGGGAACCGGGCCTTGAGCGCATCGAACGTGCCCTGGTATGCCTTTTCCGGAGTCTTCCGAGAGAGAATGATATAGACGAGTTCGTCCGTCGGGTCGGGCTTGTTCCCCAGGTCCGGCGTGCCGTAGAGCACTGCCAGAATCCGGGCCACCTCTCGCAGGTAGCTGATTCCCGCGTCCAGCCGGTCGCCGAGCTGCTCGGCGTCAATCTCACCTGCTCCCGGGAATGGGGAGCGGCGGCTGCGAATCCGTTCGAGAAGCCTGCGGCGCCACAAGCTGACCGACGGCGGAAAGGCCCGGATACGGTTGAGGAAGTCCCGTCGCTCTGACGGGTGGGGCGTCCAGCCGGAGCGGTCCGGTGCAACCGGGGCGACGTCCTCCTCTCCCGCCACATCCGCTTCCGGTGCCTCAGGGGCAGCTGGTTGGGTCGTACAGCGCGCTCTGGCCATGCACAGCGTTCCCCTCCCGGCGATCGCGCCGTGCAGCAAGCTGGACCGGCCCGAATCGCGGGCCGGCCCGGGGCCCTTGCAGAGCGGCGGGTGTCAACTTACATTATCGGTCAAGCCTCGGGCCGGAACCCAGGATGCACCCGTCACCTGTGGCGATTTCGACCCGGTCGTCGGCCGGGTTGACCGCAGGTAGCGGTAATGCCGGGGGACGACGAGGCTGATCGCGCGGCGACGGCCTGCTACCTGTCAATTTAGTGCCTGCCCGGGCCCCGGCCAGGAGCCGCCCCGAGACATTCTTCAACTACCTTCGGCGCCGGGACGCAGGCAGTGGCCATGCAGCCAGGGAGGTGATTCGTGCGGTTCGTGCGTGTGGAAGGCGGCTGGCAACTCGTCCACGACGGCGGGTAGGTCATCGCCACGCTGAAGAGCGAGACCGAGGTTCAGGCGCTGCGGACGTTTTGCGAGCACTACCTGAGCGACCCCAATCGCCTGCCCGAGCACTTCACCATCGTACGACAGGGGGAACGGTACACCGTGCCGCCGCTCGGCGCGTCGGGGGAGAAGCTGGCCATGGTCGTCGCGGGTGGTGGCGTCTCGATCACCATCACGACAGAGTTCGTGCTCGCCGCAGAAGACAGTCCGCACTGAGGAGGACCTGGCGAAGCGGCTGCTGGTGGAAGGGCCTGGGAGCAACTTCGCTATCGATGTCGTCAAGCGGGCGATCGCGCTGACCCAGGCCTTCACCAAGAGGCGATGTTGACGTCCGAACCCTTTTCCTCGGTCTTGATTACCTCAACGGTGTTGGGGCCGCCCGGCGGAGGTGCCGCCAGGTGCATCCGCACCGTGCTTTCGAGATAGTGGCCGAAGTGAAGCGTCAGGTTGGGCAGGGTGCGGAGCGCCCGCAGGTAGACTTCCTGACGCTTCGGCTGGTCGGGGTCAGCAGGCCGAGCCTTCACGCGGGCGGGAAAAGAACGGATCGTGGCAATTTGGTTGCGGGGCGCGGGGAATGTGAACTCGCAGAAGCGCCGAAGATTGAGCCACTTGTACGCGGTCCCCCTCAGGCTACCGTAGTAGAGGTTGAACGCGTCAACGTAGACGTTGGTAACTTCGGGCCTGGCCATGAGAGGGAAAAAGCTAGGGCCGCCGGAAAGGCGGCCCTGCTACCCCACCGTCGAAGCAGTGGGGGGTGTCTCCATGATTCCAGTATAACTACAGTCATGGTCTTGGCAAGCCCAAAGAGGGACTTGTTCGCGCATTGCCGGGTCCCCCCAGCTTCGGCCGTGCGTGGGGCCTCTTCAGACGTCGGTCCGTCGCCCCGTATTGGGAGTTTGCTGGGGTCTGATTTTCCCCCGGAACCCGTAGCCTTGGTTTCGTGTCCTGTTCATTCTATAGTGGAGGGATTGCGGCCGCCCGCCACAGGCCGCGCCTGTCCGGGGCACGATCCGTCATGGTTGATAACGCTCCCGTCCTGTCCGTGCAGCACGCCGGCCTGACCGTCGAGGGCTACTCCCGCGCCGCCGTGCAGTCCTACTGGCGCGTCCCGGAGCTGAAGGTCGGCTTCGACCTCGGCGCCCAGCCGTGGGACTTCATGGGCACCCCGACCTGGCTGGTGACGCACACTCACCTCGACCACGTCGCCGCCCTGCCGGTGTACGTCGCCCGCCGCCGCATGATGAAGATGGAGCCGCCCGTGATTTACGTGCCGGCCCCGTCCGTCGAGGACGTGCGCAAGCTGCTCCTGATCATGCAGCGCCTCGACCGCGGCCGGCAGACGTGCGACCTGCGCGGCGCCGAGGCCGGCCAGGACATCGAGTTGTCGCGCGAGCACGTCGTCACGCCGTTCGCCACGACGCACACCATTCCCTCGCTCGGCTACGTTGTCTGGGACCGGCGCTTCAAGCTGAAGGAGGAGTACCACGGCCTGGCGGGGGAGAAGATCCGCGACCTGCGCCAGTCGGGCGTGGCGGTGACGCGCGAGGTGCGTACGCCGTTGGTGGCCTACACCGGCGACACCAGCCCGGCCGGCCTCGACGCCTGCCCGGCCGTGTTCCAGGCGAAGATCCTCATCACCGAGATGAGCTTCGTGCGGCCGAACCACCGCCGCGAGAAGATCCACAAGTTCGGGCACATGCACCTGGACGACTTCCTGGAGCGGGCCGACCGCTTCGAGAACGAGCTGATCATCTGCGCCCACTTCAGCACGCGCTACCACCCCCAGGAGGTGCGCCGTGTCGTCGAGCCGAAACTGCCGCCGCGGCTGCGCGAGCGCGTGCGGCTGTGGATCTGAGGGCCGCTTGCGGCTTCGCAGAGAGTGCGAAGCCGCAAGCGGCTGGCGGGGGTTTGCCCGGCCCTGCGGCGCGTGCTAGGCTTTCCCAAGAGCCATCACCCGCCCCGTTACCTCGCGGCCCACCGCCATGCAGCTCCCGTTCTTCCTCGACAACGAACCGCCGCCCTGGCACACGTGGGCGATCCCCGCTGCCGGCCTTGCCGCGGCCCTGCTGACGCTGTGGACCGGCCGATTCGTCCTGGCCCAGTGGCGCAGGCGCGTCCGGCCGACGGCCGACGCCCCGGAGTACGACCCGTTCGAGCAAGGTAGCGTCAGCGAGCGCCGCGCCGCCTCCCGTCGCAAAGGCAACCCCGTCGAGGTGCTCATCACCGACGCCGACGCCGCCTTGGAGCCGGTGCGCGGCTGGGTCATCAACCGCTCGATCGGCGGACTGTGCCTGCTGATGTCGGAGGAGTTGGCGCCCGGCACGCTGCTGAGTGTCAAGCCGCGCCAGGGCCCGTTCGGGACGCCGTGGGTCCAGGCCGAGGTGCGCTGCTGCAATAAAGACCGCTCCGGCTACCAGGTCGGCTGCGAGTTCCTCCGCACGCCGCCCTGGGCCGTCCTGCTGCTGTTCGGCTGAGAGTCTGTTGTGCAAGCCGCAAGCGGCTTAGCGGATTCCAGGCTTCCGTGAAGCCGCAAGCAGCTTTCGGAGCGGCCGGCCGATTCCTCACCAACCCCTTCTTGTCCTGACATTTCAGGGAAGCAGCGGGCCGTTGCCAGGCTGAGGGCGAGGTTGCTAGAGTAGGTCGTGGCGGTGTCCTTTCCTACTTCCTCGCTGAGCCGCGAGCGTCCCGCGAGCGCTTCGGCAACGCCTGCGGGACGCTCGCGGTTCGCCGAGTGACGTGGACCCCACCGCCGGCACCCTGAAGCTGCTCGCCTCCGGCCTGTCCACACGGGTGGTGGACTTTGGCCGGCCCGCGACGCGCAGCCTGGGCGTGGCGGTCGGCGGCGCCGCCGACCGCCGCTCCCTGGCCCTCGGCAACGGCCTGGTCGGCAATCCGCCCGACGCCGCCGCCCTGGAAGTCACCCTCGGCGGCCCCACCCTGCAAGCCACCACCCCGCTCGCCTGTGTCCTCTTCGGCGCCCCCTTCGACCTCGGCAGCGAACGCCGCCGCCTGACCGCCGGCACCACCTTCACGCTCGGCGCCGGCGAGACGTTGCGGATCGGCGGCGCCCTCCGCGGCACGCGCGCTTACCTGTGCCTGCGCGGCGGCATCCGCACACCGCTCGTCCTCGGCAGTCGCTCGTCGCTGGCGCCGCTCGGCGCCGGGGCGGAATTGCCGTGCCTGGCCGGCACCATTCACGGCCGGTCGCTGCGCCTCCCTCCCGACGGCGACGCGCTGGGCGACTACCTGGCGGGCGTGGCGCAGCCGCCGTTCCGGCTGCGCGCCCTGGCCGGCCCGCAGCTGGACTGGTTCGCCCCGGAAGAGTTCTTCGGCGGGCCGCGCTTCACGGTGACGCCGGCCGCCGACCGCATGGGACTGCGCCTCCTCGGCGAGCCGCTGCGCGTGCCGCCGCGCGAGCTGGTCTCGGAGCCGGTCTGCCCCGGCTCGGTGCAGGTGACGCGCGACGGGCAGTGCGTCGTGCTCGGCGTCGATGGGCAGACCATCGGCGGCTACCCGAAGGTGGCGCAGGTGATCGGCGCCGACCTGGACCTGCTGGGCCAGCTCCGGCCCGGGGACCGCGTGTGGTTTGAACGTCTGGAGGTGGGGGAAGCAGAAGGACTGTACCGCCGACAGCGGTCCGCCCTGAAGGAATGGTCGGTGCGGTTGCGTGAGGGAGAGATGTTCGCGGCCCCGAGCCTTGTGCCGGGAGGGTCGGGAAAGGGTGGGCCGTCACCGCACGGGTGACGGCCCCAAGGTTAGTACAGCAACACGCGCAGCTCGTCCTCGCTCAGGGGGATGACAAGCTCGCAGCCGGCCAGCCACAGGCCGTCGGCGTGGGGCGTGACGTACAGCACGCGTGCCTCCAGGGCCGGGGCCAGGCTCTGGGGAAGCACTTCTGGGACCACGGCCAGCAACGCACCCACCTCGTAGGGGTGAGGCACGATCAGGGCGATGCCGCCGAGCGAAAGGTCCCAGATACGGGCGGGACAGGACGGGCCGACCGCCGGCACGGCGATCGGATGATACGAGGCCTCCATCGTGGAGGCGTGGCGCACCGACGCCCGCCGCTCCCGACATTGGATGCGACAGGCCGGCGCCCTCGCCGGCAGCGTGCTCACGTCACTCATAGCATCCTCCGGATGGTGTGGCGCGGCTCCACCGAGCCGCGGGCGATTGAGCCGGACGGGCGGCTCAGTGGTCTTATCGAAGCGAGGCCGCGCGACTTGCTCGGGATTCCCGCGGGCATATCATGGTCTTGACTGCTTACGGCTTGGCAGGCCCTGCGAAGCCGCTAGCGGTCCCCGCGAGCCGACCCTCCTTGATGAGAATTTCCTATGTCGAAAGTCCTGATAGCTCCGGCCACGCTGAGCGACGTCGGTGGGCCTTACCTGGAGGCGCTGCGCGGCGCGGGCCTCGAAGTGGTCTTCTCGCCGTTCCCGGCGCAGATGGTCGAGGAAGAACTCCTGCCGACCCTGAACGGCATCACGGCCAGCCTCGCCGGGTCGGAGCCGTATACGCGGCGCGTGCTCGACGCCAACCCGCAGCTGCGGGTCATCGCCCGCGCCGGCGTCGGCTACGACGCGGTAGACCTGGCGGCGGCCGCCGAGCACGGCATCGCGGTGACCATCACGCCCGGCACGAACCAGGACGCGGTCGCGGAACACACCTTCACCCTGATGCTGGCGCTGGTCAAGAACCTGATCACGCAGCACGCCGGCACCGTGGCCGGCCGCTGGCCGCGCCAGGCCAACCTGCCCTTGCGCGGCCGGGCGCTCGGCATCGCCGGCCTGGGCCGCATCGGCAAGGCCGTCGCCGTCCGCGGCGCCGCCTTCGGCATGACGCTGCTGGCCTACGAGCCGTACCCCGACGCGGCCTTCGTGCGCCAGTACCGGGTCACGCTGGTGCCGTTGGAGCGGCTGCTGGCCGAGTCGGACTTCCTGTCGCTGCACCTGCCTCTGACGGCCGAATCGAAGCACCTCATCAACCGCGCCACCCTCGCCCGGATGAAGCCGACCGCTTTCCTCATCAACACCGCCCGCGGCGGCCTGGTCTGCGAGGCCGACCTTTACGAGGCGCTGCGGACCGGGCGCCTCGCCGGCGCCGGCCTCGACGTCTTCGAGCAGGAGCCGCCGGGGGCCAGCCCGCTGTTCGGGCTCGACAACGTGGTGGTGACGCCGCACGCCGCCGGCGTCGATCTACAGTCCCGCGACGACATGGCGCTGTCGGCGGCGCAGGCGATCGTGTCGCTGCTGCGCGGCGACTGGCCCACGGAAAAGGTCGTCAACCCCGAGGTACGCGCGAAGTTCCGCTGCTAAGAAGCGGTTTCCAGACGTGGGGCAGGCCGCCGGCCTGCCGTCGTTTCCAGGCAGGCCGGCGGCCTGCCCCACGTCTGGAATCGCGGTCCCGTCTGCCGTCATTCGGACCTTCGCCGGTAGGCCCGCCACCTCCACACCAGCAGCCCCGCCCCGGCCGCGGGGGCCAGGGCCCACAACCACCACCAGCCCCACCCCTTGGCCTCCCGTCGTGGGATGCCCCCGGTGATCTCCTCCGCGCGCAGCTCGATCTCCATCGCCCGCACGTGCAGGGCCGTCTGCGATCCCCCCGCATCGGCGAAGAGGCGCACGGCACGGACGGTGCCGCCGCTGAACGGCCGGCGACCGATCTCCTCGGGGGGCGCGAGCGGGTCGTCCGAGGCCAGGAAGATCAACTCCTTCTTGACCCGCCTCATGCCGATCCGCCCTTTCTGGGCCTTGCTCGCTACGAATTGGTACGTTTCCTCGACCTTGCTGCCGGGGCCCGCCGGGCCGGTTTGCAGGACGTAACCGCTTTCCTCCTTGGGCTTGTGGACGCGCTGCACGAGCGCCCGGCCCCCCTCGTCCCCGGCGTCGAAGGCCAGGCCCAGGCCGCTGCCGTAGCCGTCGCGCGGCTCCTGGACGTGGATCAGCTCGTAGTTCAGCACGACCTCACAATCCCCCGACAGCGAGAACTGCGAATAGACCCCGGTCTGGCCGACCCCGGCCACGCCCGCGGGGAGCCGGAAGCGGATGCCGCCCGATTCCGTGAAAATGGATAGCTCGGGGTGGTAGCCGTAGGTGGCGAAACGCGTCCGCAGCACGGCGGGGTGGGCGGCGTCCACCTTCAGTTCGTCCTTCATCTCGCCGGCCGTCGCCGGCGGCGGCACGAGGGCGAAGAGGACGGCAGCAGTAGCCAGACGGGGGAGGCGCTTCATGGCGGGCTGACCCCCTCCCCGCCGTCCGGGGTCATGAGGGCCGTGAAGGTGGCCGGGTCGATGTCACGCTTGATCAGGCGCACGGCCCCGTCGCCGAACAGGAACTGCACCCCGGCGTTGTGGGGGGAGCCCCAGTTCTCCTTGTAGTGGTACTTGATGTCCGGGCCGTCGCGGAGCAGCCCGGTGCCGCCGCGGGCCGTCCCCTTCGAGCCGCCCAGGAAGAACGGCTCGTCCCAGTACCAGCTCTGCGGCTGTTGCACCTCCGGGTTGAAGGCCTTCTCGCCCAGCAGGATCGTGTTGGACAGGCCGTCGCGGAAGAAGGACGGCGTGCGGCACACCGGCCGGTTGTCGAAGGCGAACAGGTTCACCGCGTAGTCCGTCTTGCCCCAGGTCCAGCCGCCGCCCTGGTAGCGGCCGTAGTTGTCCTCGGCGACGACCTCCAACGCCGCGGTCGAGCGCCGCCCCGGGCAGAGGTAGGTGTCCACCGTGCTGCCCCCCCAGATCCGCTGGCGAAACATCGGCTCCTGATCGACGTAGGGCAGGATCGAGAAGGCCCAGCACCCCATCTGGTCGCGCGGGGCCAGCGCGGGGTCGCCAACGCCCCAGGTGTAGGTGTCGTTCGTCGTGAAATCGAAGGTCTGGGGGTTAAACGGCGGGCCGCTCGCGGACGGGATCGTCTGCTTGCCGTCCCAGCCGCCGTTGCTGGGGAAGACGCGGTTGCTGCTCTGGAACTGCATGAGCGCCAGGCCAATCTGCCTGAGGTTGTTGGCGCAGCGGATGCGGTCGGCCGAGTCCCTGGCCCGTTGCACAGCCGGCAGCAGTATCCCGACCAGGGCGGCAATGATGCCGATGACGACGAGCAGCTCGATGAGGGTAAAGGCCCGGGAACGCGACCCGGACGAGGGATTCGGTATTCGCACGGCATCCTCCACGAAGGCACGAGGCGACCGACGCACCCGTTCATTGGGACACGGAAACCGCCCGGGTTCGCCGGGGCGCGCGGGCCGGCGGCGATGCCTGCGCCGGCCCGTCGCTTTCGACGCCCTTGCCGACCAGGAAAGACAGCAATCGCCCGCCGGCCCACAGCACCAACAGCACCTTGACCCCGACCAGCGGGACCGCGTAGCGCTCGTAGTAGCTCACCGCCACATAGGGGAGCAAATAGAGCAGGTAGGCGCCGATGACCACCCACTGGGCCGGGGTGAGGCGCCGCCAGACGGCCGTGAGCGTCAGGACCAGGAAGCCCAGGAACGGCAGCGGGTGGGCCAGGCGACTGAGCCACAGCACCCACGGCTTCTTGGCCTCGCCGGCCCGGTCGAACGGCTCGTACCAGAGCGTCGCCCCCAGGAAGCGGCAGGCGGCGCGGTCGAGGAAATCGAGGGGGTCGGCCCAGACCGCCGCGCGGAACTGCTCCTGCTTGTGGTCCAGGAAGGCCATCTCGCCGAGGGCCTTGTACTCCTGGCGCTCCCGGCTCGCCGACCCGTAGGGGTGAGTGGCAAACGTCTTGTTCTGGATCAGCCCATCCGGCTGCAGGCATTGCGACTGGTACAGCTCGTAGGCCAGGTTCGACTTCACCGGGACCCAGCGGCCGAAGACGAGGTAATTGCGGACCGCCCAGGGGATCAAGGTGAGCCCCCCGATCAGGAGTGCCATGCCCAGCGGGAACCAGGCGCGCTGCCGAACCCCGCTCACCAGCGAGAACACCCCCCAGGCCAGCGCGACCATGGGGTTGACCAGGGCACAGAAGCCGCCGAACAGCCCCCAGCCGGCGGCCGTCCACCGGCGGCGCAGCGGCGAGCCCCAGCAAGCCCAGGCGATCAGCAGGTCGAGGGCCAGCAGCACCAGCCAGCAATCGTGAGTGGTCTGGAAACACAGGCGGAAATGGTAGAGGAGGCCGACGAAGTAGGCCGCCGCCGCGACCGCCCCCGCCCAGCGGCTCGTCTGCCCCGCCAGGGCCAGGACGAGCAGCCCGGTGCCAATCAGGACGGTGACCTGGAAGAAGATTACCACTGCCATGACGGCGTCGCGGTCGCCGTCACAGGCCCACAAGAGGCCGGCCAGGATGCCGGGCAGGACCGGCGGCATCCAGGCGGTCGGGCCAGTCTGCTCGCCGAACGGGCTGGAGAAGCCCCGGCCCCGCACCAGGGAGCGAGCGATGTTGAAATACTCCGCCCCCAGGTGGTGATTCGAGTTCGCGTTGACGTTCCGCTCGAACGGCGGGAAGTAGCGGTAGTCGGACGGGTTGGTCACCGCGAAGGAAAGGTTGGCGTAGACCGCGCAGCCGCACACGGTCAGGACCAGGACGATCGGCGCAATCAGCGCCGTCGCCCGGATCGGGGTCGGGGGAGACACATTCGGCGGCTCTGTCATGGACACCTACCACTTTTCGGCGAGCGGGGGGCGTCAGCCCCCCGGTTGTATACCACCACCGGGGGGCTGACGCCCCCGCTCGCTATTAAAGATCCTACTTGGGGTTATCGACCTTCATCAGCCGGATCGTTCCGTCGTCGCTGCCGGTGGCCACCGTCCGGCCGTCCGGGAAGAACAGGACGAACCAGCTCTGCCTGGCGCCGCTATTCAAGGTGCCGAGGATCCGGGGCGGCACCGCGCTCGCGTCCCAGAGGATGGCGGTCCCGTCTCCGTAGGGGGTCAGCAGCGTTTTGCCGTCGGGGGAGAAGGTCGCGCCCAGGACGAGCTTCGCGACCGGGGCCTGGAAGTCGCAAAGCTGCTTGGCGGCTTCCCACTCATACAGGCTCAGGCGGCCTTGATCGCCGTAGGACGCCGCCAACCGCTTGCCGTCCGGTGAGAAGCTCACGCAGCGCACGTACTTCGGAAGGGAGAAAGCGGCCCGACTCTTGCCGGTGCCCACGTCCACGACAGAGACGGTGCCGTCCCCCCCGCCGACCGCCACGTATTTGCCGTCCGGGGAGAAGGCCACGCACCACTGGCGCAGCTTGAACGGTTGTTCGACCACGGGCGCCTCCTTGGCGCCCTGCCAGTCCCACAGCATCAGTTCGCCGAGCCGGCCACGTTGACCACCCGCGGCGGCCAGCGTCTTGCCGTCCGGCGAATAGGCCAGGGCCAGGTTGGCGATCTGCCCGGCGGGGCCGCGCAGCTCGGCGAGCGGCTTGCCGGTTTCGGTTTCCCAGACGCGCACCGTCTGGTCGCTGGCGGCAGTGGCGAAGGTCGCGCCGTTAGGGCTAATCGCGATGGCCGACACGTTCGGCGCCTTGCCGGGGAACGTCTGGCGCTCGCGGTTCCCGGCGACGTCCCAAACCTTGATTGTGCCGTCCCAGCTGCCGCTCACCAGCGTCTTGCCGTCGGGGGTGACGGCCCCGCACGAGACACCCGCGCCATGACCCCGCCAGACGATGACCCCGGGAGGAACCACACCCTCGTCGTTGGCCGGTGGTTTCGCGGCGTCCACCACCGGGCCCAGTGGTTGCGGAGGCTCCGGCATGGTGCTCAGCAAGGTGACGCCGCGTACCTGCACCCCCAGGGAACGTGCGTCGTCGCTGACCTTCCCGTCGGGCCTGCGGTTGCCCGCCGGGGTGAAGGTGTCGCTCTTGATGTCCACCACCACTTCCGCGCCGAGGTCGATGCCGGCCAGGTCAAACGTCTTATCCCACTTGCCGAGGGGGATGGCGCCCTCGAACACTTTTTGGTCGTTGACGCGCAGATCGAGCAAGGCCGCCCTGGCGCCTGGCGGCCGATGGGCTTCGAGCTTGACCTCCAGGGCCCGGGGCGACTCTCCCTTGAGAAGCGGTATCAGCAGCCGACCATGCCCGTCGGTCCACCGGAACGGCTGCCCCTTGAAGGACTCCTGGAAGTAGAAACCCGATTCCTCGATGTCCGGATCGGGTTGGTAGCCCAGGCGCACGTTGAGGAAGGAACGGCCCTCCGCTTCGCCCCCGGGTTGGCTGTCGGCCGGATGGGACCGCAGAACCCACCAGCCCGCCAGCGCCGCCAGAAGAACGAGAAGGAGAGCAGGGGGGACGTAGAACCACCACTTCTTCAGGATTGAAGTCTTGCCCGCCTTCCCGCCCCGCGTCGAGCCGGGGAAGGTCCCGCCGGCACCGGGGACCAGCATCGCCTCGCCGCCTCCGGAACCGCGAGGAAGACTGCTATTGGGCTGGGTGGTCACCGCGGCGCCCGGGACGAGTACCGCCTTGGCGCACTTGGGACACTTGCCCTTCATCCCGGCTTGCTCCGCCTTCGCCTTGACGTTCGACCCGCAGCGGGGACACGTGAAGGACACGAACGGCGAGGCCGTTTCGCAGCGGCCCCCCTCCTCCTTCTCGGAGCGAGGCGCCGGATCCTTGGCGGTCCCGCGGCCCCGGCGGGCCAGGAAGAACCACGTGCCCAGCGCGACGAGGGAGACGGTGAGGGCGAGCCCAAGGGCCACGGCGAGCGCAAAGCCCTTCTTCATCCCGCCGGGCTTGCCGTCCGTGGCCGGCGCCCCAGCGGCGGCCAGCTCGGGGAGCGGAGCGTCGGAGCGGACGCGGACGTCCACGAGGCGAATGTCCACGGCCTCCGGGGCGGTGCCGGTGTAAGCACACGTCCGGACCATCTTCACGTCGTCGGGGCCGAACCCGTGGCGGCCCAGCTCCCGGAACTCGGCCGCGTCCCCCTCGGCGACCCAGTAAGTGACCTCGCCCCCCCGCCGGGTCAAACGCAACCTGCCCGACGTGCTGGTCGTCTTGAAGTGAAGGAGCGTGGACTTGCGTTTGCCATCCACGGTGGTCAGCCGGTTGCAGAGGTACTCGTCCTCGCCGCCCTTGAGCTTGACGCGGGCAAAGGCGATGGCGTCCTGGGTGGGTGTGTCCGCCCTGATGTAGAGTTCGTATCCCACCCCGAAGCCTTCCCGGGGCTTGTTCGCCTGGAGGATCTCGTAGCCGGTCGTGATCTCGAAGTTGCCCTTGACGGTCGTGTTCATGACCAGGCCGACCGGGTCGGTCCGCTTGCGGCCGGCGGCCAGGGTGATTCGCAATCCCTTCTCTTCCGGCTCGATCGTCTCGTCCCCGTCCTTGCCGGTCCAGACGTCCATCTCGGGGGGCGGCAATTTCTTGCCGCGGAAGTCGTAGGAGAACTCGCCCGGCGCCGCGTTCTGTGCGGCAGGACCGTCCGCGGCCGGGAGCCAGCGGAACAGCCCCCAGGTCGTGATCGCCACCAGCAACGCCACAAGCCAGAGGGGGTGCGGGCCCCGTGGACCGACTCGGCCCTGCGACGGGGTCGAAGGCGCGGGCTGAGACTCGCCCGGCGACGGCGGCAATTCCGGTGGGAGGACCGTCGTCGGTTGTCGGAGGTGGGCGAGGTAGCCCTCCAGCAGGGCGGCCACCTCGGCGGCGCTCTGGAAGCGTGCCGCCGGATCCTTCGCCATCAACCGGGCGATGACTGCCTCCAGCCAGGCGGAAACGTCCGGGTTCACCGACCGCACCGAGTTCGGCTCCTCGTCGCTGACGCGGCGCAGCACGGCCACGGCGGACGGGCCGCGGAAGGGGGGCATGCCCGTACACATGGCATAGAGGACGCTACCGAGGCTGAACAGGTCGGCGCGGTGATCGACCGGCTCGCCGCGCGCCTGCTCCGGCGCCATGTACTCCGGCGTGCCCGAGACCACGCCCGCCTGGGTCAGCCCCACGTCATCGACCATGCGGGCCAGGCCGAAGTCGGTGATCTTGACTCGCGCCAGGCCGTTCTCCAGGAGGAGGTTGGCGGGCTTGATGTCGCGATGGATCAGCCCCTGCGCGTGCGCCGCCGCCAACCCCGACGCCGTCTGCATCCCGATGCGGACGATTTCCACCACGTCCAGCGGCCCGGTGCGGTCGATTCGCGCCTGGAGCGACTCGCCGGCGACATACTGCATGACGAGGTAGGGCAGGCCGTCGGCCTCGTTGACGCCGTGGACGGTGACCACGTGGTCGTGGCAGACGGCGGCCGCCGCCTGCGCCTCGCGCGTGAAGCGCCGCCGCGCCGTGGCGCTGCCGGCGACGGCGGCGGCCATGACCTTGATGGCCACGGGGCGGTGCAGGGCGGGGTCGAACGCCTTGAGGACCACGCCCATGCCCCCTTCCCCGATCACCTCCTCCACCTCGTAATTGCCGAGGGTGCCGAGCAGGTCCGGCCGGTCGGCCGGGCGGAGGAAGTACAGGTCGGCCGGCTCGACCGGGGCCGGCCGGAGCGGGGACCTGACGTCGTGCAGCCGGTCCAGCACCTCAGCCAGGGCCGGTTCGGTCTGCAAGGTCGTCGGGTCGCCGACCTGCCGAACCAGCCCCACCAGTACGTCGCGGCCCTCCAGGGATCGATCGAGGCGCTCCTGGCAGGCCGGGCACGATTCCAGATGGCGCTCGTAGCGCTCGCGCTGCTCCGGCGCGACGGTGTCGCCGAACAGGGCGTCCCAGCAGTCGGCTCCCGGGCAGTCCAGCGATGCGGGCATGGCGGTCTCTCCGGGGCGGCTCAGGGCTCTTGCACGGACCCGACGAGTTCCTTGAGTCGGGCGAGGATGCGACTGCGGGCGTGGTAGACGGCGGCGACCGTGAGGCCGAGGTCGGCGGCTATCTGCTTGCCCGGCTGGCCCTCGACGGCCGTCCGCCAAAATGCCTGCCAGGTCGTGTCCGAGACCTGGCGGCGGGCCTGCTCGCAGGCCCAGGCGACCAGCCGGCGCTCCCATTCGGCTTCCCATTCCCCCTCCATCCCCTCGGGCGCAGGGCACTGTTCCAGGAGTTGGTGCGTCGCGCTATCCCCGCTGGCCTGGGCCCGGTTGGCCTGGGCGGCCTGCCAGTTGGACAGCTTGTGGCGGACGACCGTGAACAGCCAGTTGCGGAAGGCGCCCCGGCGGGGGTCGTACTCCAGGCGGCCCACGGCCCCGGCGACCGCGCGAAGGACGTCCTGGCAGAGGTCGGCGGCGTCGGCGTCCTGCAAGCCCTGCTTGCGCGCGTAGCCGTAGACCAAAGGCGCGTACAGGTCCACGAACTCCCGCCACGCTTCCCCGTCCTGCGCATCGCGCAGCCGCAGAAGCAGGCTGGCGCGGGTGGGGGGGATTTCGGCCATCGGTCCTCGCGGCAACGTCTCCCGTCGTACAGTACCAGCGACTCGGAGAATCCTACCACGGCGGCCGCCGGTTTTTGTAACGGGCCGGCGCCACTGTGGCACATTCCTCCGTCCACTGTCAACTGGCGGAAGGGCCGAGAGAACACGGGGAGAAGTCGATGGGCGACGCTCTACGAGGAAGAGCGGCCGGCCTTCACTGCCGGCACGAGCACGGCCTGGCGGCACTTGGGGCATTTGACCTTCTTCCCGGCTGCCCCCGCCTTGGCCGTAAGGTTCTTGCCGCAGGCGGGACACCGAAAGTGCAGGGGCGCCCCGGTGGCGCCGCCCTCGGCCGGCCCATCTTGAGGGGGGGCCTTGCCGGCCCGGCCACCTCGCCGTGCGCGGAACCATACCCCAAGGGGGATCAGCAACAACAGAAGCACCGCCAGGCCGATGATCCCGCCAGCCGCCAGCCAGCCCGAGGACCGAGTTGGCCCTCCCGCTTCCGACGCCATCGGCGTGTCCAGGCCCTGGTCCACTACCAGTCCGTCGGCACGGATCCTCAGGTCCAGGACACGCACATCCACGGCGGAACGGTCGTACCCGACGTATGCGGTCAGCCGGACTCTCGTCAGGTCCTCGGCGCCGAGGTCGTAGCGACACAGCTCCCGAAAGTCATCCGAATCGGCCTCCGCCGCCAAGAGCGTTGCCTCCGTTCCAGTGCGCGTCAGCCGCAGCCAGCCCGAGCGGGAGGCGGCCGGGACGTACTTCTGCTTATACTGGCGCTTTCCGTTCTCGGTCGTGTTGCGGCTGACCATGTAGACCTCACCCTCCTTGGCGCGTACGACCCGGTAGAGGCCGAGCCCCTCCCGGGTTGGCGTCGCCGTCTCGACGAAGAACTCAAACCCCACCCCGTAGCCCGCCTTCGGTCGCTCGGCCTGGAGTATTTCGTAGCCGACCGTGATCTCGCAGTGGCCCTTGATCGTTGAAGTCAGCTCGAGGCCGACGGGATCGGTCTGTGGCCGGTCCGCCGGCAGTGTGATCCGTAGCCCTTTGGCTTCCGGCCGAACCAGGTCGTGTGCGTCCGGGCCGAGCGGCATGAAGCACGGCGGGGGCTGCCGGCCGCCCCGGAAATCGTAAAAGAATTCCTGTGCCGGACGTGGTCCTTCCTGAGTCGTGGTGCCCAGAAGTACGACGGAACTGACCAGCCCCACGACGGCCACGAGCACGAGCACCGTAAGCCGGCGGGGTCGCCGGAACCAGGAGGCCACCCCGATCCGCAAGTCAGGGTCCGACCCCTCACGCTGGGGCTGGGCCGGCGACGGCGGCAATTCCGGGGCGGTGATCAGGGTTGGCTGCCGCAGGTGCGCGAGGTAACCCTCCAGCAGGGCGGCCACCTCGGCGGCGCTCTGGAACCGGTCGGCCGGATCCTTCGCCATCAGACGGGTGATGACCGCCTCCAGCCAGGCGGGCACGTCCGGGTTCAGCGGCCGAACCGGTTTGGGCTCCTCGTCGCTGACCCGGCGCAGCACGGCCACCGCGGAGGAGCCGCGGAAGGGGGGCATGCCGGTACACATGGCGTAGAGGACGCTACCCAGGCTGAACAGGTCGGCCCGGTGGTCCACTGCTTCCCCGCGCGCTTGCTCCGGCGCCATGTACTCCGGCGTCCCCGCCACCACTCCCGCCTGGGTCAGTCCCACGTCATCGACCATGCGGGCCAGGCCGAAGTCGGTGATCTTGACCCGCGCCAGCCCATTCTCCAGCAGCAGGTTGGCCGGCTTGATGTCCCGGTGGATCAGCCCCTGCGCGTGGGCGGCGGCCAGTCCGGCGGCGGTCTGCATGCCAATGCGGACGATTTCCACCACGTCCAGCGGCCCGGTGCGGTCGATTCGCGCCTGGAGGGACTCGCCGGCGACATACTGCATGACGAGGTAGGGCAGGCCGTCGGCCTCGTGGACCCCATGCACGGTGACGACGTGGTCGTGGAAGACGGCGGCCGCCGCCTGCGCCTCGCGCGTGAAGCGCTTGCGGGCGGTGGCGCTGCCGGCGACGGCGGCGGCCATGACCTTGATGGCCACCAACCGGTGCAGCGCGGGGTCGAACGCCTTGAGGACGACGCCCATGCCGCCCTGCCCGATCACTTCCTCCACCTCGTAATTGCCGAGGGTGCCGAGCAGGTCCGGCCGCTCGCCGGGGCGCAGGAAGTACAGGTCGGCCGCGTCCACCGCGGCGACGCTGATCGGCGAGGTGACCTCGTGCAGCCGGTCCAGCACCTCAGCCAGGGCCGGTTCGGGGGGCAAGGTGGTCGGGTCGCCGACCTGCCGAACCAGCCCCACCAGTTCGTCGCGGCACTCCACGGATTGATCGAGGCGCTCCTGGCAGGCCGGGCACGATTCCAGATGGCGCTCGTAGCGCTCGCGCTGCTCCGGCGCGACGGTGTCGCCGAACAGGGCGTCCCAGCAGTCGGCTCCCGGGCAGTCCAGCGATGCGGGCATG
>DATFNV010000119.1:0-34975 GCA_035266225.1 Gemmataceae bacterium
GCAGGAGCAAGCTGCCGTCCGGGGAGAAGAGGGGCTGCGGCCTGACGTAGCGCTGTCGCCGGCCCTCCACCCGGGTGATTTCCTTGCCTGTTGCCGTATCAGCGATCCTAAATACATTTTTTGGACCGGCCGCGACCAGCAGTTTGCCGTCGGCCGAGAAGGCGACGAAGGGCGCGAGCCGGTCGTCCGGATCCCCGGCTTTTCCGATGCCCGGGAGTGAATGAATCTCTTTGCCCGTGGCGGCGTCGAATAGGCGCACGACCCCGTCAGCCGCCTGTACCGCCGCCCTGCGGCCGTCCGGCGAGCAGGCGCCACTGGCGCCGGCGAATTCGCGCAGCTTCTTCCCCGTGGCCGCGTCCCAGGCGCGGATCGGCTCCCCGTCCCAGGGGCCGCCCCCCGCCGTCACCAGCAGCTTGCCGTCCGCGGACAAGCCGGCGGCAGCGGCCTCCAGCCGCCCGCCCGCGGACCAGGAGCGCTGCTGCGGCCGATTCGCTCCATCGATCTGGAAACGGGCCAGCTCCTTGCCGGTCGCCGCCTCGTGCAGCGCGAACGCCTCTTCCCCGGTCTCCCGATCCCAGTGAGTGGTCACGAGGCTCCGTCCGTCGGCCGAGAACAAGCAAGGCCGGTACGCCGAGAAGCGGCGCAGCTCGCGGCCGCTGTCGGGGTCAAGGAGGTGCATGCGGTCCTCGCTTGACCCGACGGCGAGGCGGCCGCCGTCCGGCGAAAAGACGGCGTCGGTGACCCGACCGGGATGCTCGCCGAGCGGGCTCAAGTCGCGCCCGGTCGCCGCGTCCCAGAGGCGGACGGAGTCGTCGTCGCCCCCCGCGGCGATCACCTTGCCGTCCGCGGAGAAGGCGACCGGGCCGGACACCTTGCGGAAGTGGCGCAGTTCCTTGCCGGTCGCCCAGTCCCACAGCCGCAGCGTCGCGTCACCGCCGACCGTGGCCAGCATTTTCCCGTCAGGTGAGAAGAACAGACCTTGTCCCGTCGGGGCGACGCCATCACGCAGTGAGGAGTGGCCCGAGCCCGCCGCTGCCGCCTCCCATTTGCGGACCTCCTTTCCGGTGGCGGAGTCGAACACGCGAATGAGGCCGTCGTCGCCGAATGTCACCAGCGCCTGGTCCCTCGGGGCGAAGGCAACGCCGAAGAGGAAGTCTTTGCAGGGCACCTTCAACTCGCGCACCATCTTGCCGGCCGCGACGTCCCGCAGGCGCAGGGTGTCAGCGCGGTCTTTGCGGGAATCCGGACTGACGCCCGTGACCAGCAGGCTCCGATCTGGCGCGACCGCCCGCGGCCATTCCTTCTCGTCGATGCTCCACTCTCCGAGTTTCTTGCCGGTCAGGACGTCCGACTGCGTCATCTTGTCGGACAGCCCAAGGAAAACGACGAAGCCCTTGTTGTCGCTGCTGGCCAGGGACCAGGACAGGTCGTTCGGCAGCTTGACGAGCGGCTTCCCGGTCGCCGTCTCATAGAGGGCGAGGCCCTCCTCTTTCTCCTGGGCGAAGATGGTTTTTCCGTCGGCAGAAAGGACAAAGGCGTCGCCGCGCCAGACGGCGGGGAGGGTCCGCAGGAGACGGCCCGTGGCCCGGTCCCAGAGGCGCACCTCGAATCGGCTCGCGGAAACGACGGTCTTACTGTCCGGCGTGAGAGCGATGCCGGAAAGGCGGTCGGCGTGCCGTAGACGCACGGTGCCGACGCGGAAGGCCGCCCCCGTCGGCAGTGGGTCGCCGTAAGCGTCAGGGCGTGCCGCCTTTCCCGGCGCCGGCGGCGCCTGGGCTCGCGCCAAGGGGCCGACGGCCAGGGCGAGCACGACCAGCAAGGGCAGCAAACTATGGGGCCGGGACACGGTCCATTCCTCCGAGGGCCGGGACTGGGGCGTTTGTGCGATTATCGGCAGGGTAAGCGAGGCCACCCGCCACGTCGAGAAGAATCCGGTCGAGGTCGTGTAGGCTAGTAAGGCGATCCGTGGCGCGACTTGTAACTGCCGCCTTTTTTCGTTGGCGTGCCCTGGCGCCCGCGGGTAGACTCGCCCGGGTTGGAGACAATCGGCCGTGGCTCAGGCCTTTGCGGGGAGGGTGGCCGTGGACGAGCGATTCCTCAAGCGCGGGCCCGGCCCGGGCGTCCTGGTGCTGCTGGCCGTCGCCATCGTCGTCGCTGGCCTCGCCGTCGGCGCCCTCGGCACGCTGGGCGCCAGCTTCCTGCTCCGGCCGACCACCCGCTCGGAGGGGGTGGCGGCCCTGGCGGGGGAATGGACCATCACCTACACCAACGACGCCGTCCGGTTCTACACCATCCAACCGGACGGCACGGTGATGTCCCGCGACCCGATGCTCTGGGGGCGAGTCCGCGACGAGGGGGGCATGCTGCTGCTGACCTTCGACGGGGACGACAAGGTGGAGCGGTTGACCCCGGGCGAGGACGGGCGCCTGTTCGTTGAGCACTACGCCCCGAAAGCCGACTTCCCGCACAGGAAACCGACCTGGATCGGCATCGGCGTCCGGCAGCCATGAGCGGGGCCCCACACGCCGGCCGGAAGGTTCTCTCACATCTCCAGGTATGCCGGTTTCCCCTGCACACCCGGGGGTTTTCCGACCCGCTTGCGGAAGGCGTGGTATTCCGCCAGCGCCAGGCGGTTGCGCGAGGTCACGTCGAGCGGGATGACAACGGTCCCCCCTGCGGCCAGGGACATCTTCATTTCCTCCCACGGCACGTCGAAGTAAATGCCGTAGAGACGAGCATCCTCCGCCGTGGAGGGGAGTAGGCCCGGCACCTCGAGGAGGCGAGGCTCGCTCCTGGGCGGCACCCCGATCAGGGCCGGGAAGGGGAAGACCAGGCGCTCCTCCAGCCACCCGAGCCATTCGCGGCTCAGCCACTCACTCATGTAGCGCTCTTCCGCGCCCCGGTCCTCATTCCAGGGCAACGGCCGGCCGACCACGTCGGGATGACGCAGCCCGAGGTGCAGCAGGAAGTAATCGCAGGACCCCTTGTCGGCGGTGCGGCTGTAGCCCATGCCGCAGTACAGGTTGGCTTCGGGCAGCCACGGCGCCAGGTAGGTGAGGAGGATCATTCCCTCCTGCCCGCGGAGAATATCGACGCCGCCGATGTTGAGCGTGATGGCCCACAGCGGAGGACCGGCCGGGACACGCCGCACGCCGTCCCACTCGCGCAGGGCGACCGTGTCGTCCGTCACTTCGCCGATCTCATACAGGCCGAGGCGCGCGTCCTTCCAGCGCCGGAGCTGCGCGGCGGCCGCGGGCGGGTAGCGGGCGGCGGCCTGCGCCAGGTAGGCATCGATGGGGTGCCACGAGTCGCCCGGCAGCCCGTGGTAGATGAATTCCTCCCAGCTCCAGTGATCCACCGCCGACAAGAGGTGAACGAGCCCCTTGCAGCAGCCGTCTTCAAATTGCTTGGCCTTCTCGCGCCCGGGCGAGCGCTCCGTGGCGAACTGGGCCAGGTCCAACTTCACCAGGTCCGGACGTGCCAGGCTCGGGTCGCACCCGCCTGGCCAGCGCTCCGGCTCGGGGACGGCAAGGTGCCGTTGGAGCGTTCCGATGATCTGGCCAAGTTCATCGAGCGCCGACTCGCTCCGTGCCCCGGCGGCGCGGGCGCGCTTTTCGAGCCGCTTCTTGCGCCGCCGTTTCTTGTCCTCGTCGCGCTTGTGCTGGGCCATGGTTGCCGGTCCTCGCGAGCGGACGGGAGTGCCTCGGCCGGAGCGGGGAGGCATTCTCGATAGGTATTATCGTCCCGCGCCGGCCGATGGGGAATGCCTGTTTGCGCTCTCCGGGGCCGGGTAAAGGCCCTGCATCGCATCCCCGGCCGTCATGGCTTCTTCCCCTTCCCGCGATCCGCGAGCTTCACCTGCGAGCGCAGGTAGTCCAGGGCCAGGGCGAGTTGGCGGTCCTTGAACTCGCCGCGCGGAGCCGGGTTCCCCGGAGGCCGGATGACCGTCGCATCCTCCAAATAGGTTTGCAGCTTCTCGCGCTCCGCCCAGGCGAGGGCCACGGCCAGGTCGGGGGTGACGCCCCACTCGTCCGCGGGACCGCCGGGGGTTTGGCTCTTCTCGATGTTCTTGCCGTTGGGCCGGTAGTAGAGCGACGTGGTGAGCTTGAGCTGACTGGTCACCTTGTCGTTCTGCTTCTCGAAGTCGAGGACGGTCTGAATACTCCCCTTGCCGAAGGTCCGCTCGCCGAGGACCAGGGCGCGGTGGTGGTCCTGGAGGCAGGCGGCGAGGATTTCGCTGCCGCTCGCCGTCGTCCCGTTGACCAGACAGGCCATCGGAAAGTCGGTGTAGCTCGGCAGGGCGTACGAAACACCGTCGTGGACATACGACCCGTCTCGGTAACCGTGGGTGACGACCCGGTCGCCGCCGCGCGGCTGGTAGGTGACGATGACCTCGTCGTCGATGAACAGGTCGGTGACGTCGCGCGCCACGTCGAGGTATCCCCCGCCGTTGAAGCGCAAATCGAGGACCAGCGCCTTCAACCCCTGCGCCTGCAGCGCGGCCATCGCCCGGGCCATGTCGTGCGTCGAGTTGCGCTGGAACTGAGTCAGGCGGAGGTAGGCGATCTTGCTGTCGGGATCGATCCAGTAGTCCCAGGTGGCGTCGGCCGTTCGCCGGGCGCCGAGCACCGACTCGAGCGGCACGCTCCGCCGCACCAGGTCGAATTCGATGGGGCTTTCGACGCCCGGCCGCCGCACCGTCAGCTTCACCGTCGTGCCCGGCGCGCCGAGGATCTTCTTCGAGGCGTCGGCCACGCTGAGCCCCCTGGTCGTGGTCACCTCCGGACTCCCCAGCGGCTGGCCCTGGTCGTCGGTCGAGCGCGTTATGGTCGTGATCAGGTCGCCGGCCTGGACGCCGCCCTGGTGAGCGGGGCCGCCGAAGGTCGGGCTGATGACCCGCAGGTAGTCGGTGGCGCGGTCCTTGTTGATGAAGACGCCGACACCGGTGACCTGGCCCGAGAGGCCCCCGTCGGCGAGCTTCAGGTCGTCGGGCCCGTAGAACTGACAGTGCGGGTCCAGCCGGTAAGCCATCCAGGCCAGGGCGATGTCCACCGCCTTGTGCCCGCGGAGGTCTTCGCGGTCGCCCAGTCGCCGGCGGGCGTCGGCGAGGAAATCGGACAGCTCCTGTTCAGGCATCTGCTGGAGCTGGGCGAGCCTGCCGCTCAGGGAATCGGGGAGTTGTTCCTCGGCGGCGCGGTACAGGCCGCGGACGGCCCAGCCGGCCAGGTCGCCCTGGTGGACTTCCCGGGCGTAGTTCTCGCGGGTGAGCCGCGTGGCGTCGAGGACCGTCTTGGCGAAGTCGCGTGCGGCCTCGTCGGGGAGCCGGGCCGCCGCGTGTACCTGGGCCCGGCGGTCGAGGAAGTCGGTGACGGTCAGCTGCCCGTCGGCCAGGGCCTGATAGTCCTTGCGGAGCTTGCGCTGCGAATCGAGCCGCGGCATCCGCGACAGGTACGCCTTGCCTTCCTCGGCGATCTCGGATGTCAGCCTCGTCTCGCCCGCGGCCAGCCGGGTGAACTTCTCCACGCGCCCCGTCGCCGCGGGCGCGACCGCCGGGTTTTCGGTCAGCGCGAAGGCCGGGCTATCGCCAAGGAAGACCGCGTGCGGCGCCGGTGGCTCTCCGTCGGAGGCGTGTCTGCTGGCCAGCGCTGGCAGTTCCTTGCCGAGGTAATTGGCCAGCTCGCGGTTGGTGACGACGCCGTCGGGTTCGCCGTCGTTGTCGGCCTTGCCGCCGAGGGCGTCGAGGACGACGCGGGCGAACACCCCCTGGTTGCCGGCGGCCGGCGAGCGCGACAAGCCGTCCGCGGCGACGAAGAGAGAGCGGCCCGGCCAGCGGGCGTCGGCGCCCGGGTCGCCGCTGCCCAGGAAGTGGCTCCAGGCGTCGCTGTCGAACGGGCTTTCGGCCCCCCCTTGATCGTCGGCCGACTCGAAATCCACGTCGAGAAGGGCGCAAAACCGCTGACTGCGCAGGGCCAGGAGCGATTCGGCGACCTCCGACGCCAGGACGGCATCCCTGGCTCGGCCCTGGGACGTCGAGTCCGAGGCGAAGTAGCAGTGCCGGCCGGCGCCCGCGCGGAACGGCGCCCCCGGGCCGAAGAACGCGAAGACGACCAGGTCGTCCGGGCCGGCCTCCGCGCTCAGCCATTTCAGAGCGCCGAGGATGTTATCCTTGGTGGCCGGCCGGCTGTTGCGCGCCGAGTCCGGCGTGCCGAGCAAGAGGCGGGTGCGGCTCGGGACAGCGCCGAGTCGCTCGCGGCTGGTGAACAGGTCGTGGAGGGCCTTCGCGTCTTCCTCGGGGTGGGCCCGCTTGTGGATCGTCCTGTCAGCGCATTCGTTCACGCCGACGAGGACGACCAGAGGGCGGCCAAACGCCGGCCGAGCCACGTCGGCCACGGCGTCTGGTGTCGGGTCCTTCGAGGTCTCGGGAGTCCGCGCGACGAACCACCAGACCCCTGCAGTGATCGCAAGCACGGGCACGATGGCCGCCAGGAGCCAGACGGCCGTCCTTCGGGGGCGAGGGCGGGCTGCGGCGGCCGGGACGAGAATCGTCGCCGCGGTGAGGGAGGCCGGCGGCCGGGCCAGCTTCTTGTGGGCTGGCGCGGGGGGTTGGACCGGCGGGGCCGCTGACGCCGCCGGCCGCGCGGAGACGGGGGGCGGTGCCGGGACGGGGCGGACGCCGGTCGCCCCTTCCCTCGAAACGAGTTCGGCGAGGAAAACCGTCCCACACGATGGACAGCGGACCTTCTTTCCCTGCGACGTGGCTGGGAGGTAGAACCGTTTGTGGCACCCCGGGCAGGCGGACGCCCCTCGGGCGGCCGTTTCCGCCGGGACCACCGGGCGGGCGCGAGCGGCCGGGGCGGCCACCACCCCTCGCGGCAAGGAGTCGAGCACCGCCCGGGCGAAGGCGCCGCAGCTCTCGAAGCGTTCGCGCGGGTCGCGGCGCAACCCCCGTTCGACCGCCGCGACCAACCCCTGGGGCAGCCCGGGCACGATGGCGCCCAGCGGCGGCGGCGGCTGCGTCGTTTGCGCCAGGATGACGGCGGCGGGCGTCGCCCCGACGAAGGGAGGTCCACCGCTCAGCAGTTCGTAAACGGTCACGGCCAGCGCGTACTGGTCGGCGCGGCCGTCGCAGGGCTCGCCCAGGACCAACTCCGGCGCCATGTACGTCGGCGTGCCCAGCACCATCCCCGTGCAGGTCAGCACCGTCGCGCGGCGGTCCTTTCGGCCGTCGCCCAGCGCCTTGGCGATGCCGAAGTCACTCAGGTGGGCGGTGTCGTGGGCGTCGAAGAGGATGTTGTCCGGCTTGACGTCGCGGTGCAGGTAGCCCTGGCCGTGCATGTAGTCCAGCGCCGCGGCCACTGCCGGCAGCCAGTCGTGCAGGCCGACAGGTCGGGACGAGCGCTGCGCCCCGCCCGTGGCGGAGCGCTGCCGGTCGCGCAGGCTGCCGCCGGTGAGGAACTGCATGACGGCAAAGGGCAGCCCGTCGTGCTCGCCGACGTCGGAGATCTTGACGATGTGCGGGTGGGCCAGTTGCACCAGGGTGCGGACTTCGCGGGCGAAGCGGCCGGCGAACTCGGGGTCGTCGGCGAGCAGGGGGGCACGCGGCACCTTGATGACGACGTCGCAGCCCAGGTTGCGGTCGCGCGCTCGATAGACGTGGCCCATGCCGCCGGACCCGATGGGGGCGACGACCTGGTAGCGCCCCTGTGCGAGCAGGACCCCGACCCAACTGGCAGCGTTCGCGGCGGGCATGAGGCCGTCTCCGGAGGGGAACTGGGGACTCGATCAATACGCCCCAATATAAGGAGGGGAGCGGACGGATTCCAGAAAAAAGCACTCGTCGCGGGTCACGCTTCCGGGGAGAGCGGACCGCGTGAGCCGAGCTTCGACGAGCGGGGTTGAAAAGATTGTTGGCCCAAAGGCGAATTACCTCGGGAGACATCACCATGAATACCGCCTCCTCAGGCCCCTCGGACGCCATCATCTGGGACACGCTCGAGTTGGCCCCCGACCTGCCGTTGAGCGTCTTCACGAGCATGGAGCGCTGGCACGGCGAGCGCATCGGCGCGCTGGCACTGTACTGCAGCGACGGCCGCTGGGGCGAGGCGTTCGACGAGTTCTGCCACAAGCATCTGCAAATCCCGCGCTACGACCGCTGGGCCGTCCCCGGCGGCCCCGCCTGGCTGGCGGCACCCGACGACAGGGAAGACTTCTACCAGACGGCGCGCGAACAGCTCGATTTCCTGGTGCGCGTCCACGAACTGCAGCAGATCGTGCTGATCACGCATTTCGGCTGCGCCTACTACAGTCACCGGCTGCAGAAAGGCGCCAGGGAGTGCCTGCCGGCCCAGGCGGAGGACGTCCGGATCGCGAAGGCGACCCTCCGCCGCTGGTATCCCGACATCCGCGTGGAGAACTATCTCGCCATGCGCGGCGGCCACCTCGTCTCGTTCCATCGGTTGGACGACTGAACAATCGTCCGGCCTGTCGAATCACCCACGACAAGGGGCGGCTCGTCGGGCGCGGCGGCGGTACAATGACCCCAGACCGCCACCGCGAGGGACGACCGCCATGCCACGCGACCTGATCCTGGGCACCGCCGGCCACATCGACCACGGCAAGACCTCGCTGGTCAAGGCCCTCACCGGCATCGACTGCGACCGCCTTCCCGAGGAGAAGGCCCGCGGCATCACCATCGACATCGGCTTCGCCCGCCTCGATCTCGGCGACTTCCGCCTCGGCATCGTGGACGTGCCCGGCCACGAGCGCTTCATCAAGAACATGCTCGCCGGCGCCACCGGGATCGACCTCGTGGTCCTCATCGTTGCCACCGACGACTCCGTCATGCCGCAGACGCGCGAGCACCTGGAAATCCTCCGCCTCCTTGGGCTGCGCCACGGCCTCATCGCCCTGACCAAGTGCGACCTCGTGGACGAGACGACGCGCGAGGTCGTCGAGTTGGAAGTGCGCGAGCTGGTGCAAGGGACCTTCCTGGAGAACGCGCCGCTGCTGCGGACCTCCGCCCACACCGGCGAAGGCATCCCGGAACTGAAGGCGGCCCTCGCGGACCTCTGCCGCCACGTCGAGGAGCGCACCGGGGAAGAGTGGTTCCGCATGAGCATCGACCGCTCCTTCATCGTGCAGGGACACGGCACCGTCGTCACCGGGTCGGTCACGTCGGGGCGCCTGCGCGTCGGCGACGAGGTCGAGTGGCAGCCGCGCGGCGAACGGGTCCGCGTGCGCTCGCTGCAGAACCACGACCAGGGCGTCGAGGAAGTCCACCGCGGCATGCGGGCAGCGATCAACCTGGCTGGCGTCCATAACGAGGACGTGGTGCGCGGGCAGGAGGTGGCGACGCCGGGCTACCTGGTGCCGTCCCGGACGCTGACGGTGCGGCTGCACTGCCTCGCCGACGTCAAGCGGCCGATCAAGCACCGCGCCCCCGTCCGCTTCCACGTCGGCACGGCCGAGGTGATGGGCACCGTTTCCCTCCTCGACAGCGACGCCGTGCAGCCTGGGGCGTGGGCGCTGGCGCAGGTCTTCCTCGACGAGCCGGTGACGGCAGTCTGGGGGCAGCCGTTCGTCATCCGCGGTTCGTCGGCGACGCAGACGCTCGGCGGCGGGCAGGTGTTGCAGCCCGTGGCCAAGAAGGTGCGCCGCCGCCACCTCGAGATGCAGGAGCGCATCGAGAAGCTGTGGTCGGGCGGCGCCGACGAGCGCGCCCTGGCGGTGGCCTGGTTCGGCGGCTTCTCCGGCTTCACCGCGGCCGACCTCGTGCGCGGCGCCAACGTCGGCCCAGACCAGGCACCCGCGGTGATCGAGCGCTTGAAGGGGCAGAAGGCGCTGGTGGACGTGGCCCTCGGGTCGGGGCGGCACCTGCTGCTGCACGCCGACATGATCAAGGAACTGGACGAGCGCATCCTGACCGCGCTGGGCCGACTGCACGAGCAGTTCCCGCTGATGACGACGCACGACCGCCAGAAGGTGCAATCGCAGCTCGACTACGTCGGCGATGATACGCTGGTGCATGCCGCGGTGGACCGGCTCATCGCTCAGAAGCGCCTCGCCGGCGACCTGCGCCGCGTGGCCCGGACCGACTTCAAGCCGAAGCTGAGCGCCAACCTGCGCAAGCTCAAGGACAAGGTTGTCGCCGAGTACCAGCAGGCGCGCTTCACCCCGCCGGAGCCGTCCAGCTTCGCCGGCGCCGCGGGCGGCAACGCCGCCAACCTGCGCGACCTGTTCGACGTGTGCGTCGCCGAGGGCTACCTCGTCCACGTCGCCGGCGACCTCTACCTGCACGGCGAGGCCGAGGCGGAGATGCGCCGCCTGGTGACGGAGAAGTTGTCGGACGGGCCGGGGATGACGGTCGCGGAGATTCGCGACCTGCTGGGGACGACGCGCAAGTTCGCGGTGCCGCTGTGCGAATACCTGGACCGGGCGGGGGTCACGAAGCGCGCGGGGGATCTGCGCGTGCTGCCGATGGCCTGAGCGCAGGGAAAACCCCGGCGGGCGGACCGAGGCCGCCCACCGGGGATGCTCGGAGGGCGCCACCCAGGCGCCCACGCTCATCATCGACAAGGAGCGAGTCAGACTGGAAGGAAAATCGGCTGATGACCCTCTCGGCCGTCAATGAAAAAAGCCGTCGTGGCGAGGATTTTTCCCCCGGGAGACGGTCCGCATGCGACCATGCGACGGGCAAGGGCCCTCACCCCCAGGCGAGGCGCGGCACCTGCTCGCGGCGCTCGACTGGCGCAGCGAATCGCAGTAGAATGCCGAGAGGGCCAAGGATGCAACCGAGGTCATCCATGAAGAGCATTGCCGACCAGCTGCCCCCTGAAATCGCCCGGCAAATCCATCCCGACCGGCGCAAGAACGAGGCGGCGTACTGGGCTGCCCGCGACCAACTCCTCGATCAGTACCGAGGCCAGTGGATCGGCTTCGCCGACGGCAGGGTGATCGCGTCGGGCACCAGTCCCGTCACCGTGTTTCACGCGGCCGAGGCGACGGGGCTACATCCTTTCTTCATCTGCGTTGGAAGGGAAGAAGAGCCGTGCCGCATCCGTCGTGTGACCTTCCCGTACGATTCCGGTTACCCCGGCGAAGCCTTGCCCTTGATCAGCGTCGAATTTCGCCAGGCCAGCGCTTCCCCCGGAGCGTTCCCGGATCGAGTCATTCCCGATGCTGGGGCGGATGCCAGCGTCTTGCCTTGGGCGGATTGTCAACTGTTTGGGGGGAAGGGAGTTGTGCCCTAACTGAGGAGCCGGGACGGCAGGGATAGGATGCGCCGGGCGCGCGAGTTACCGGTGATAGGTTGCGCGGGCGCGCGATCCGTCGGGATGGGCTGCGCAAACTATAACTGGTTCGGCGACGAAAGTCGAGAGGGTGGCTCGTGACGGATATCCCCTCGCATTTGGTCGGATGGACCGTTCCCGAAGTCATCCCGACCGACGGCTTTATTTTCCAGGTGCGCCTGCGCTGTCCCTGTGGTAGCGGACGCTTCTGGCTGCTGCATCCCGGCGGTGTACAGTACAGCTGGCAGCCTCCCAAGCGAGAGCGGCTGGTGGGGTATCCGACCGGAGCCATCCTTGGCGGGAGGACATTCTTCTTGATCCAGGCGGTATGCGCGGAATGCGCAGGCAGCTGGCTTCTGTTCGACATCGATTTCCACGGCCGAACTGCCATTGTAAGTCGTAACCCAGAACAGCAAGCTGCCCCACGGCCTCCACTGACCCCGTGGGGGTGTGTCCAGTGTGGCGGAGAAGAACATGCGGCAGTAGCGCGGTACACACTCCACTGCCCAGAGGACTTCGATGTTGACATTCGTCCCAAGTGCCCCGACGCTCAGCGTGAGGACGCCTTTGTTTGGTTCGGCGTGGATATCGAGTGCTGCCGGTGTGGGTCGTTTACTTGGCTCTGGGTTGAATGTGAGATGCTGTAGAAGATGGGGCAGGCCAAGGGGGGCAGGCCAAGGGGACAGTTTATATAAGTCTTTGATAACAAAGGACTTCCGGAGTTATGGTCCGGGGCGATAGCCGCCGCGACCAGCCCGGCCCTTGCGTCGGGGTGACCGGCCGGGTAGACCTCTCCCTCTCGCTTGCACTACCAATGACCCGGACCTGCTGTAATGACTCAGTCGCCGTCTGTTCATCCCATGATGGAGAGAGGTTAACTCTCAGCATTGGCAGTAGAGAAGTGTTGTGGCTCCGCGCGAGTGACGGGGCCTTGAGCAAGGAGCAATCCGAATGGTGCAACGGACCCCGATAGCGACCGCCGCTTTGTACGAGGCCGATGAAACGGCCTGGCTAGAGGCAACGGCCGAGCTTATCCGCAACGGGCGGCTCAGTGAGGTCGAACTCAACACCTTGGCGGAGTATTTGACAGATATGGCCAAACGGGACCGCCGTGAGGTGTTCAGTCGGCTGGTCGTGTTATTGTCCCACCTTTTGAAGTGGGAGTATCAGCCGGACCGCCGCTCGGGGTCGTGGCGCGGCACCATCCTGGAGCAACAACGGGAGTTGCGGCAACTCCTGGAAAGCGGCACCCTCCGGAACCATGCCACCGCTGTGTTCGCCGACGCCTACGCGGACGCCCGCAAGCAAGCAGCAGCGGAGACAGGGCTGGCACGAACAGCATTCCCGGAGCAGTGCGGCTGGGACTTGGACGGCGCACTCGCCGACTGGGACGAGGACGCCGAACCCTCATAAGGCTCTCGAAGTCAAGAGAAAAAAGTTTCCACGGCCACGGGGAGCGGCGTTCATCTTGACGCCTTTTCTCCGGGGTCACCCTCGGGGTGGTGAGGGTACGGCCTCGGCAACCCGGCTTGCCTATCGGCGGCAGGCGCGATTCCTGACCCGGTGTCGGCCGGAGGCACGGACCGCGGCGGTCGGGTCGGGTGACCGGGCGAGCCGGCAGGCGAGTGCAGCAGCGCCTGGATCAACTCGGTGTCTTCCCGTTTGAACTTGACTATCCGGCTGGCGGGGGCCATCGCAGGCCGAGCGGGCGCCCACGTCGCGAGGAACGTGCGAGCCCTCTCCTGACAATCGTGCAGCCGACCAACTCCTTCGATGGGGCCGTACCTCTCGGCGAACGCATCGAGCCGCGGCGTATCTCCCTCGATCAGAGCCAACCACTGCATGTACAATTCGCGTTCTTCCTCGTCCAGTTTGGGGTTGGGCTCCTGAAGACCGTGGAAGACGCACTTCCGCCGCACACGCACCAAGTCCTCCAGGAAGCCAAACACCATCACGGCTTCCGCCAGGCTCTTCTCGTAGTCCCAGCGACTCGGGGCGGCGTCACGATCGGCCTTCCACGAGGCGGCCAGGACCTCAAGGTGGCCACGAGCAGAAGAGAGTTTCGAGGGGGCGGTTGCCATTGACGGTCCTCATCAAGCGCGGGCAGGGCACCGCTGCCGGGTTGAGCGATCATCGGCTGAGTGCGCGGGAGCCAGCGGAGATTGCAAACGACGCTTATATCCGCAACTCTATCGCTTGGGCCGGGAATCGCAACGGCAACGAGCCGGTGGTTCGTTGACTCTCCTCACGATCGGCGATAAGTTCAATAGTCTAGCCTTGTTCGCTGCACCGCTTCCCGCCTGCGCTGTTCCTCGCGGAGACCTCACACCATGCTCCGACTCGATGCCGAGCGCCCCGCTACCTTTTGCAACGGCGTCACGCGCCGCGATTTCCTTCACGCCGGCTCCCTGGCCGCCCTCGGTCTGACCCTGCCCGGTTGGATGGCCGCACGGGCCGCCGGCGCCGCCAAAGAGAAGGACGTCAACTGCATCATGCTGATGCTCGTCGGCGGCCCGCCGCAGCACGACACCTGGGACCCCAAGCCGCTCGCCCCTGCCGAGGTCCGGGGGCCGTTCAAGCCCATTGCGACCAGCGTCCCCGGCATGCAAATCAGCGAGATCTTTCCGAAGATGGCCAAGCACGCCGACCAGTTCTCGCTGGTGCGCTCGGTGTACCACACGGCCACGGCCGTCCACGACACCGGCTACCAGATGATGCAGACCGGTCGGCTGTTCAGCGGCGGCGTCGAGCACCCGCACGCGGGCTGCACCCTGGGCTACCTCAAGGGGCAGCGCGGCGAATTGCCGGCCCATGTCATGATCCCGCGCCCCATCGGCCGCACCGGCGGCAACCTGCCGCACGCCAACACCGCCGGCTACCTCGGCAAGCAGTACGACCCCTTCATCCTCAACGCCGACCCGTCCGATCCGAAATTCAAGGTGCCCGACCTGCTGCCGCCCGAGTACATCTCCAGCATCCGCGCCGAGCGCCGCCAGAAGATGCGCGACGCCGTCGATGGTGCCCTGTCGTCGTTCGAGAAGAGCCCCCAGGCGAAGCAGCTGGACGATACCTTCAACCTCGCTTACCGCCTCATGTCGAGCAAGGCGGCGCGCGAGGCGTTCGCCCTGGACAAGGAGCCGGAGAAGGCGCGCGACCGCTACGGCCGGACGCGCTTCGGCCAGAGCTGCCTGATGGCCCGGCGACTAATCGAGGCGGGCGTGCGCTTCGTGACGGTCAACATGTTCGAGACGGTCTTCGACGAGATCACCTGGGACATCCACGGCTCGCGGCCGTTCACCGACATCAACGAGATGTCGAAGCAGGTGGCGCCGAACTTCGACCAGGCGTACACGGCGCTCCTGGAGGACCTGAAGGAGCGCGGCCTGTACGACACGACGATGGTGCTGGGGCTGGGCGAGTTCGGGCGGACGCCGAAGATCAACCCGGCGGGCGGGCGCGATCACCACCCCGGCGTGTGGACGATCATCCTGGGCGGCGGGCCGATCAAGGGCGGCCGGGTCGTCGGCGAGTCGGACGAGCTGGGCTACATCCCCAAGACGCGGCCGGTCACGTCCGGCGAGGTTGCCGGGACGATTTTCCAGGGGCTCGGGTTGGACATCCACCACGAGCTGCCGGGGCCGCAGAATCGGCCAATCCCGTTGGTGGAATACAGTCTGTCGGCGATCAGGGAATTGTTCTGACGGCTCGCACGGTACGGTCACATGCTCCCCTCGGTACGCAGTCGCTGGAGAAGAGAACATGGCCGTTAGACTCTGGCGTGACAGGCCGATCGCCTTTATGGACCGGCTGAAGGAGATCGACATGTTCTTCCAGGGGAGCGACCCAGTTCATCAGACCATGAGGCGGGTCGCGGAAAGGCTGGAACAGGCGCGCATCGCCTATGCGGTGATGGGTGGCATGGCGGTGAATGCCCACGGCCACCGGAGGACAACCGGCGACGTGGACTTCCTCCTCACGCCGGAGGGGTTCGCGGACTTCATGCGGCGTTTCGTCCCTGCTGACTTCGAGCGCCTGCCGCGGCGCCCGCGGCGGTTCGTGGACAAGGCGAACGGCGTCACGTTCGACGTGCTGCTGGCGGGGGCCTATCCAGGGAGCGGTCGGCCAGGCCCCGTGGCGTTCCCGGACCCGACGACGGCAGGACAGGTGATCGAAGCGGTACGCGTCATCGACTTACCGACGCTCATTCAGCTGAAGCTCGCCGCGCGCAGACATCAGGACTTCGCCGACGTCGTCAACTTGATCCGCACCCACAACCTCGACGAGTCGTTCCAGACCCGCCTGCATCAGTCGGTCCATCGCGATTTCATCGAATGCCTGGCAGAGAAGCGGCGCGAAGATGAGTACGAGGAGCGCCAGGATCGGCAGTTGGAGGAGATGATGCGGCAGGAGGATGCCGGCACGAGGCCGCCCGATCGCGAGGAACCTCGCTCCGGAGAGTAACCGCGCGGCTGGCCTCTCAATTTCAAGGCTCGACCTCTCATGAGAATGACATACCCCATCCTGGTGCCCCTGTGTTTGCTGGCCTGTGTCCCTGCCTCGGCGGCGGAGTTGAAACTCCTCCCCGCCGACGTGATGCTCACCGGGCCGCACGCCAGCCAACGCCTCATCCTCGTGGCGGAGGAGGACGGCAAGGTCGTCGCCGACCGCACGCCGGACGCCAAGTTCGCCTCGTCGCAACCGGCCGTCGCCACCGTCGATGAGCGTGGCGTCGTGCGCCCGGTGGCCGACGGCGAGGCGGTCATCACCGCGACGCACCGCGACAAGGAGGCGACGGCCAAGGTCAAGGTGACGAAGGCGAAGGAGCCCACCCCGTTTAGCTTCACCAATGACGTCATCCCCCTGCTGACGAAGGTCGGTTGCAACTCGGGCGCCTGTCACGGGGCACTGGCCGGCAAGGGCGGGATGAAGCTATCGCTGCGCGGCTACGACCCCGACGCGGATCACTTCGTCCTGACACGGCAGGCGCTCGGCCGGCGCATCGACCGGCAGGAGCCGTCGAAGAGCCTGGCCCTCCTCAAGCCGACGACAGCCGTGCCGCACGGGGGCGGACTGAGGATCGACGTCGATTCCGACGATTATCGCATGCTGGCAGACTGGATCGCCTCCGCCGCCCCGGGGCCGCGCGCCGACGAGCCGCGCATCCAGCGCCTCGAAGTCTTCCCGACGGAAGCCGTCCTCAAGCCGAAGGATCGGCTGCAACTCATCGTCCGCGCCCGCTACAGTGACGGCCACACGCAGGACGTCACCCACGGGGCGAAGTTCAACAGCACCGAGGAGCTGGTCGCCACGGTCGATGCCGAGGGCCGCGTCAGGGTCGCCGGCTACGGCGAGGCGGCCGTCACCGTCTGGTACTCGAACGTCGTCGCCTTCGCCCGCGTTGCCTCGCCGCTGCCCAACGCCGTCGATCCGAAGGTCTTCGCCAACGCGCCGCGCAGCAACTTCATCGACGACCTGGTGCTGAAGAAGCTGCAGGCGCTGCGCATCCCCCCGTCGCCGGCCTGCACCGACGCCGAGTTCATCCGCCGCGCCTCCCTCGACGCCGCCGGCACCCTGCCCACGCCGGAGGAGGTGAGCAAGTTCGTCGCCGATCCGGCCAAAGACAAGCGGGCCCGGCTGATCGACGACTTGCTGAAGCGGCCGGAGTTCATCGATTACTGGACCTACAAATGGTCCGATCTGCTGCTCGTCTCGACGCGCAAGCTGCCGCAGCCGGCGGTGTGGGCGTTCCACCAGTACATCCGCCAGGCGGTCGCCGACAACAAGCCGTGGGACCGCTTCGCCCGCGACGTCCTCACCGCGAGCGGCAGCGACCTCGACAACGGGGCGGCCGGCTACTTTGTCATCCACAAGGACGTCAGCGATCTGACGGAAGCCACCGCGGTCACTTTCCTCGGGATGTCGGTGACGTGCTGCCGCTGCCACAACCATCCGCTGGAGAAATGGACGCAGGACCAGTACTGGAGCCTGGCCAACCTGTTCAGCCGGGTGGCGCTGAAGAATGGCGACCGCGGCGGCGAGGTGACGGTACAGGCGCTGCCGTTCGGCGACGTGCCGCACCTGCGCCGGGGCATCGCCATGCCGCCGACTCCCCTCGACGGCAAGCCGCTGCCGCTGGATGGCACCAGTGACCGCCGGGCCTACTTCGCCGACTGGCTGACGGCGCCGGAGAATCCGTACTTCGCCCGGGCGCTGGTCAACCGCGTCTGGCGGAACTTCCTGGGCCGCGGACTCGTCGAGGCCGAGGACGACCTGCGCCAGACCAACCCCCCCACCAACGAGGAATTGCTCGCGGCCCTGGAGAAGGACTTCATCGCCCACAAATACGACATCAAGTATCTGATTCGCACGGTCATGAACTCGGCGACGTACCAGCGCTCGGCGCGGCCGCTGCCGGGGAACGAGAAGGACGATCGTTTCTACTCGCACTACCTGATCCGGCGGCTGCCGGCCGAGGTCATCCTCGACGCCTACGCCCAGCTGACGGGAGTGCCGACGCCGTTCAAGGAGGTGACCATCGGCACGAGCGGCGGCACGTCGGGGACGACTGCGTACCCGCTGGGGACGCGGGCGCTGCAGCTGCCCGACACGCTGGTGGTGTCGCGCTTCCTCGACTCGTTCGGCCGGCCGGAGCGCGGCCAGACCTGCTCCTGCGAGCGGCAGCAGGACTCCTCCGTCGGGCAAGCGCTGCACCTCAACAACGGACAAACGCTCAACGACAAGCTGCGGGCGCGGGACTCTCGCGTCGAACGGTGGTTCAATGAGAAAGTGAGCGACGAGGAGGCGGTGAAACGTCTGTACGTGATGGCACTCTGTCGGGAGCCGACGGCCGAGGAGCTAACGAAGTTTACCGGGCTGATGGCCGAGGCGGCGCGCGACAAGGGAGCGACGCGCCGCGAGGCGCTGGAGGACCTGTTCTGGGCGGTGCTGACGGGGCGGGAGTTCCTCTTCAATCGCTAGAATGCCCTCTGGGCCGTGGGAGAAAGTCGTCCCGTGATCGTCGGATAAATTGAAGGGCAAACTGTGCCTGTCATTCCGACCATTCACCTCAAGCCGGTCGTTCGCTTCCGGGAGTTTCCTTTCGGCACGGCGAGTGACCCGAGCATGCGCGAATTCATGGCGCCCTCACCCCGTGAGAACCAGGCCCAGGTTCTCGCGTACCTGTGGTCGGGCGTCATTCTCGGTGTGACGATGGGGGCCGACCTTAGCGACCGGTTCGATTACCCGAACAAGGCCAACCCGATCATCGACGGCCGTGCCGTGGGCGGTACGACGGAGATGACCGACGGTGAATGGTTCTGGTTTGCCGGGCTGATCCACTTCGTCGAGAAGTACAACGTGCGCCTTCCGGCAGAGTTCCTGCGGCACGCGGCGGCACACGGCTGGCGAGTTGCGAAGGAGACCGTGCCGGCGGCCAACTATCATTACTCCTACTTCGAGGAATGATCGGCACTGCTGACGGGGCGAGAATTCCTGTTCAACCGGTACAATGCCAGGAGAGGAGGACGTCATGGGAACAGCGACACCGACAGAGCACCCCCATGTTGTGAGGCAGCCGGGCGTTTGCGGGGGAGCGCCGGTCATTCGCGGGACACGAATCACCGTCCGACACGTTGCCGTCCTTTGGAAGGGCGGTGAGGCCGCGGAAGAGATTGTCCGCACCTTTCCACACCTCCAGCCGTCGTGGGTCTACGACGCCATCAGTTACTACCTCGACCACCAGCCGGAGATCGAGCGCGAGATCGAGGAGAACACGATCGAGAACGTTCTCGCGCGCACCGGCGGCGTGATGGACGAGAAGGGTGTGGTCCGCTTCCCGAACGGGAACCCTTCCGATGGCTAGCGGCCCCCTCTTCATCCGTCTCTACCTCGACGAGGACTTCCATCCTGACCTCGCCGACCTGTTGCGGCAGCACGGTTTTGATTGCCGCAGCGCAGTTGAAGACGCCATGCTCGGGAAGTCAGATGAGGAGCAACTGGAGCACGCGACGGCACAGGGGCGGTGCCTGATGAGCTTCAACATCGGCGACTTCGCCGTCCTCGCCAAGACGTGGGCGCTGGCCGGGCGCACCCACCCCGGCATCGTGGTCACCCCGCAGGTGAGCCGGCGGGCTTTGGGGCAGTTGCTTCAGCGATGCCTTCAGTTGCTGAACACGACCACAGCCGACGAGATAGTGAATGTTTTCCGATTCCTGTAACCTCTTCTCCAATTCAACGACGAAGGAGACCCGGATGCGATTCGTGCGGACCTGGGCCGTGGCCTTCCTGGCCCTCCTGGGCGGGGCGGGCTTCGTGATGGCGGACGATGACTCGCCGAGTTACACCAAGGACGTCAAGCCGTTCCTGAGGACCTACTGCATGGATTGCCACAGCGGCGCCCGGGCGAAAGCCGGCTACAGCGTCGAGACCTTCGACAGCCTGATGAAGAAGGGCCGGGGCGGACCACTCGTCGTCCCCGAGAAGCCCGACGACAGCCACCTGATCCTGTCGGTGACCGGCAAGACGCGGCGTGCGATGCCGCCGCGGAACAAGCCGCAGCCGAAGGCCGACGAGATCGCCAAGGTGCGCGATTGGATCAAGTCCGGCGCCAAGGACGACACGCCGGCCGCGACCGACGACAAGAAGAAGCCCGGCGACGCCAAGCCGTAGGCTCGTTGTACTCCTGCCATTCCCCGCTCGCGGCGTGCCGGCAAGCAATGAGCAGAGGGGTCGGGTGACGTATCGATTCGACTTGCGGTCTCTTCGCCGCGCGTAAGCGCTCGGCGTGGCCGCATCCATCCCGTCACGGCAGCAAGTCGGCCACCGCGATCTTTGCGTGCGGCAGAGCGAGCGGCGTCACGAAATCGGCCGGGCCGAAAAAGGTCACTTCATCGTAGACGAAACCGTGCGGCTCGTTCGCGTCCGGGATCGGCTTGCGGTAAACCTCCAGCTGCCGATCCACGAGATTGACGATCCAGTAGTCCTGAAGGCCCGCCGCGGCGTACAGGCTGCCCTTCAGGTTCCGATCCTCTCGGAGCGTGGATTCGCACACTTCAACGACGAGCAAGGCGGTCGTGGGATGAGCGGCGAGGTAATCGCGTGGTCCCCCGGGGACGACAGAGACATCCGGCTCGGGCTCGGAATCCCCAGGGAGACTGATCGGTGCCCCTGTGCGGACCCAAAATCCCGACCCAAAGGCCGCCTCAAGCGCCTTCTCCGTAAGCGATGTCGCAGCTGAGTGAGGAGGGTTGAACGCTGGCATCACCACGACCTCCCCCGCGATCAGTTCGACGCGCTGGCCGATGAACCAGCCGAGCCGTTCCATTTCGTAATACTCAGCTCGCGTAAACCGCCGCGGTGACGGTGCGGCCGGTCCCACGGTCATTGGTGCGCTCATACTCACCCCACCTCCACCATCGCTGTTATCTGCTGTCGGTTCATTATCGATTCGACTCCCGCCCTTTCGCCCCTCACGTCTCCCTGTGTCATCGGGCTGGAAGCGCGTCGAGCAGCGCGAGGTCCGGCTTCTGCGCGATGAACCAGACCCGGCCTTTCTGCCGCTGCGCCTCGTCGAGCAGAGCGCGCAACCGATCGAACTCCGGATGATCGCGTTTGAGGTGGAAAACGCCGTCGTGACCCTGGAACAGCACCACCACGCGATCGGCCTCCTCTTCCCCGATGTGCATAGGCACATCATTATCCGCGCGCGCAAGTGCCATGATGGCCGATCCCTCGCCGAATCTGACCCCAACGGGATGTTGTCGCTCTTGACTGCGCCGAGCCAATTGCAGATGGTAGGTGTAGTTGGTATCAGGCAGGGAGAGGCGCCCGTGGCCCCCGTCGTGAAAATGGAGGGCCGCACCGCTCGCATCTTCTTGAATGTCCTGAACGATCGCGAGTTTGCTGAGCGTTGTCAGTGTTTCGGCCATGATGCTCCTCCGTTGGGCGAATTCTCAACCGTTCTCCTCTCGAAACGCTTCCAGTGTCTCCCGCGCATTGGCATCGAGCCCTTCAAGGGGGTCGGGACCAGGCCAATAACCGGAGCCCCCGTTCGCGGGCAGCGGCGGCTGGCCGAGAGCGGTTCGCACCAGGGTTGGCGTATCGTGCAGCGCGTCTCGCCACTCATCGACAGGAACCGGAGCGTCGAAGAGGATGGGATCAAAAACCATCTCCCGCACATCGTCCTGCGGCCCACGGACCACAAGCACCGGCGCGACGTGACACCACCAGTATACTCGCTCCTCCGGGTGGTCGGGCGTTTGCATCCAGAGACGGTCGGTGGCGCTGGCGGCGAAGGCCCACACCTTCGAGGGGGCCAGACCTCGGTCGAGCAGCCGGTGAACCATGAGATGGGCTCGGGCATAGCACCCGTCCGCAGGGAATCGTAGCGCCAGATCCTCGTCGCCAGCGAATTCCGCGAAGATCATCGTGGCCTGGTCCGGCTCGATCACATTCGGCGATCCAGGGGCGGTCATGCTCCTGCTCCTGCTTTACCGGCCCCGACCGAGCGCTCACTGATAGTGATTATAGCCGAGCTGCGCTGCTCCCGGAAGCCCGCGCCACGACCCCGGAACACGATCGGTTCGATTGATGGTCAGTGCATCGTCGGCCGGTCGCCGCGCCGGGGAATAGGATAATCCTTCACCCGTGCCGCGGGCCGGTTCGCTATTCCCTGCTCATCGGATCACCAACCATGACCGTGTGTCCTTCCTTCCTCGCCGGGCTCGCCCTTCTGTTCGCCGCGCTGCCTGCGCCCGCTCAGCAACCGCCGAGCTACGTCAAGCAGGTCAAGCCATTCCTGGGGAAGTTCTGCGTCGAGTGCCACAACCCCGACAAGCTGCGCGGCGACCTCGACGTCTCCACGGTCAAGGCGCTGATCGCGGGCGGGAAGAGCGGAGCGTCGTTCATCCCCGGCAAGCCCGACGAGAGCTACCTCGTTACCCTGGCGGAAGGGAAGGACAACCCGAAGATGCCGCCGAAGACCGCCAAGGCGCAGCCGGCGGCCGCTGACGTCGCGATCCTGCGCGCCTGGGTCGCGGCCGGGGCGAAAGACGACACCGGCACGACGAGCGTCGCCCTGCCGGAGACCAAACCGCACGAGGCGAAGCCGGCTCCCGTCGCCGCGCTGGCGTACCGTCCCGGGGCCAAACCGCTCGCGGCCGGCGGCCAGAACGAGGTGGTCCTCATCGACCCGGCGACGGGTGAGGTGACCGGCCGGTTGACCGGCCAGGACGGCAAGGTGACGGCCCTGGCCTTCAGTCGCGACGGCGGCAACCTCGCCGTGGCCAGCGGCACACCGGGCGCCTCCGGCGTGGTGCGCGTCTACTTCTTCCCGCCGAGCGGCATCCCGATCAACAAGCCGGAAGTCGTCATCAGCGCCCACAAGGACGTCATCCTCGGCCTGGCGTTCAGCCCCGACGGCAACACTCTGGCGACCTGCGGCTACGACCGGCTCATCAAGTTGTGGGACGCCGGCACCGGCAAGGAGCGCCGCACCCTCAAGGACCACAGCGACTCCGTTTATTCGGTGGCCTTCAGTCCCGACGGCAAGCTGCTCGCCTCCGGCGGCGCCGACCGGGCCGTGAAGGTGTGGGACGTGACGACCGGCACGCGGCTGTACACCCTGGGCGAATCGACCGACTGGGTGTACGCCATCGCCTGGCACCCGGACGGCAAGCACCTGGCGGCCGGCGGCGTCGATAAGAGCATCCGCGTCTGGGAGGCGTCGGCGGCGGGCGGCAAGGTCGTGCAGTCGGTCTTCGCCCACGCCGGCGCCGTGACGCGCCTCGCCTACAGTGCCGACGGATCGACCCTCTACTCGCTCAGCGAGGACCGCACCGCCAAGGCGTGGACCACGGCGAAGATGCAAGAGCGCACCGTCTACCCGAAGCAGCCGGACACGGCGCTGGACCTGGCCGTGCGCGGCGACGGCAAGCAGCTCGCGCTGGGCCGCTACGACGGGGCCGTGGTCCTGCTCGACGAGGCAACCGGCAAGGTGCAGTCCGAGCCGCTGCCGGTCAAGCCGAAGCCGCCGGAGCCGAAGAAGGAGGCGCCGGCGCCCGGCCCGGCCGACCCCTTCCCCCAGATGAACGAGGCCGAGCCGAACGACACGCCGACGACGGCCCAGCCGGTGACGCTCCCGGTCAGCATTCACGGGAGCATTGGGAAGGCCGGCGACGTGGACTATTTCCGCTTCGAGGCGAAGGCCGGGCAGGAGGTCGGCGTGCAGGCGCTGACCGCGGCCATCGGCTCGAAGCTGGAGCCGGTGCTGCTGCTGACCGACGCGACGGGCAAGGTCCTGGTCGAGAGCACGAACGGCCTGCTCGGCTACACCTGTCCGCGCGCCGCCACCTACGCCCTGGGCATCCGCGACCGGGACTACCGCGGCGGCCCCGACATGCCCTATCGGCTGCACGTCGGCGACCTCCCCATTGTGACGTCGGTGTTCCCGCTCGGTCTCCAGCGCGGGACGGAGAAAGACGTCGTAGTGAGCGGCGTGAACCTCGGCGGCGTGAAGTCGGCCCGAGTCAAGGCGCCGGCCGACGCCACCCCGGGGACGCGCCTCCCCGTGAGCATCACCCCCCCCCGGGGCGTACCGCTGGGAAATCCGGCGGTGGTGGTGGGAGAGTTTCCCGAGGTCCAGGGGTCGCAACCCGCGGGCTTGACGCCTCCCTTCACCGCCAACGGGTCCATCGTCGAGCCGGGGGCGAGCGAAACGTGGGCCTTCGCCGCAAAGAAGGGGCAGCGCCTGGTCCTCGAAGTCAACGCCCGCCGTCTCGGCTCGCCGCTGGATTCGGTCATCGAGATCCTCGACGCGAAGGGCCAACCGGTCCCGCGGGCCGTGCTGCGCTGCGTGGCCAAGACGAACATCGTCTTCCGCGACCACGACTCGGCCGGCAGCGGCATCCGCATCGAAACCTGGAGCGAGCTGCGCATCAACGATTACCTCTACGTCGGCGGCGAACTGCTGCGCATCCGCGAGCTGCCGAAGAACCCCGACGACGACTGCCAGTTCTGGAGCGCGGCCGGCCAGCGCCTCGGCTGGCTGGACACGACGCCGACGCACCACCCGCTCGGCGAGGCGATGTACAAGGTGACGATGCACGCGCCGGGGACGACGTTTCCGCCGAACGGCTTCCCGGTGATCACGCTGCCGTACCGCAACGACGACGGCGGGCCGGGCTACGGCAAGGATTCGCGGCTGGTGTTCGACCCGCCGGCCGACGGCGAGTACCGGGTGCGAGTGAGCGACGCCCGCGGCCAGGGCGGCAGTGGTTACGGCTACCGGCTGACGGTGCGGCCGCCGCGGCCGGACTTCCGCGTCAGCTTCAGCCCGACCGCCCCGGCCGTGTGGAAGGGCGGTGCCGTGCCGGTCAGCGTCAACGTCGAGCGCCTCGACGATTTCGACGGCCGCGTGGACGTGAACCTGGAGAACGTGCCGCCCGGCTTCAGTGCCCCCGCGTCGAACATCCTCGGCGAGGACAGCAGCACGGCCGTCGCCCTCTCCGCCGAGCCGACCGCGGCCAATCCAGCCGCGAACGCCGCGCCGCTGAAGATCGTGGCGCGGGCGGTGATCGACGGCAAGGAGGTGCTGCGCGAGGCGACGGGAGGCCGGCCGCAGGTGATCGATGGCGGCGACGTCACGATCACGACGGAGCAGTCCGAGGTGACCGTGCGACCGGGGGGCGAGACGCGGCTGACGGTGAAGGTGGAACGGCACAACGGCTTCGCGGGCCGCATCCCGCTGGACGTGCGCGGCTTGCCGCACGGGGTGCGCGTGCTGGACATCGGACTCAACGGGATCCTCATCACGGAGAAGGAGACGACGCGGACCATCGTGATTTACGCCGAGCCGTGGGTGGAGCCGGCGGCGCACCCGTGCGTGGTGCTGGCGCGCAGCGAGCGCAAGGGGACCGAGCACGCGGCGACATCGGTGCTGCTGAAGGTGGCGCCGGCGGCTGGGAAATGAGTCGTGACAGCTTCACTGTCCCGCCCCCGGCAAGCCCCGCAGGACCTCCGCCGCCGAGATGCCGACGACTTTACCCGCGCGGACTTCGGCCATGCGCTCCTGTGCCAAGGCGAGCCACTCCTCCTTGGCCCCCGGCTCTTCCGGGTCCAGGGAGCGGAGGAGGTACTGCGCTAACTCCGCGCGCTCGGGAGCGGGGAGACTGGAGATTGAGGCTTTCAATTGTGCGAGCGAAGGGCTCATGGTCGTCTCCGAAGGTGGGCGAGCCACTATCCTACTATCTCACCCCCTCGGACGGAACACGCAGCGGCTTCTACTCCTTGCCTTCATGCGCCGCCGTCATCGAAACGGGCGGCGGACCGTCTCGGCCCCGGAGTGGACGATCGTCCGGGAGATGAATAACGAATCCGTACCTGGTATCCCTCAGAAAGTCCACCCCGGTCCCATCATGAGACGATTGTTTCTTCTCCTGTTTGTTCCGCCACTCTTTCTCGGAGGCTGCGGCCCTCAGCAGGCTCAGCCGCAAGCCTCAAGTGCCCCGGCGCCGGGCGACGGGACGCCGGACAAGAAGCGGTCCTTGCTCGAGGAGCGCCGCGGTTTTCAGACCAAACTCATTCGCAAGCAGGCGGAGAACGAACCCGTTCCCGACCCTCCGCCGCAATTGTTCCGCACAGTTCACTACGAGTCCCCGGCGGGTCGGCTGGCCGCCTACCTGAGTCCGTCGCCGTCGGACGGGAAGAAGCACCCCGCCATCATCTGGGTCTTCGGCGGCTTTGCGAACAGCATCGGCGAAACCGCGTGGGAACCGGCGCCCGCGAAGAACGACCAGTCGGCCAGCGCTTTCCGCAAGGCCGGCATCATGATGATGTACCCCTCGCTCCGCGGCGGCAACGACAACCCGGGCTTCAAGGAAGGCTTCTTTGGCGAGGTGGACGACCTTCTCGCCGCCACCGAGTATCTCGCCCGTCAGGATTTCGTCGATCCTCAGCGCGTCTACCTCGGCGGGCATAGCACCGGCGGCACCCTGGTTCTGCTCGTGGCCGCCTGCACCGACCGCTTCCGCGGGGTGTTCTCCTTCGGGCCAGTGAGCGACGTGGCCGGCTACGGCTCGGAGAACATCCCATTCGATCTTTCCGACAGACGGGAACTCGAGCTGCGCTCGCCGGAACGCTGGATCAACTCAGTTCAGAGCCCGACGTTTGTCTTTGAAGGGGCGGGAGGGCGCGGCAACCTCGACTCCCTGAAGGAACTGTCGCGGGCGTCGCGCAACCCGCTGACGCACTTTCACCCGGTGAAGGGGGCCGACCATTTCAGCATCCTGGCCCCGCTGACGAAAGTGATTGCCGCCAAGGTCGTCCGCGACGAGGGCCCGACGACGAACATCGCCTTTACCGAGAAGGAACTGAACGACCTCTTGGGACGATGACTCACGGGGTTGGGGCGCGTGCAACACCGCCTCCCGCGCACGCTTACACGCTCCCAGGTAATGCGTGTGCTTCCAGACAGCGGGTCGTTGCGGCGGGTCATTGCCGAGGGGAACTGCCCCGAGGAATTGCCCGGTCCTGTTGCGGATTCAGGAGCCGGTATCTGTACCGGGCAATGATCCCCAGAAGCGAGTAGGCGGCGTTGTAACCGCGGCCGCCGACCTGGGTGATGAGGCTTTCTTTCGCTGTCACGAGGATGTCTGCGTACTCCTCGTCGCCGTCGCGATCGACCGTGGTAACGGAGCAGCCGATGCCCAGCAGCCAAAGAGGGATCAACCTCCACTCGGCGGCGCGCAGGTCCGACTCGGTCAGCGGTTGACCGGGGTGGAGGCCAAGCCTGTCGAGGAAAGCGCCGTCGTAGGTGACGTCGTTGCCGACTATGTAGATCGTGCCCACCTTGCGAGGCGGTCCCCCTCGCATCTCACCTCGCTTTTCCCCGAACAGGAAGGGCAGGGATTCGTTTACCTCCCAACCGGGTCGGTCTTCGGGCCTGGTGAATTCGTCGGCCTTTGGGCTGTGCGCGCCGTTGGCCTTCCAGCGGCGGATGTCGAAGGTATAGGAGTTCCCCGCCGCGTCCTCATACCACAGCTGCCGCGGCATGTCCTTCGGCACCCTCTGGGACTTCTGGTTCAGGAACACTGCACGTCCCCGCGTGAAGCCCCCCGACCAGTCTCCGCACCAGCCTGACGACTTCCGCGGCTTCGGCTTGACGTCCAGGTAGGTGTACCACTCGTCCTGCTTGACCACCTTCAGTTGGTAATTCTGTCGGGCGTGCTTCTCGTCGAGCAGGAGGGCGAAGGGGTTGAACTTCTCTTCCAGCCACAGACGAACGTCGCCACCCGCGGGAGCAAAACGGATCGCCGATTTCAGGTCCGGTTGGAGCAGGTAGAGATTCCCTCCGTTCAGCAACCCGACGAATGGCGGGTTTGCCGCGGCACCAGGCTTCTCCGCCTTCGTCAGGGTGTACGAGGCAAGGAGGTCGCCCTTCGCGGTGCGGAGCAGCTTGACGGTGCCCTCGAACCGCTCCTTCTCGGTCCGGACCCCGTTGTTCTTCTCCAGCGTGAACTCGACGACGAGGGAGCGCGTGTCAGCCTTGGCCTTCTCCCAGCACCGGAACAACTCGTTCTGCCGGGCCTCGGCAACCGCAAGCAGTAGGGCCGTCGTGAGTGTCAGACCGATCATGTCACCCTCCTTTTCCGCCGGGGGAGAGCTTTCGATGCAAAAGGCGTAGCGCAGGCGAGCGCCTGGAAGAACAGTCGGAGGTGGCAGAGCAGGAAGGCCGACGGGGAACCTCCTCGATTCACCCTATATCACGTCCCGGGGAATCGAGGCAAGGGCAGAGTGATGCGGGGCGCTCGTTGACGGGCTCGGGACGGCGGTGTACGGTGACATCATGCACTACACGAAACTGATTACGATTGAGCCGGATAAACGTAGCGGGCAGCCGTGCATCCGCGGGCTGCGCATGACCGTGCAGGATGTTCTGGAGTATCTGGCATCCGGCATGTCAACCGATGAGATCCTCACCGACTTTCCGGACCTGACGGCGGAGGACATCCGGGCCTGTCTCGCGTTCGCCGCGGATCGTGAAACAAGGAGGCGACAGCAATGACTCACAAAACCCTTGAAGGAGTGTTGTACCCCGACGGCCGCGTAACACTGCCCCCTGAGGTACTCCCGGACCATCCGGTGCGCGTGATGGTCACTCTGCTCGAAGCGGACGACGACACGGCGCTCGCGGAACCTGGCGATTATCTGGAGCAGCTCACCGACTATGAAGAGCGCCTCGCCCGGGGGGAAATTCGGTGGCAGTAACGCGCGGCGAGGGGTGGCGGGCTGACCTTTCCCCGACGCGGGGCAGCGAGCAGTCGGGGGTGAGGCCGGTGCTGGTCGTGCAGACCGACCGCGCCAACCCGCACAGCCCTCACACTATCATCGTCCCGTTCACCACGAAGATTCGGCAGAAGGTGCTGCCGAGCCATGTCCTCGTTCCCGCGGGCGAAGGGGGCCTGACGCAGGACTCGGTCGCCCTGTGCGAGCAGATCCGGGTGATCGACAACAGCCGGCTGTTGGCCCGCCTCGGCGATCTTCCTACCCCACGAATGACCGAGGTCGATGACGCCCTTCGGGCGATTCTTCAGTTGTAGGCGCCCTCGAACGTGACCACCGCGGAGGGCGGCAGTGGGCTCAGCAAGGGATGGGATCGCTTGCGGCTCCTACTCCTTTCCCTCGTACACCACCTTGCCGCTGACCACAGTGTACAGCACCTTCGTCTTCGCCACGTCCTTCGCCGGGCAGGTCAGCACGTCGCGGTCGATCACGATCAGGTCGCCGAGCTTGCCCGCCTCCAGGCTCCCCTTCTCCTTCTCTTCGCGATTGAGATACGCATTGTTGATCGTGTACAGCCGCACCGCCTGCTCGCGCGTCAGGCACTCGTCCGACCCAAGGTCGGTCCCGCGCTCCGTCGTCCGCGTCAGCGTCGTCGCGATCCCCAGCCACGGGTCCCACGGGTTCGTCGCCTCCAGCGCGTCCATCTTGATCATGTGGTCGCTGCCCCCGCCGATCGTCGTGTATTCCAGCCACGATTTGTACGGGTGGAACCAGCGCATGCGCTCCTTGCCCAGTACCTTCAACAGCGTCGTGCCGTCCTTGTACAGCCAGACCGGCTGCACGTCGGCGCAGACGCCGAGCTGCTTGCAGCGCTCCAGGTTGCGCTGCGACGGGAAGTTGGCGTGCGTGATGCAAAAGCGCATGTCCTTGATCGGTAGAGTGCGGTTGACGAACTCGTAGGCGTCGAGCAACTCGTCCATCGCCCCCTCACCGGCGGTGTGGGCCGTCACCTGCCACTTGTGCTTCGCCGCCTCCTCGACCACCATACGCAGCTGCTCCTGCGGGATGAACAGCAGGCCGCGATAGCCGTCTTCGGTGATCTGATACGTCTCTCCCTTCGGCCACGCCTGGCGCATGTAGGCCGTACCGTTGAGCATGCCGCCGTCCATGTACATCTTGATGGGGCCGATCCGCACCCACTCGTCGCCCACGCCGGTCGGCCCGCCCTTGCCGTCCTTGCCGGACAGCTCCTCGAAGTGGCGCACGACCTCCTCGCGGGTCCCGTGCGGGTTGAAGTCGCGGGCCACGTTGACGCGCAGCGTTAACTCATCCTTGTCGCGCAGGGCCAGGTAGGTGTCGAGCTGGCCGCGCCCGGCGTCGCGGTCGGCGACGCTCGTCAGACCGCGCGCATTGTACATCGCAAATAGCTTCTTCACTGCCGCCAACTTCTCGGCCCGCGACACCCCGCCATCCTCCTTCGGCAGCCCCTTGAGGACGTTCTGGGCGCTGCGCAGCATCCCGGTCGGCTCGCCGTCGGCGTCTTTGACGATGACTCCGCCCTTCGGGTTGGGCGTGTCCTTCGTCACGCCGGACACCTTCAGCGCCATGCTGTTGACGATGGCGGCCGGCCCCGCGTTGTACAGCACGGGATGCTTCGGCGCCGCCTCGTCCAGCTCCGCCTTCGTCGGAAAGCGGCCCTCGTCCAGGCGCGTCGGGAAGGCGAAGCGGATGACAATCCACTCGCCTTCCGGGATCCTGGCGGCCTCCTTGCGGACGTAGGCGAACACGTCCTTGAGCGACCGGAGGACCGGCAGCGGATGACGCAGCTCGCTGACGGCGGCATCGACGGAATGGACGTGGCTGTCGTAGAGTCCCGGCAACACGGTGCGGCCGCCAGCGTCGATCAGGCGCGTCTTAAATCCCTTGAGTTTGAGGACGGCCTCGTCATCGCCTACCGCGAGGATACGGCCGGCCTTGACGGCGACCGCCTGCGCGACGCTGAACTTCGCATCGACGGTGACGACCTTGGCGTGATGCACGATCAGGTCGGCGGGGCCTCTCGCTTCCTCGGCGGCGCGGGCGGTCATGGCAAACGCCAGGAGAAGGAGCGGTGTGAGGATGCAGCGAATCATGATGTCGCACTCATTTTTTCAGGTTGTCGAGCAGCCACTTCGCCGCCGCGGCGGCTGATGACGTTTCGTCCGCCAGTTGCAGTTTCCCTTCCGCCTTGGCCTCGCGGTAGGCCGTCGTCGCCGGCTCGTAGGTCTTGGCCAGCGCCTCGGTCTTCACCCGGCGGTTCAAGCCATCGACCAGCCCTTCCAGCCGCAACGGTCGCGGAGCGAGCGCCGCCGCCACGTCGCACAGGTCGCCCGCCGTCAGCGCCCCGGGGATGATGATATCGTGCGGGACGTAGACGAATTGACTCTTCAACACCGATTGATACCCGTCCAGGCCGCCGCGGACGTAGACCGCTTTCACGTCGTCCTCGTAGAGCGCCCCGAACAGTGCCAGCAGCCCGCCGAGCGGCTCGGCAAGGTCCGGCTGCTTGTCGGCGTCGAGCGGCACCTTGAGGTCGCGGTCGGCGGGGTTGGCCGGCGCCAGCGAGTCACCCCAGAGGGCGATGCACTTCGCGCCGATGTCCTCGCGGCCGCGCAGGTACTTGAGAACGGTGCGCAGGTCGCGTAGCCGAGAGCCGAGAAGCGTCTGCCCCAGCATCAATTCGGTGGACGAGATCGACGTGGCGGTGCTCTGCCGGCCGCGACCGTCGCCGGGGCGCGTCTCGCCGGTGCCACGGACATCGACGAGGCACACCGTCACCCCGCCTTCCAGAAGGGTGGCGACGGCATCGGCACGACTCTTCAAGAACTCCGCCTTTCCCTCCTGGCAGACAAAGACTACAAGCGAGCGCGGCCTGTCCTTCACCTTGATCTCCGGCGCGATCCACAGGAAGAGCGGCAGGACCACCTGGGGCTCGACTTCGAGCAGGATCTGGAATTTCATTCCCCTGCCAAGCCCTCCCCCGCCCGCAACGGACAGCCGCTTCGGCTCCCGCGGCTCCACGTCGCCGAGCAACTTCGCCCACTCCTCGCGCAGCCGCTTCCTCCGCTCGTCCGGCTTCAGGTCGGCGAGTTTCTTCCGCGCCGCCGCCGCCCGCGCTTCGCCGATCTCCCCCGCGACCTGGTAAAGCGGCCGCGGCTTCACCTCCTTCAGCACCTCCGGCGTCAGGCACAGCAATTCATCCGCCTTGTGTCTCTCCTGATACTCCTTCTCCGGGATGGGCATGTCGAACCACTTCTTCAGCGCCGGATAGATGCCCTGGCGATGCACCGGGCCGATGTTGTTGCAGTGGGTGTTTTCCGACCCGGCCTTCCCCGTCACGGCTCCCCGGCCCTTGGTGAAGGCCAGGCGATCCTTCGCGTCGTAGAAGCTGCAGATCGTTTCGAGCCGCTTCCAGACCGGATCGTGGTCGCGGTCCCAGGCGAACTCGTGAGCGTAGATCAGCCCCCGTGGCGCCGCGGAGCCGACGATCACCCACGGCAGGAAGCTGTCGCGCGCCGACAGCCGCAGGTTGCGCGTCGATTCCCAACTGCCGCTGCCGGCGTAGTTGAATCGGTTCTCGTCCTCCGGCAGCGGGAAGGTCGATTCCGGCTGCGGCCCGCCGAAGTTGAACGGCGCCACCGCGGCGACGCGCCGGTCCAGCGCCGCCGTCACCGCGACCGGCTCGCCGCCGGCGGCCACGCTGCCGAGCAGGATGATCTTCTCCTTGTCGATGCCGGGTTGAGCCAGCAAGAGATCGATGCCGCGCCGCAGGTCCCACACCATCCAGCCGATGAGGCCGTCGCCGAGCAGGTGCAACTGCATGCCGACGTTATAGCGGAAGTAATAATCCTGGCGGCTCGGCCGGAAGGTGCCGGCATAATCCTTCTCGGTGACGAAGGGGTGCTGCCGCCGCTCGCCGTGGCCGAGCTGGTCCATCACAAGGACGAGGCAGCCCTGCCGCGCCCAGGTCATGCCCATGTCCTGCAATTCGCCCTGCGTCTTGGGGTTGTGGTGGCTGTGGACAATGAGGATGCCGGGCATCGCCTTCGTCGGCTTCGCGGGGACGTACAGGTTCGCGGTGACGTGTACGCCCGGCCGGCTCTCGAAGACGACGTTTTGGATCTGGTAGCCGTCGCCGTCGAGGGTGCGCGTCACGCGCATCTTCAGGTCCTTCGGCGGGTCGGGGAACTGTCCGAGGGACCGGCGCAGCGCCTCGATCCGCTGGTCGCGGTAGCGCTCCCATTCGTCGCGGTTGGTGATCTTGTGCCACGCTTCGGTTTCGCGCCGGTTGGCGGCGTCGATGCGGGCGCGGGCGTCGCGGCCGAGCATCCGGGGCAATTCCTTCGCGCGCTCCGAGTCGGCCGGCACCACGCGCACGTCGAGCTTGCGGAGCGTTTCGGCCACTTGGGAGGAGTCGGGCTCGTCCTCGGCTCGTGAGACGGCGGCCGTCGCGATCACGACGGTGAGGAGGGCCACGGCGAGGCCGGGATGGCGGGTCATGGTGCTTGGCGCCTCTGCGGGGACTCGGGCTGCCTCGATCCTATCGCGCGGGCGGCGTCCGTCCAGAGACAGGAAGGCTCCCGCGGGAACATGCAGATGTCGCTTCCCCCGCAGACCTCTTCCGACGGGCGTTTTATCAGACAGTCCCGCAGGGGCAAAAAACCTTGACGCGGGCTCCGCCGTGCCGGATAACGGGAGCAGGTTCTATGCCGTTGCAGTTTTCCGGGAGAATTGGCCGTAACTTGTGACGGATCAATGTGTTGTGTCGCCCATAGCTGCGCGCGGCCCCGTCCGCGGCGGGGTCGCATACACTCCGCGTTTTCCGCACGCGGAGGCCGCGGTTGGCGAAAAAACGCAACGGTATAGAAGCCGACCCCATTGGTCTTTTTTGTTTTCTTCCTCTGCTACCTCCCGCAGTTGATCGAGCAACCGCGGCGGAGTCGGCGGTCGAAGGGACGGGCCGGTGCGGGTTGGGGGATGGGGTCGCTGCTTATGGGTGTCCTCCAGGGTGAGAATCTGAATGGCCGATCAGTTAACTGATGTACAGTAAAGAAGGCGGCCCGTCAAGAGAAGAAAACGCACGAATGTCGCCACGGTGCTTGACAGAGGGCGCAAGCGGTGTTCTAAAGGAAGGGACGGCCGGGCTGGCGTCGGCGGACCACGGCGGCGTTCTGCTGACCGGCGCGGTGTTATGCTGTCCGGTCGGTCAGGCTAATCAGCTGTTTCGGGCTCAAGACAATGTCAGAAGCACCTGCAACAGATAAGCCCGCGAGCGATCCGTTGAACGCTAACGGTTGCTGGAAAAAATCGGTCCCCTACAATAACCGCTCGGCGGTTTCTTGCTCTCTTGGAGTCACTACATGAACGACGACTTCCGACGAATCATGGTGAAACGGCTTCGCATGGTGGAGGAGGATCTTGCAAACGTGCGGCAATGGTACTATTCGCAGCCGCCGAGCGAAAGACAGACGTTCAAGAAAGACCTACAGGCGCTTGTTGAGGCGTCAAAGCCATTTGCGGGCTCTTGCCTGACCATCGAGGTGAAATACCAAGCAACGGCGCATGCTCAGGATGGTGAAACCATTTCCGTCAAGGCAAGCCGAAGTCCGGAAGAGATTCTTCAGGCAATTGACGAATGGGACAATGCGGACGAACATGACCCATCGTTCATCTGATTGACCCAACGCGCGACGCCATCCTGCGACCGGCCTGACGTCGCAACCAACCGTGATCTCAAAGAGCGAGGTTGTAACCGGAATGCGCTAACACCCCGGTAGGCCTGAACGGTATTGATCTAAAAACGGTGGTCAATGGGCTGGCAATCACCCTCTGAAAAATTGGCCATCAAAGAGCGAGTCCGCGCGAGGGACTGCCACCGTTGCGTTGTTTGCGGCATCGGCAACGACATCTACGAGAAGCGCTACGGCAAGATACTCGACGTTCATCGCTTTGTGAAAAACAGCGATTACGCGGTGAAGTCGGGGGTGTGCGTCACCCTCTGCGACGTGTGTCACGACGCGCTGCACAAGAAGGGCAATTGGGGGTGGATTGCCAGAGATGACCCGGATGATGACGAGGAGTTGGCTTGGTGGGTACGGCGATCGGCCGAGTGCGATATCAAGGCGGAGCGTGCGTGGCGGCGCCGGGAAGACTGGGGCGCGTGGTTGCGAGAGGTTCGTGAAACTGTGGCGAAGGTTACCCAGGCGGAGCTGGCGCGATCGGCAGGGGTACCAGGGTCAACGCAGACTTTGACGGTCGCTCAAACGGGCATTGGGGCAGTAAGCAGCGTAAATCATTACGCCTCTGGACGTTACAGCAAGGCCTGGCGGTTTTCATCATCTATAGCCATCCGAAAAGCTCGCAAGCATGGC
>DATFNV010000120.1:0-12912 GCA_035266225.1 Gemmataceae bacterium
GCGCTCGAAGCGCTTGACCACGGCCGGGTTGTTCAACTTGTCGCGGTGGATGACCTTGAGGGCGACGACCCGGCCGAGCTTCTGGTGCCGCGCCTTGAAGACGTTCCCCATGCCACCGGCCCCCAGCCGTTCGAGGACCACGTAGGAGCCGAGCAGGAGGGAGGCGCCGTTGTCCTGGGCGAGTTGGTTGACCTGATAAGGGGTGAGCCAGCCGCGCTGGAGGAGTTCCTTGGCGAAGGCGCGGGCGTCTTTCGGGCCAGCCTGCGCCAATTGCACCAGTTGCGGCCGCCGTTCGGAATCGACGAGCCCGTACTGGTCGAGCAAGTGGAGGAAGGCAGCGATCGAAGCGATCGGCATGACGGCGGCTCGGATGAGGTCTCGCAGGTGCAATTGCCTCGAAAGCCGCATTCTAGCGGACAAAGGGCGACGAACGCTAGTGCCGAACCTATCGTTCGCGCCCTGCCGTAGGCCGCACAGAGTCCGGGACGTGGTGGGCCGTGCCGTGCGAATCGACGTGCGGGGCGGGCGCGGCTAGCCCGGATTATTCAAAGCCTTCACCGCGCGGCTGCCGGCCGTGGGCCTCCAGCCCGTCGATCGGGGCACTTCGGCCGGGATCGCCCCTGTGGGCACACCGCCCCCTTACCCCCACGCGGGGAAGGCACGGCGACAGGTTGTCCGGAAGGTCAGCCGGATGGGTCCGGAACAGGAGTCGGGAGGGGATTGCCCAGGCGCTCGCACACATGCAGATACCAGCCCAGATGCGGCCAACTCGATGACAGCCGTATCACGATCCGCCGCGTCCGGACGATGACTTCCGCCGCCACCTTGATGAGCAGCGTGCGCCAGGTGCAGGGGTGACCTTCTCCCAGCGGGTCGCGCTGCCGCCGCAGCCGGAAGTGACGCTGACGCTCCTCCCCCGTCAGCGCCTCAGCCGGTACTCCCCCCTCGGTGGCCGGACAAGCGGCCTCCCCCGACTGGCTGGTGGGCGGAGCTGTCTCGGCCTGGGTTGGGAGGGCCGGCAGCGGCTCCGCGATGAACCGCCGCAGGCGCACCAGCAGGTTCATCGCCGCCGCGTGCAGGTACAGCCGGAAGTAGTTGGCCAGGAACCGGTGGTCGCTCAGCCGGTTCATCGCCAGGTCGCACTTGAACTCCTTGTTGCGGTTTTCACTCTCGCCGCGCATCGCGTACTCGTCGTAGGTCGGCCCTGGCAGGAGGGACGCCTCGGGCCGATTGCTCACCACGAACCGGCGGTTGGTCCCCTGGTCGTTGGCCTCCGCCTTGGCGACGACATATCGGGGGCCGGGCCACGTCCCTGCCTGATACCAGAACCCCGCGAACAACCGCGACGGCACGGCTGGCCGCGGTGGCTCCTCCTGGCGGGCCGCCTGTCGCTCCCGCTCGTAGCCTGCCACCGCCTCGGCCAGCAGGCCCTCGGTCTCCCGCTGCAGGACCGCGTTGGCGGTGAGGCCGAACGTGTAGAAGACGCGGACCCGTTCGCACACGTCGTACAGGTCCGGTATGCCGAAGGCGCAGTCGCCTCGAAAATGCAGGACCACGTCGGGCCAAACCTGGCGCAGGCGGGTCACCAGGTAGGCCACATCGTCATCGGCCCCCAGGGCGGCGTGGGCACTGCCGTGCCGCAGGGAGAGCATCACGAACTGGTCGTTGTCCGCGCAGGTGATGACCAGGGGCAGGTACTGGTTCTGGTCGTAGTAGTTGTGCCAGAAGGTGAGCTGCTGGTGGCCGTGGGCCGGGTCATCGACAGCATCCAGGTCGAAGGTCAGGTGACGCGGCGGCGTGTCGAAGGAGGCGATGAACTGATCGACGAACACCTCACGAAGTCGTTTCAGCGAGGGGATGTTGATCTGGTTCTCGAAGCGAGACAGGGTGGGTTGGCTGGCCAGGTCGTCATCCTCGGGCGAGCGGTCGGCGATGAGCTTGAAGACCGGATCGGTGCGCAAGGTGTCGTGGTCGTTCTGGTCCTCGTAGCCGGCCAGGATGCCGTAGACGCGGGATCGGACCATCTCCAGGAAGGTGTGCTCGGTCAACTCCGGATCGCGGGGGTCGTCGAGCACCGCGGCGAACTGCTTCGTTAAGCCGATGCGTTCGTCGAACTGCCGCAGCGGCAACAGGCCGGCGTCGGACGTGAGCGGTGCCTCGGACACCTCGATCTGGATGGGCACCGGCTCGAAAAAGTCGAACTCGAACAGGGTAGCAGGTGGTAAGGGCACGGTGGTTTTCCTGGTGTCGAAGGAGGTCGCGGGATCATCGAGAGCGTCCGCGAAGGCCCGGGTGCGCCCGATGCGCTGGTCGAGCTGGCGAATGGGGAGCAATCCGGCGTCGCTGGACAGTTGGCCCCGGACGGCTCGATGACGAGCGGCGTGGCGAAGAAATCGAGGATTTCTAGCCCTGCGGGTGGTATACTCATCGGCAGGCTCCAGGGGAGGGAATCGACCTGGACGCTCAACAGGTTCGACGCGAAAGCGAGCGATACCGTTCCCCAACCAGCCAGCGGATGGTGGTCGCGGCTTTCTGCACCGGGCTCGTGCATTCTGGAGAGCGTCGATGAGCGAAGTAACCCGCATCCTGTCGCACCTCGCACTGGGCGACGTCCACGCCGCCGGGCAGTTGCTGCCGTTGGTGTACGATGAGTTGCGGAAACTGGCGGCCGCCCGCATGGCCGAAGAAGCCCCCGGCAACACCCTGGACGCGACCGCCCTCGTCCACGAAGCCTATCTGCGGCTCGTCGGACCGGCCGATGCCGCCCGCTGGGACAACCGCGGCCACTTCTTCGCCGCCGCAGCCGAGGCCATGCGGCGTATCCTGGTGGACGCCGCCCGCCGTAAGCGAACCGAAAAGCACGGTGGACACCGTCACCGGGTCGATCTGACCGACGTTCCGGCCAACCCCGAGGTCGTAGACGAACGACTGCTCGCCCTGGATGTGGCCCTCACCCGGCTTGCCGCTGAGGACCCGGTCGCCGCCCGGGTGGTCGAACTCCGTCACTTCGCCGGGCTGTCGATCGACGAGGCCGCCACCGCCCTCGGCCTGTCCCGGGCCACCGCCTACCGCCACTGGACGTACGCCCGGGCCTGGCTCCGAGACGCCATCTCCGGCGCCGGGTCGGGCTGAACAGCTTTTTTCCGGATTCGGTGAGACAAACGGAGTCGGTTCTCGCATTGATGGGTGAACCCCAACCCGGAGTGACCATGCCTACCGACCCGAATCGCGTGAAAGAGATCTTCCTCGGAGCGACCGAACAGCCGGACGAAGCCGCCCGGGTCGCGTACCTGGACCGCGCCTGCGGGGGTGATGTCGGGCTACGGGATCGGGTCGAGGCGCTACTCCGTTCCCATGACCCGGCCGGCAGTTTCCTCGGCACGCCGGCGGCCGCCTGGCCCGACCCGGACCACGCCGGGACGATGGCGTTCGATTCGTCCTGCGCCGGCGGCCCGCCCAGCCCCGACCACGACGAGTCCGACGGGCTGCAATTCCTCACCCCATCCAGCCGGCACGACTCTCTCGGCCGACTGGGCCATTACGAGGTGCTCCAGGTGCTCGGCCAGGGCGGCTTCGGCATCGTGCTCCGCGCCTTCGACGAGACGCTGCAGCGCGTGGTCGCGGTCAAGGTGCTGGCCGCGCAGATCGCCGCCACCTCTCCCGCCCGCAAACGGTTCGTGCGCGAGGCACGGTCGTCCGCCAAGGTTCGGCACGAGAACGTCGTCCAGGTCTATGCGGTCGAGGAGGAACCGCTGCCGTACCTGGTGATGGAGTTCATCCCCGGAGAAACCCTCCAGCAACGGCTCGATCGGACCGGCCCTTTCGAGGCGGTGGAGGTGGCGCAGATCGGCCGGCAGATCGCCGAGGGGCTGGCGGCCGCCCACGGCATGGGCCTGATTCACCGGGACATCAAGCCGGCAAACATCCTGGTCGAGGCCGGTCCGCACCCGTGCGTCAAGATCACCGACTTCGGCCTGGCCCGTGCGGCCGACGACGCCAGTTTGACCCAATCCGGGATCGTCGCCGGGACGCCGATGTACATGGCCCCGGAACAGGCGTCTGGCGAAACGCTCGACCATCGGGCCGACCTGTTCAGCCTCGGCAGCGTGCTCTACGCGATCTGCTCCGGCCGGCCGCCGTTTCGGGCGAATAGCACGCTGGCGGTCCTCAGACGGGTGGCCGAGGATACCCCGCGGCCGATCCCGGAGATCATCCCCGAGACGCCGCAGTGGCTCTGCGACATCATCGCGCGGTTGCAGGCCAAGAAGCCGGAAGACCGGTTTGCCACGGCCCGAGAGGTTGCGGACCTGTTGGGGCGTGGCCTGGCGGCGATGCAACGTCCGGGAAATGTCCCGACGCTCCCGGATGTCCCGCCGGCGGCGGTGGCGAAGAAGCCGCCGGCGAGGGAAATCCCAGAAGCCGCGCCGGCGATTCGACGGCCGCGTTTCCACACCGGCCGCTGGGCCGCCGCCGCGGCCGTGCTCCTCCTGATGCTCCTCGGAGGTCTCGGCATCACGGAAGCGACCGGCGTCACCAAGCTGCGCGGCACGGTCATTCGCCTTTTCTCCCCGGATGGCACGTTGGTCGTCGAAGTCGATGACCCCGGAGTCAGCATCAAGATCGACGGGTCGGATATCGTCATCACGGGAGCGGGGGCCAAGGAAATCCGCCTGAAGCCCGGGAGCTACACGGTCGAAGCCCGCAAGGACGGTAAGATCGTGAGTCAGGAACTGGTCACCGTCACGAAAAACGGCCGGCAGGTCGTGCGCGTCAGCCAGGAGGCGGTGCAGTCTGATACCAAGGCGGCCAAGCCTGCCGCCGACGCCACTGCATGGGAGCGTTCCGTGGCCGCCATGCCGGCCGATGAGCAGGTGAAGGCTGTCGCCGCTCGCTTGAAAGAACGCAACCCTGGCTTTGACGGCAAGGTCCAGTCCACCATCGAGAACGGAGAGGTGACGGCGCTGGGGTTGGATGGTACAAACTTGACGGATCTCTCGCCGGTGGGGGCTTTGGTGGCACTGAAGACTTTCTCTTGTCACTTTGGACTGTCGGACCTTTCGCCGCTGAAGGGCCTGCCGTTGGAAAGCATCACGATCTATGGTACCCAAGTCAGAGACCTGACGCCACTCAAGGGCATGAAGCTTAATCATCTCAATTGCGACGCCAGCCAGGTGTCGGACCTGGCGCCGCTCAAGGGGATGCCTCTGACGCATCTTGGGATCCACGGCACCAAAGTGTCGGACCTATCACCGCTTAAGGGGATGTCACTTACCGGACTGGGTCTCGCGGGCACGGCGGTGACCGACCTTTCGCCGCTGAAAGGGATGGAGTTGCGGACAGTCTTCCTGACCCCCAAGAATATCACCCGGGGCCTGGATGTCCTCCGCGACATGAAGAGCCTCAACACCATCGGCGACGACCGGGGCGAACACTGGCCGGCGGCGGAGTTCTGGGCTCGCTACGACAAGGGGGAGTTCACGAAGTAGCGTGGCGGGCATTTCACCGCAGAGGACGCGGAGGAACGCAGAGGGAAAATGCAACGCTCTGCTTTCTCTGCGTCCCTCCGCGTCCTCTGCGGTGAGCTTTTTCGCAGGGTCGCCGGGGTTCTGGGCTCGCTACGACAAGGGGGAGTTCACGAAGTAGCGTGGGGATGTTCCCGATGGTTGTCCTTGCCGCCCCCGCTGAAACAGGTTGTCCTCGGCCCTGCCTGGACGGAGGCGGACGGCTTTGTCCCGCGGCGGCGCTGTTGAAGCAGATGGAGGAAAAGCCGAAATGGCCACGGTCAGCCGTCCCAGCGGCTGGAATCAGACCGCGTCTGGTCTCCGGCCATGGTCGATCCCGTCCAGCACAGCCTGCTTTGGCCGCTCCGTAATGATCCATCGACACAAATCGTGATGGCTGCTTGCCTTGTGTTCTTCGACAAGTGGCTCTTGGCCAAGGGTATGCATAATCCGGGCTAGCGCCCATCCCCGTCCGGCGCCGCCTTGCCGCGCAGCGACGGCAGCAGCCGCTTGCGCGGCGCCGGGGCCGGCGGCGCGGGGGCCGGGGCGGCGGCCATCAGTTCCTCGGCGCGCTCGGGGTGGCGCTGGATGTACCACGGCAGGGCCGAGAAGAACATCTCCATCTGCGTGACGTACTGCTCCGCCAGTTTCGGCGCGGTCGGGCCGAGCACCTTGGTCGCCACCAGAGCACTGCGGCTGTCCGTGTGCAGGATCAGGTCCGCCTGCTGGCGCACCACGGTCCGGCCCTTGTCGTCCTTGCCCTGGAGATGACGCAGCACGACCAGCGCCTGGAATGGGACCATCGGCACGAGTGGCCCGGCCTTCACCTGGCCCTCGGCGTGCCAGATCCGCAACTCGTCGCTCTGGTAAACCGTGTCCCAGTGAACGTCGCTGTTGCCGCCGTCGCTCCAGCCGAAGCGGCCGCCACCCCGGTCGGTGATGTCCACGCACTGCGCCCCCAGCTTGCGCCAGGCCGCCACCGCCCGGTCCGGGTGATCCAAAAACCAGTGGTACACGGTCGGGTCGCAGGGGAAGGACTCGCTAGGGCCGTGCGAGTAGAGGGTCGGGTGATCGGCGGCCCGCCGCACCTGGTCGCGCACCGCGGCGGGCATGTCATCGATTGGCAGCCGCGTGGCGGTCCAGCGCTGCAGTTCGGTCTCCTGGGCGCGCGCGGCCCCGGCCCAAAACGCGCACGTCACCAGCCCGAGCCAGACTACGCAAACGCGACGGGACTGCATCGGCCACCTCGGCGCAAGGGAGGAGAGTGGGCAACACCTACTTATTCATCGAATGCCGGGCGTCGCGACATGAACGAATCTGGCGGCTGTGACAGCGGGAGCGAGTTGCCCACCCTCTGCCGGTTGGCCTTGCCCGGATTCGCGCCGGCGCCTATACACTCTCGCCCGGGGTTTGCGCCCGGCGTGCGTCAGAGGGAGTGGCTATGCGGCACTGGAACAAGACGTATCTCGGGGTCGGCGCCGTGGCCTTGCTGCTGCTGGCCGGCGCCGGCCTGTGGTTGGGGCGCGGCCCGCTCCTGACCTGGTACTACCTGCGCGGCCTGGCGCGGGCCGACGACGGCGCGCGCGACCGCTGGGCGGAGCGCGTCGCCGGCCTCGAGGGCGCCGCCGTGCCAGCGCTGCTCGACCTGCTCGGTGGCGACGACCGGGCCTGCGCCAACGCCCACGCCGCTCTGGCCGCCCTGGTCCGGCGCTGGGGCACGGACAACCCGCGCGGCGAGGAACTCGCCCGGCGCTTGTCCGAGGGATTCGCGCGCCTGAGCCCAGCGGGACAGCGCGAAGTACTGCAATTCGAGGCGGGCTGGCTGCGGTCCGACGGCGGCCAGCCTCCGCCGCCGGACGTCGCCCGTTCGTTGGCTCGCGAGCTGTCCGAGGCGGCGCAGGCCGACGGGGTGGTGCGCGGAGCGGCCCTGGAACTGGCGTCGGCCCTCCTGGAACGACCGGACTGCGCCGAGTCGGTCGGCCCCTGCCGCGAGCTGGCGCTGGCCTGTTTCAGCGACGCGGCCGCCGAGAACCGGGCCCGGGCGGCGCAGCTCGCCCTGCACCCCGGCATGGACCTGCACCAGCAGGCGCTGCCGTTGCTGCGCGACTCCAGCGCGGAGGTGCGCCGCCTGGCCATCCTCGCGGTCGGCCCGGCCCAGAACGTCCTGAGCACCGACGACCTGCTGCACTGGCTGCACGACCCCGACCCCGAGGTGCGCCGACTCTGCGAGGTCGCGCTCAGCTCGCGCAAGGTGCCCAGGGAACACATCCGTCTCGGGCGTATGCTGACCGACCCCGACCACCACGTCCGCCTCAACGTCCTCGATGAATTGCACCGCCCCGCCTTGCGCGACATCGACGCCGGCATCTGGCTGCGCTACCTGAGCCACGACCCGCTCGAGTCGGTGCGCGTCGCGGCCGCGCGCGCCGCCGTGGAGCAGCGCTACGCGACGCCGGTGGACCTCAGCGATCGCCTGGAACAGATGTCGAAGAGCGACCCCAGCCCCACGGTACGGCAGCTCATGGGGTACAGCCTGTCACGGACACGAGAGTGAGGAATGCCGCTTGCGGCTTCGCAGCCCTGCGAAGCCGCAAGCGGCATTCGGTCACGCCCCGTAGTTCGGTCGGGCGTCGAGGTCGAGCGGCGCCCACATTTGCCGCCGCCATTTCTCGACGGCCTGCGCCGCCATCGCCGCGTTGTCCGTACAGAGCGCACTCGGCGGGATGAACAGCTCCGCCCCTTCCGCCTCGGCCATGCGCTCCAGCGCCGCGCGGAACGGCTTGTTCGCCGCCACGCCGCCGCCGACCGCCAGCCGCCTCAGCCCCGTCCGCCGCAGCGCCTGCCGCGACTTCTCCACGAGGACGTCAATCACCGCTTGCTGAAAGCTCGCCGCCACGTCGGCGCGCTTCTTCCCGGCAGGGAGCGGCGCCGTCGATGCCGCGTTCTGCCCGAAGCAGGTGTAGAGCACCGCCGTTTTCAGACCGCTGAAGCTGAAGTCGAGCCGGTCCTCGTGCAGGAAGGAGCGGGGAAAGCGGAACGCCGCCGGGTCGCCGCCGGCAGCCTCGCGCTCGACGGCCGGTCCGCCGGGGAAGCCGAGGCCGAGCAGCGCCGCCACCTTGTCGAACGCCTCGCCGGCCGCGTCGTCCCGCGTCGCCCCGAGCAACTCGAATTCCAGCGGCGTCGGGCAGTGGAACAGCGAGGTGTGCCCGCCGCTGACGACCAGGCCGAGGCACGGGAAGATGTCGCGCCCCGCCGCCAGCCGGGCCGCGTAGACGTGAGCCTCGACGTGATTGACGGCGATCAGCGGCACGCCCAGCGCCAGGGAAAGCATCTTGGCGGCGCTGACGCCGACCAGCAGGGCGCCGACGAGTCCCGGCGTGTTGTGGACGGCGACGGCGCCGATCTGATCGAGGCGGACGTTGGCCTTGCGGAGCGCCTCGTCGATGACCGGCAGCAGGCGCTGCAGGTGGGCGCGGGCCGCGACCTCGGGGACCACGCCGCCGAAGCGCGCGTGCAGGTCGGTCTGCGAGGCGACGACATTGGCGAGGACTGCCGGCTCGTCGGTGAAGACCGCGGCCGCGGTTTCGTCACAGGAGGTTTCGATCGCTAGCAAGTACATAAAGGTAGGCTGCTTGCGGCTTGGCGTTCGCTCCACGTTCCTCAAGCGAACGCCAAGCCGCAAGCGGCGATCTCCGGCCAGTCCTGCCACCGGGAGCACTGCCGGAAGAAGGCCAGCGGGTTGTCGTAGACCACCTTGCGGATGCTGCTCTCGGGGTGGCCCCGCCGCTTCATCTCCTGAATGAGTTCCGGCACCGCCAGCGGGTTCGATTTGCCCCAATCGCCCGCCGAGTTGGCCATGATGCGTTCGGTGCCGACCATCTCGAGGATGTCCGCCGCGCGCTCCGGCGTGCATTTCGTCGTCGGGTACAGCGTCATGGCACACCAGAAGCCGTTGTCCAGCGCCAGGCGCACCGTATGCTCCTCGACGTGGTCGATCAGCACGCGCGCGGGGGTCACGCGCCGGTCGTTCTTGAGCATATCGACGATCATGCGCGTGCCCTTGTACTTGTCCTCCAGGTGCGGCGTGTGAATGAGGATCAACTCCTCGGTCTTCATCGCCAGATCGACGTGCTCCTGGAAGATCGTGGCCTCGTTCCGCGTGTTCTTGTTGAGGCCGATCTCGCCGATCCCTAGCACGTTAGGCCGGTCGAGGAACTGCGGGATCAGGGCGATCACCTCGCGCGACAGGCTGACGTTCTCGGCCTCCTTGGCGTTGATGCACAGCCACGAGTAGTGCCTGATGCCGAACTGGGCGGCGCGCTTCGGCTCGAACTCGGTCAGGTGGCGGAAGTAGTCGCGGAAGCCCTCGGCCGAGCCGCGGTCGAAGCCGGCCCAGAACGCCGGCTCGGTGACGGCGACGCAGCCGCACTGGGCCATGCGCTGGTAGTCGTCGGTCACGCGCGAAATCATGTGAATGTGCGGGTCGATGTAGAAGGACATGTTATTAAATCCTTGTCAAACAACGACTTATATCGTGGAGACGCATCGCTTTCTGCACGCCTTGGGCTCGCCCTGTTATTCCTATAATACCAAATCGCGGGTCAGCCTGCATCGGAGCCCACGTGCAGGAGCGGCTATCCCGCAACGACACGGCTACGTCCCCTCGCGTTGCGCGCCTGACGTGGCCAATCGGCCGCGGGGGGTACGCGACCGCTTCTTGGCCGCCTACCGCCCCTTCTTCGACCAGATGCGGAGGCCCGATGATTCCCTCCACGGTGCAGTTCATAACGGGGATGAAATTGCGCGAGCTGCGGCGACAGCGCGAGCAGTTCCGCGACTCCTACCAGCGGCTGCGCCAGGCGGTGGAGGGCGCAGCGGATTCGACAGAGCGACTGCGACGCCTCTATCACGGCTTGCAGGGGCTCAAGTTCGCTGGCGAACCGCTCCACCCCGAAGTGGTGAACCTGGAAATCGCCTTGGGCGAGCTGGAGGCCGGCACCCTGGCAGCGGATGTGGCGTTGCTCTGGCAGGGCCGGCTGGAGAACGAGTTGTCCGCGGGACAATTGCGTTCGGAGTTCGTTTACCTGTTCGGCGCCCTGCTGGAAGAGTGGGCGCGGGTGGGCTCGGGCAACGCCGTCCTGCGCGAGCAGAGCGTCCGGGAGGGGCAGCGCCTACTCGAGAATGCCTTGGCGGCCGCAGAGCCAAACCGCCACGCCGCCTTCTTTGATTCCCTGCTCGCCGGTCTGGAGCCCGCCCTGACCGATCTGGCCAGGCGGGTCGGCGAGAAGCGCGCCGAGGAAGGCGCGATCACACCCCTGCCGGACAAGGATCTGAAGCGCATCGCCGACGACATCTACCAACCGCCGCGCGTGCGGAAGGAAGCCCGGGACTTCCTGGCCAACGCGGAACTTCTCAAGGAACTCTCCGACGCCCTCGCGATTTCCCTGGCGGGCCTCGACACCTGGGACTGGCCCGCGGAAGGGCTGGGCGTCCGTCCCCTGTGGACGCGGAACAAGTGGCGGCTCTACCTCGATCTCGATTTGCCTACCGCATGTCTGGTGGAGGCGGTCGGGGTGGGCTGGGTGTTCATTTGGGAGCAGATGTTCGACCAACAGGACACGGTCGCCGAGCGCCGCGCCCGCCTCAGGAAACTGCACAGTGTCAACGCCCCGCAGGCCATCATCGACAACGAGCGGCGCCACCTCGAGCAGGCCCGGCAGCTGGCGTTCCTGGACCTGCCGGATGACCGGGCCCTCTGGGACGCCGAAGACACGGACCCGGTGTCTGATGCCGACGAACTCAGCGATGACTCCGTCCGGCAGCAGCGCTGGGAGCAGCTGACCGGGCTGCGCACGTTTCGGGTCGGGGGCGGTTACGGCGGGGAGTACGGCAACCAGACCTCGGCTGTGCAGTTCTTCCACGCGGAGATCCAGCTGGCCCGGGCGGCCTTCCCCGACCAACCGCTCCACGTCGTCAAGATCGATTTGAAGGACTTCTACCCGAGCCTCCCGCACGACGTCGTGCTGACCGTGCTGGAAAAAGTCGGCGTGCCGGCGCGCGACCGCCAGTTCTTCCAGCGGTTCCTGTCCCCACCGTTGCTCACCCGGCCGGGCGCGCCGCCGGCCCGCATGCGGCGCGGCGTGCCGATGGGCTTCACCCTGTCGGGGGCGCTGGCCGAACTGGTGCTGCGCTTCCTGGACCTGCACGTCAGGCGGCGCGCCCGGGTGCGCATCGTGCGGCTTGTGGACGATATCTGTCTGTTGACGCCGAAACCGCAGGAAGCGCTGGCCGCCTGGCAAGCGGTCGAGGAGTTCTGCGCGGCGTGCGGACTGCAACTCAACCCGGCCAAGTCCGGCGCGGTCTGTCTCGGCGGGAAGCCGCCCGCCGGCCTCCCCCTGGAGTACCCGCGGTGGGGCCTGTTGGAGCTTGACGAGAAGGGCGAGTGGCGCGTCCACGGCGAGACGTTCCAGGCTCATCTGACCCAGACGCGCGAGCGGGTTGAGGCCGCCGCTTCCGTCTTCGCCCGGGTGCAGCAGTACAACGCCAACGTCCGCTTCCTGCTCAACGCGCTGGCCCTGGACGTGGACCTGGGCGAGGTCCATCGGCAATCGACATGGCAGGCGATCCGCGCGTTCCACGGCTCGTTCTTCGGTGCCTCGCGGGGGATCGTGGCCGGCCTGGGGGAGTTGATCGGCGCGCAATTCCAGGCAGAGGTGTCCGACATTCCGGCCGGCTGGGTCTACTGGCCGCTCACGGCCGGCGGCCTGGGTTTGCAGAACCCGCTCGTGAAGGCGGGACAGTACGCCGAGAGCTACCGCCGGCGCAAGCGCCTGCAGCCGCCGCGCGAGCGACCGCCGGGGTGGGATTCGCAGCAGAACGAGTGGGGCGAGTACTACAAGTGGCTGCTGCAACCGCTCGAAGAGGCGGAGCCGAAGGACACCAAGGTCATGAAAACGCTGGTAGACGATTTCATTCAGCGCGGCCGGCAGGTCTCCGCCGGCAGGCAAAAAGGACTCTCGCCGTACTGGCGCTGGGTCCTGTACACCTACGGCCCGCAGATCCTGCAGAAGTTCGGCACCTTCCGCTTCCTCATTCCGGAGTTGGTGCCGATGCAGCTGATCGGCGAGCAGCGCTTGCAGGACAGTTCGTTGGACGGGAGAAATGGGTAGGGCAAAAGGACACTGTAGTATCAGCGGTGACGCGGCTCGACCCCTGCCGGCTTGCCCGGCAGGTGAAGCAGGTCAGAAGCTAACCAGGCGCAGAGGACATTGGCCCTCGACCCCTGCCGGCTTGGAGATCGTCCAGCTTATGGAGCGTTTCGTGCCAACGGTTTACGTCGATCCGGGGTGGACAAAGATGGGGGGAGCAGCTGCCATGACGGGGTTGCTACACCATCGTCCCTTGCAGGAGT
>DATFNV010000121.1:0-6602 GCA_035266225.1 Gemmataceae bacterium
TCAGGGCGGCGTCGAACCAGCGGTCCAGAACGCTGAGGTCGTTGGTCCCTTCGATGGCCAGCCGGATCGGCTCGGGTGCGGGTGAGCCCAGGCGAGACTGAAGGACCCGGAGCAGGTCCACCCGCTGCCTGCGCAGCTCGCCCTTCTGCTCGCCCCTGGCCTCAATGCTCTTACCATACTGAGATTCACGCACTTCCCAGCCCTCCAAACTACGCTGCCAGTTGACCAGTTCGGGAGTCAACTCCGCGAACTCCAGGGCGAAGTGGCGATACGCGGCCCGCTTCTCGACGTCCGCCTCACGGCTCGCCAGTTGCTTCCAGCGCTCGATCAGCGGAGACTCCCCACCGCCACGCATGAGGACGACCCACGGCAGGATACACAGGGCCAACTCAGCCGACTCGATCAGCGCCAGGGTGCCGGCCGCTTCCTGGTCGGCGAGCCAGACCTCGATGGGCTGGACCAGCACGCCCGGGTGCCTCGCCGACCGGGTCAGGATCAACGGGCCGCCCTTCTTGCTCCCGGTCAGCCGAATGATCGCCCCGTAAACCGGAGGACCCTCGTCCAGCACGCCGCGCACCTCGATCGCCAACAGCAATTCGTAGATGCCCAGCCGCGCCACGCCATCGGGGCGCGGCTCGGTCTCCGCCTCGACGATCAGGCGGGCCGGCCTGCCGTCGGCCCGGCGGCGCAGCACACAGACGACGTCATCGGTGCGTTCGGGACCGCCAGGCCAGGACGTGCGCCGGGCATCGTCCCAGGCGGCGAAGTCCGCGGCCATCGACTCCTCGGCAAAGTGGTCCAGCCACGGCGTCAGGCCCGCGCCGCTCACCTTGCACACTTGACGCGCCGCCTCGTCGAATGTGGGCATCCTCGCCTCCCGCGCTCATTTTACCTTCGCGCTTCGCTCCAGCGGTAGACCAACGGGTCAACTTGCCCAAGTTTCCGGGGCATTCTTGGGCAAGTTGACCGCGATCACAAGTTATTGTTATTATTACGCTTGCGCCGACTGATCCCTCAACTTGCCCATATTTCCCGGGAATAGGGATCAGTTGATCAGGTCACGGCGCTCTCGGGTCGAAACCGGATGTCTGCCACCCCACAAAGCCATCGACATTCCAGCCTTGAGCGGGTAGCGTAGGGGGAGGAGGACCACCGCCATGCTCACCTTCCCACTGCACAACGCCGCCCTGGACCTCAAGGGCAAGCCCCCCGAGGAACTGCCGCACGGGCTCATCATGCCGCCCCCCACCGTCCTCGAGATCGTCGAGCGGGAGCGGGCGAAGCACCCCCCGGAGACCGTCGCACGGTACGGCGTGCGGATGCTGAACCTTGAGACCATCGGCTGGTTCTTCGACGGCCTGCACCAGGAGGTCATCTACCGGGAGACGCCGCAAGGCCCCGAGGTCCTGGCGGTCGGGTACGACGAAGTTACGGCTTTCCGCAAGGCAACGTCGGCCGAGGAACAACGCAAGCTCTGTGGCTACCTGGGGTACTAATGTCGAGGCTCGCGATTCCCGTCAGTTCCCAGACGCTCTACGCCACGGGCGACGTCAAGCTCTGGGTCAACGTCGTCCTCGCCCTTCGAGACGGTGCCGGTAATTTCGTCAACACCAGGTTCTTCGTCGATAGCGGCACCGAGATCACCACCTTCCCGGCCTACGAAGCGAAGCAGCTGGGCCTCTTCGTCCCTGCCAACCCCGCCGCAGTCCGCCACGAGCAGACCGGCCTTGAAGTGCGTTCTGGGATGCTCGTCTTCCAGATCGACGGCATGGACCAGACGCTCTACGCCGTGTCGTGCCTGCTGCTCGGTGACCCCAACGCGCGACCGAGCCCGAACGCCCCGAAGGGCACGCTTCCCCGGAACCTCCTTCAGCCGCTGGCGCTTCTTGAGAAGCTCAACTTCTCGACGAAGAAGGAGCAGGGCGGGCCGCCGTACGGCGAGCTGGTCATCGAGAAGAAGTAGATGCCGTGATCGTCGCCGCACGGGATCAGCGTCAGAGGTCAGAGACAGGTCTCGTTTTTCCTTGCCGTTTCCCCACGACCCGCGATAATGCCGCTATTCCGTGGGATCCCCTCGCGACCGGTCTTCTCGAAAAAAACGCGCGCACGCGCGGTCAATGGCGGCGCGTTTCGCATCTGAAGGATAGGAGCGGTGCATGGCTGAGCAATCCGGCAGCTCCCACAAGCCCCTGGAGGAATACCGTGACTACCTGCACCCGCTCGCCCGACTCCAGATCGACCCGCGGTTGCGCAGCAAGCTGGATCCGTCCGATATTGTCCAGCAGACGCTGCTGATCGCCCACGAACGCAGGGACCAGTTCCGCGGCGGCACCGACGCCGACAAGGCCGCGTGGCTGCGGCGGAAGCGTACGGTAGAGCCCGTTCCTGGCCAGCGGCCTGGTGGGGCCTGGTTAGCGGCCCAGCGGACGGCTCGAATTAACGCCGGCGCAGCATGACACCAGGCGCGGTGGCCATCGACGTCGGGCTCCGCTCTTGCTTCTCAGCGTGACGATGGGTCTTCACAAGGAAACTTGCGGGCCGCCAGCCGGGCCAGGTCACACCCGGCGGTGAACGGCAACAAGGCCGCCGCGACTTCGGCCCCGGTGGGGTAGCGGTCCGCGGGGGCCTTCGCCAGCAGACGATGCACGACCGCGGCGAGTCCCTCCGGGACGTCGGACCGCCGGCCGCGAAGCGCAGGGCGTGGCATGTGCTTGTGCGCCATCATCGTATCGAACGCCGAGCGGCATTCAGGACCGGCGAACGGCGCCTGGCCGGTGAGCAGGTGGTAGAGCGTACATCCAAGCCCGTACAGATCGCTGCGGCCATCGACCAGCCGGGCGTCGGAAGCCTGCTCCGGGGCCAGGTAGCCCGCAGTCCCCAGCAGCTGGCCCGTCGCCGTCAGCCGCCCGCCGAACAGGTCCTCCCCGCGCAGCCGCGCCAGCCCAAGGTCCAGGACTTTCAGATGACCGCGCGGCGTGAGCAGAAGGTTGGAGGGCTTGACATCGCGATGCACCAGGCCGCAAGCGTGGATGTAGTGCAGGATGTAGGCCGCCTGCCGAGCCAGTTCGCAGGCGTCGGAGACCGGGAGCGGCCCAACGGTCCGGGACAGGCGGTCGAGGTCGGTGCCCTCGACGTACTTCATCACCAGGAAGTCGAACTCGCCCACCGCACCGCCATCGATGGCGCGGAGGACGTGAGGGTGGTAGAAGTCCCCGAGCAACGCCAGCTCCCGGTTAAAGCGCGCGCGAGCCTCCGGGTCATCCAGCCAGCGGGGGGCGAGCACCTTCAGGGCGACGACCCGGTTCCGGCCGGTGTCGAGCGCCTTGTACACCACCCCCATCCCACCCTGGCCGATTTGCTCCAGGAGCCGATACCGGCCCAGCCGCTCGGGCGGGAATAGCTCGTCCCTCGGAGTGCTGCCCGGTGCGCCACCCGGTCCCCCGAGCAGGGGGCGCGCGCCAGCGTGATCAACGCGAATTGTCCTGGCCCGTGCCCGCAACTCCCGGCACCCGGGCTCCCAGCCGTAAGGGTCCGGCGGGTCGCAGACGAAGGCGAGCGGCGCGCGGCCGGCCCGTTCCAGCCGGCCCAGGACGCTCAGGCACCTCGGGCAGGCGTCGATATGATCCGCGACCGCCTCCAGATGACCCGTGCGCAGCAGGCCCCGGGCGAAGGCCAGCAGCTCTTCAACGCCGGGGCATGCCCCCGGCGGCAGTGAGGAAGCGACGGTGCGCATGCGGAGCCTCATCGTGGGAAGGGCTGTTCCGCCCGGGCCGGCACCGCACCCCGGTCCAGCTCCACGAGCCCCACGAACTCTTCCCGGAGCCGGGCGAGGATCCGGGACCGGGCCACGTAAACGACGCTGACTTTAACGCCCAGGTCGGCGACCACGTCCTTTGACCTCACGCCATCGACAGCAACCCGCCAGAAAGCCGTCCAGGTCTTCGGCTCGAACTCGCCGCGGACCATTTCGAGCGCCCGCCGGTACAGGGATGCGACCTCCCGGGCGTCCTCCGTTTCGCCCGGTTCACCGGCGGGTTTGGCCGCCACCTCGAGGAAGCACTTGCGGGCATCGTTGCCCCCGGCCGCGCGAACCTCCCCCGCCCGTCGGCGCGCGAACTCGCGGGCCTTGTTCTCGGTGATAGTCCGCAGCCAGCCACGGAAGGTGCCTCGCTCCGGGTCGTGTCGGAAGCCGGCGACGGCCTGGGTGACGGCGAGGAACACCTCCTGGCTGACGTCCGCGGCATCAGCCGCCGGTGTCCCGGCCCGGCGGGACCAGGAGTAGATGAGGGGGGAATAGAGATCGACGAACCGCCCCCAGGCGAACTGGTCGTGGGCCTGGACCCGGCGGATCAAGCTCCAGGAGGTCGGCTCTGCCGCGTCGTTGTCAGGCTCCCTGGCCCTGGCCATGTCCCGGCCCTCATCCGTGGTCACCGGCCCGATGTGGTGCCCGGCATGGCGACGAATAGAGAGTATCCCAGCCGCGGATGCATAAGTCGAGACAAATCCGTGGCCGTCGGGTGAATAAATGGGGCGCCGGCTCCCGTGGGGACTTGGGGTGGCGGTCTGTACACGAACGGCGGGCAGGGCCGACACCCTCGCCGGGTCGTCGAAGCCGTAAGCCTTGTGGTGGCCTCCGCTTGCACCCGCGTGGATAGAAAGGGCTAATCGAGGGGGGAAAAAACGTGATAGATCCGCGCATTATATATAGGGTAGAGCTACACAAAGAGCGCGCCGGGTCGCGAGAGACGGTTGACATCCCTTTGCTGGTGCTCGCGCTGGAGGCGACGGGCTGCGAGGGTGGCCAACTCTTGCGTCGCCTGCATGAGCAGCTGGAGCACGACCGCCCCTGCTGGGTGCTGCGCCTGTTCCTCGGGGGGCGAAGGGTGAGGATCGTTCTCCCTTCCGCCGCCTGGGTTGTGGTTCGACGGAAGGAAGACGCAGTGCCCCGCGCCTCGGGGTTTCCGTTGACGGACAGGAACCGTCCCGTGCCCGGGGGCTTCGCCCCAGAGGCAGGAATGGCGGCCGCGTCTGGAAGGCGGCCGCAGCCAGGAACGTGTCGGGGACGGCCGGCTGCGTTGGACGCAGCGGACCGGTCCCCTCGCACCGAGGATGTACGCCAATGACGCCACGGCCTCCTTCTCCCGGCCCACGGCCCTCCTTGGTCTCCCGCGCTTCCCGCTGGTTGCGCCGCGTCTGGCTGGACACCCTCCCTGTCGCTGGCTGGATCCGCGCCTGGCGCGAGGACCGGCGGCAGAAGCGGGCTCTAGCGCGGCGGCCGCAGTTCGCCCGGCTGATGCCCGAGTTCGACCCCTTCGAGGATCGCTCATTTCTCGGTCTGGACATGATCAGCGGCGTGCAGGTCGCCCTGGCGGGGGCCGGCGTCGTCCTCCTGGCCGATATGTTCCGGCAGTCCGGCAACGCCCACTCCTTCGCCGTCCCAGCCCCGCAGGCGCCCAGTGCTGCCTCCCAGGCGAACGCCCACGCGGGGGATCTCACTCCGGCGACTCACGGCGGTGGGGGAGGCGGAGGTGGTGGTGGCGGTGGCGGCGGGGCCCAGCCTTCGCCGGGCCGTGTCCCCGAGGTGATGCTCACGCGCCTGACGTCGGACGACCTGGGCGGCGAGCCGCTGGCCCCGCTGGCCCCCGGCGGCGACCCCGGCTTCGGCGACGGCACGCCCGACGCGGATGGCAACCCGGGTGGCGGCGGGGGCGGGGGCGGGGCCCCCTTGTCGGGCGGCGGGGGCGGTGCCGGGGGGGGCGCAGCGCCCTCCAGCGGCACGGGTGGGGGCGGCGGCGTTTCGTCCCCGCCGGCGTCGTCACCGGCCGCCGGCACGGGCGCCGACCCGGCCTCCCTCACGCCCCCCAGCGGCAACGGCGCCAACTCGGGCGCCGCCCATCCGTTGCTGAACACCCCCAGCGGGTCAGGCAACTCCGGCGTCAGCGGTGCGGCCGCCGGGAGCACGGGCGGCACGACCTCCAACACGGGCGGCGCCGCCCAGGTGGCCCAGAATTACGGCGCCCTGCCGCTCCCCTTCGAGCTGAATCTGGGTCAGACCGCCGCCGCCGTGCAGTACGTGGCTCATGGCCCCGGCTTCGGCGTCTACCTCGCCGGGGACGGCAGCACCACCCTCGACCTCACCCGACCCGGCCAGGGCGACGCCCAGGGCGGCACCGTCACCCACGACGCCCTGCGCCTCTCCCTGGCCGGGGCCGCCTCCGCCCCGACACTGCTCGCGCAGGGCCAGCAGGCCGGCTACAGCAACTACTTCGGCGCCGGCACGACCCTGACCAACGTCCCGCAATACAGCCAGATCGTCGAGCAGAATGTCTACCCAGGCGTCAACCTGGTCTGGCACTCCGCCCCCGGAAGCCGCGCCCTGGAGTACGATTTCCAGGTCGCCCCGGGCGCCGATCCCTCCGTCATCGACCTGCACATCGCCGGCGCCACCTCGCTGAGCATCGACGGCCAGAGCGGCAACCTCCTGATCGGCACCGGCGGCGGCACCCTCGTCCAGGCCGCCCCCCAGATCACCCAACCCGGCGCCGCCGGCCAGGCCGACGCCGTCAGCGGCAGCGCCGTGCTGCTCGACAACGGCGACGTCG
>DATFNV010000122.1:0-3901 GCA_035266225.1 Gemmataceae bacterium
GATGTACCGCAACCAGGGCGCGCGAGCAAGAGCAAGCGGCCCAGCGCGGCGACCAGCAGATGTGTCACGGCCAGGAGGGCCGGACAGGGTGTAGCGAAGGATCGCTCGATTTTTGTCTAGACAATGGGGTCCACTTCAGACCGACAAGGAGGGTGGCTGGCGTCCACGCGTCCGAGGATCGACGACGAAGAGATGTTCGTCCACGACCGTCGAAACGGCTTCGGCACGGTTTCCTGGTGTCTATCCTAGCAGCGGTGTGGCGCGCCGCTCAAGTTGTAGCGCCACGCCCCAGGGATCGCGTAGGAACGTCATTTCATCCCCCGCCGGGGTGACCACGACCTCGCCGGCGCTCCGCGCCCCCGCCGCCAGCAGGCGCTCGCGCGTGCCGCTGGCCGCGACCATCGCCTGACGGACGCGGAGGGGACGGTCCTCAAGGACATCATCGCCTGACACACGTTTTCGGCACGCCTCATTTGCAATCCGCGGGCCTCCCTGTATTATCGGGGAATGTCCGAACCCCGCCGCCGCTCCCGCCTTCCGGGTCGGCCACCGACCGACCGGCACCGACGCGATACGACCTGCTGGAGGTTCCCATGTGCCGACAGACGGCTCTCCTTCTTTTCGCCCTCGTCACCCTGACGCCGCGCCTCGGTGCCGCCGAACCGGAGACGAAAGGGGTCGAGTTCTTCGAGAAGAAGATCCGCCCGGTCCTGGTCGAGCGCTGCTACCCGTGCCACTCCGCAGAGGCGCAGAAGGCCGGCAAGCTCCGCGGCAAATTGCTCCTCGACACTCGCGCCGGCCTGCTCAAGGGAGGCGACAACGGCCCGGCCGTCGTGCCCGGCAAGCCGAAGGAGGGGACGCTGCTGCCCGCGCTGCGCCGCGACGGCCTCCTGAAAATGCCGCCGAAGGATCGCCTGCCCGCCACGGTCGTGGCCGATTTCGAGCGGTGGGTCGTGCTGGGCGTCCCCGATCCGCGCGACGGCACCGTGACAGTGAAGAAGGGCATCGACGTCGAGGAGGGCCGCAAGTTCTGGGCGTTCCAGCGCCTCGCCCGAGCGGAACCGCCGAAGGTCCGCGACGAGGCGCGCGTCCGCACGCCCGTTGACCGTTTCGTCCTGGCGAAACTGGAGGAGAAGAAGCTCACGCTCAACGCCCCCGCAGCGAGGGAGAAACTCATCCGCAGGGCTTTCTTCGACCTGATCGGTCTCCCGCCGACACCCGCCGAGATCGACGCCTTCCTCAACGACACCTCGCCGGACGCCTACGCGAAGTTGCTCGACCGCTTGCTGGTGAGCGAGCGCTACGGCGAGCGCTGGGCTCGGCACTGGCTCGACGTCGCCCGCTTCGCCGAGAGCGGCGGCTACGAGTTCGACAAGGACCGACCCGGCGCCTACCACTACCGCGACTTCGTGATCAAGGCGCTGAACCGCGACATGCCCTACGACCAGTTCGTGCGCTGGCAGCTGGCCGGCGACGGGTTGCTGCCGAACGACTTCCTCGCCACGTCGGCGACCGGCTTCGTCGTCGCCGGCCCCTACCCCGGCCAGACTACCGCCAAGACGCTCGAGCCGATTCGCTACGACCACCTCGACGACATGCTCTCGACCGCCGGTAGCGCCTTGCTCGGCCTGACGCTGGGCTGCGCTCGCTGCCACGACCACAAGTTCGACCCCATCCCGACGAGGGACTATTACCGCCTCCTCGCCGCCTTCGGGCGCACCGACTCGGCCGACCTGAAGCTCGACCCGGAGCCGGAGGTCTACCGCCGGGCAAAGGCCGAGTTCGACGCCGCCCACGCGCCTCTCGTCGCTGCCCGTGAGAAGTTTGAGAAGGAGGTTCTGCCAGCGCGATTCGAGGCATGGCGGCGCACCGAGATGGTGAAGGCCTCCGACACGCCGTGGCAGACCATCGACCCGGTCAGTTTCGCCGCCAAACTGCCTCTCAAACGTCTCGACGATGGTTCTTTCCTGGTCCCGGCCCCCGCCGCTGCGGGCAAGAAGGGCAAGCCGGGAGTACCAGAGACGTACACGATCATCGCTCACACGTACCAGAAGGGGATCACTTCTTTCCGCCTGGAAGCTCTGCCCGACGCCTCCTTGCCGAAGTCCGGGCCGGGACGCGGCGCGGACGGCGGCTTCACGCTGACCGGGGTGCATCTGACCGCGACGCCGCTGAAGCCGCAGGCCAAGGAGAAGCCCGTCGCCGTGCCGGTGAAGCTGCGGGCGGTGAAAGCGACCTTCGAGCAGGCGGACCATCCGCTCTCCGCGGCGCTGGTCGAAAAGGGCAAGGGCTGGTCGGTCGGCGGTGCGGCAGGGCGCGGCCATGCCGCTGTGTTCGAGACCGAGGGGGCGGTCGGCTTCGACGGCGGCACCGTGCTGACGTTGACGCTCACCTTCGCGTCTGACGAGGCGGCCATCGGCCGCCCGCGGCTGGCGCTCTCGACGGCCCGGCAACCGGTGCTCGACGGGGCCGCGGCGCCGCAGAATGTTCACGAAATCCAGGCGCTGCTGAGTGCGGAGAAGGGCGACCTGAACGAGCGCAACCGCGAGGCGGTCTTGCGCTGGTACCAGCCACTGGACGCGAAGTACCGCGAACTGATCGTTGCTGTGGAGGCGCACGCCCGTCAGGAGCCGCAGCCGCGCTTGTCGCCCGTGTTCGCAGCGTCGTCGGGCAGGGGCGGCGACGTCTACTTCCTGGCGCGCGGCGAGGTGGACCGCAAGGAAGGTCTCGCCGCGCCGGGTTTCCTCCAGGTGCTCAGCGACGCCCCTGAAACGCGCTGGGCCGGCAAGCCCGCCCCGCGCGTCGCGCTGGGCGACTGGATCACCGACGCCGAGCAAGGCGCCGGCCGGCTGCTGGCGCGGGTGATCGTCAATCGGCTGTGGCAGCACCACTTCGGCCGCGGCCTCGTCGCTACACCCAACGACTTCGGCGCCCAGGGCGCACGACCGTCGCACCCGGAGTTGCTTGACTGGCTGGCCGGCGAATTGATCCGAGGCAGTTGGAAGCTGAAGCCGATCCACCGTCTCATCATGACCAGCGCCGCCTACACCCAGGCCGGCAACCCCGACGACGCCGCGCTGAAGGCCGACCCCAACAACCACCTCCTGTGGCGCTACCCGACGCGGCGTCTGGAGGCAGAGGCGGTGCGCGACGCGCTCCTGGCGGTCAGCGGCACGCTCGACACGACGATGTACGGGCCGGGATCGCTCGATGAGAACAGCCCGCGCCGCAGCGTGTACTTGACGGTGAAGCGGAGCCGGCTCGTCCCGTTCCTCCAGTTCTTCGACGCTCCCGAGGCGATCCAGAGCATCGGCGAGCGGCCGGCGACCACCGCGGCGACGCAGGCGCTGGCGCTGATGAACTCGCCGCTGGTCCGCCAGCGGGCCGAGAAACTCGCCCAGCGCTTCCGCCCCAAGGAGGCCGCCGACCTGGCGCGGGCAGTCGAGGAGGCGTACCGGCTGGCGCTGGCCCGGCGACCGACCGGCGCCGAGCGCGACCGGGCCGTCGGGTACATCCGCCGCCAGGCCGACGCCACCGGCCCCGGAGCCAGGACGCTCGACGGCGCCCTGGCGGACTACTGCCAGGTGCTGCTGTGCCTCAACGAATTCCTGTACGTCGATTGATCTGATGGCGGATCGAGAACCGCAAAGCCACAGGCCGCCCGCTTATGCAGACTTTGGAGATTGCCATGTTATTTCACTCCGCAATCCGCAATCCTCAATCCCCCAGGGCCGGGCTGTCGCGCCGTGATTTCCTGCGGCGGGCCGGCCTCAGTTCGCTGGCCCTGACGTGGCTGCTCCAGCACGAGGGGCTTGTGGCCCACGCCGCGCCGAAGGCGCCGCATTTCCAGCCGAAAGCGAAGGCGGTCATCTGGCTGTTCATGACCGGCGGCCCCTCGCAG
>DATFNV010000123.1:0-9928 GCA_035266225.1 Gemmataceae bacterium
TCATAGCAGACCGGAGGACCCGTTGCCATGAGTTGCTTGCGGCGCCGGCCTCACGGCGGTGAGCCGGACCGCCGGGCGACGCGCGCCAGCGCCGCCTTCGCCTCCCGGGTCAGCCACGCCCCCGGCGCCCCCTCGGCGAGCCTTTGCAGCGCCTGCCGCGCTTCCGGGGTGGCGGCGTGCTCCAGCACCAGCAGCGCCCGCGACGGCAGGGCGCGCCGCCCCGGTGCCGCCACGCTCCTGTCCACCTCCTCCAGCACCTGCCCCAGCCGCTGCCGTACCTCCTCGGACCCGGTGCGCGCCCGCTCCTTGCGCACGGCCTCCTCCACCGATTCGGCGGCCCGCTTCAACTCGGCCGTCGCCTTCTCGCGCACCTCGAAGGAGTCGTCGTCGAGGTCGGCGAAGAGCCGCGCCAGCCGCTTCGCGTCGATTGCGGGGACAGGGTGGACGTACTTGACGACGAGCGGCACCGCTTGTTTCGGCACCGCGGCCAGCGCCCACAGGGCCGCGTAAGCCTTGCCGGCCTCGTCGCCGCCGAGGTCGGCCCAGCGCGATTGCAGTTCCCTGGCGCTCAGCTCAGCGGCGAGCGCCGGTCGGGGTCGGGTCGTGTCCCACACCAGGGCGGTGCCGTCCTCGCTCGCCGACGCCAGCCGCTTGCCGTCCGGGGCGAAACTGAGTGCGGTGATCGCTCCCTGATGTCCGGTGAAGCGACGCTCTTCCACGGCGCCGGCCAGGTCGTGCAGTCGGACCGTGCGATCGGGGCTGCCGCTGGCGACCGTCCGTCCGTCGGGGGCAAAGGCGACGGCGCTGACGCCTTCCTCGTATCCTCCCATCAGCGCGACGACTTCCCCCGTCAGCATCTCCCACAGTCGGAGGGCGCTCCCCTTGCCGCCGCCCGCCAGAAATCGGCCGTCGGGCGAGAAGGCCAGGCAGCTGAGACCTTCCTTCCCCCCGTCCAGGTGGTGCAGCATCTGTCCCGTGCCAACGTCCCACAGGCGGACGTTCCGTTCCGCGTAGGCCACGGCCACAATGCGGCCGTCGGGCGCCAGGGCGAAGCAGCGCGGCGGCTGTCCCTCGTCCTCGATGGGGAGTGTGTGCAGTTCCTTCTCCGTCGCCGGGTCCCAGACGCGCAGCTTCTGGCGGTTTGCCGGCCCGAGCACGATTTTACCGTCGGCGGAGAAGGCGCCCGCGGCGCGCAGCCAATCGTCGGTGAGCGGCCTTTCCTCCACCGGCAGGTCGCGCAGCAGCTTACCCCCTGCCGTGTCCCATAACGACAGGCCACGCTGAGTGTCGTCACGAGTCCCACTCACGGCCAGGAGGGTGCCGTCAGGGGAAAAGGTCAACCCCGTCGCGTACCCCGCCTTGATTCGCCGCAGTTCCTTCGCATTCGCCGGGTCGAGGAACAGGACCGATCCCGCACTGTCCGGCACGGCCAGCGCCTTGCCGTCGGGGGTATACGCCACGGCCCTCACGGGACCGCCCGGCCGCTGGAACGGCACCAGCGCCTTGCCCGTCAGCGCGTCCCAGAGGCCAATGAGGCCGCCCTCGTTGCCGGCCGCCGCCCGCGTTCCGTCCGGCGACAGGGTCACGGCAGTCAAGGCCGCATGATGACTGTCGAAACGTCCCAGCGCCTTGCCGGTGTTCATGTCCCAGCGCGCGACCTTGCCGTCCTTGCCCGCCGTCGTCAGCGTCTTGCCGTCGGCCGCGAACGCCACGGCGAGCACCCCGTCGTCGTGGACCTTGACCTTGCGCAGCTCGGTGCCCGTGGACACGTGCCACAGGCGCAGCGTCTCATCCTTGCTGCCCGACGCGACGACCTTGCCGTCCGGCGAGAAGGCCACCGCCAGCACCAAATCGTCGTGGCCGCTCAGTTTGCGCTGGAACTTGCCGCCGGCCACGTCCCAGAGACGGACCGTGTCGTCGTCGCCGCCCGAGGCCAACGTCTTGCCGTCCGCGGAGAAGGCGAGTGCGTTGATGCCGCTGTCGTGCCCCTGGAGCTTGTGACGCATCTTGCCAATTTCCAGGTCCCAGATGCGCACAGAGTAATCGCTGCCGGCCGAGGCCAGGGACTTGCCGTCCGGCGCGAAGGCGACCGCAAGGACGCTGAGCGTGTGTCCTTCGAGGCGGCGCAGCTCTTTGCCGCTCTCCCCGTCCCAGAGGCGCACCGTGCGGTCGTCACTCCCGGAAGCAAGTTGCTTGCCGTCCGAGGAGAAGGCGAGCGCGCGGACCGGTCCGGCGTGTCCGGCGAGGCGGCGGCGCTCGCGGCCGCTGTCGGTGTGCCAGAGGTAGACGTCGTTGTCGTAGGCGCCGGAAGCGAGCGTCTTGCCGTCGGGGGCGAAGGCCACGGCGCCGATGGCGTGACCCTGGCGCAGACGGATAGTGCCCCAGCGGGCGACGGCGCCGGCCGGCAGCGGGTCGCCGAGGAGGTCCGTGGCCGGCTGCTCGGCACCGGCGACCACGGGGAACAGCAGCAGGAGCAAGGTCAGCTCCGGGCGTCGGTGTGAGAAAGGCATGGGAGAATCTCCTCGACGTCGCCAATCATCGAGCGGCCGTGGTGCTCTTCCCCTTGCGGCGCTCGACGGCAGCGAGGGCCTCGGCGCTCAGCTTGCTCCCGCCCTCCTTGGCGACTTCCTCCAGCACCTTCTGTGCCTCCGGCGTGCCGATCCGCTCCAGCACTTCGACCACACGCACCCTGCGTACCTCCTCCAGATCCGGCCCGACCTTGTCGGCGAGTTTAGTCAGGATGAGTTCGAGGCGCTCTTTCGCCTCAGCCGACGGCTTGTTGTCCAGCGACTTCTGGACCGCCTCCTCGACGGCCTTGCCGGCGCGGATCAATTCCGCGGTCGCCTTCTCGCGCTCCTCGATTTGATCGGCGTCGAGCTGGGCGATGAGTCGGGTGATCGCCTTGCCGCTGAGCGTCGTCGCCCTCAGTTCCTTCTGAAGAAAGGGCACCGCCTCCTTCGGCGCCGATTCCAGGCGCAGAATCGCCTGCCAGGCGCGGGCCGCGTCCTCAGCAGACAGGTCTTTCCACAACTCGCCCAGGTCGGCCGCCGTCACCGGCTTGACCACCAGTCGTCCGCGGGCAGTCGGGCCGGGGACGTCCCACAGGATCACTCCGTCGTCGGCGTTGGGCGCGGCCAGGGTCTTGCCGTCCGGTGCGAACGCCAGGAAGTGCGCCCAGCGGACGCCCAGTTTCCGCGCCGCGAGTTCCTGGCCCGAGCCGGTGTCCCAGAAGTGCAGCGTACCGTCGGTCAAGCCGACGGCCAGCGTGCGGCCGTCCGGCGAGAGGGCCGCGAGGGTCTCCCCTTTTTGGATGGGCGGGGGGCCCGGGACCGGCGGCGGGAGCGCCGGGAGCTTGCACGCCTGCCGGACGCGCCCGCTGGCCAACTCCACCAGCGTCGCCTCTGGGCCCGTGACCACCGGACAGCACTTGCCGTCCGCCGACATGTAATAACACTGGGCGTTAAGGAAGAATGTCAGTCCTTTGATCTCGCCGGCCTCCTTGCCCGTGATCGTGTCCCAGCGGCGGACGAGCCCTTCATTCGAGAGACTCCCCAGCAGTGTCCGGTCGTCCCCGGCGAAGGCGAGGCCCGGTGGGCCGAAGCGCTTCGGCTGAGCTTGGGGCGCCCGCACGTCGATTGTCCGCAGTTCTCTCCCCTCGCCCACGTCCCAGACGCGCACCTTACGGTCGTGGCCGGCCACCGCCGCGCGCTTGGCGTCGCGGGAGAGGGTAAACCAGAACGTCTGCTGAGGCGAGCACAGGAGCGAGTCCAGTTCCTTGCCCTCCGCCACGTCCCAGCTACGCAGCCGGGAATCGCTGCCGAATGAGAACAGCGTCTTGCCGTCGGGGGCGAACTGCAAGTGGAAGGTTAAGAATAAAAAGTATTGTTCATATCGCTCAAATACGGGAAGTTCGCGAAGGACCTTGCCGGTGGCGGTGTCCCAGAGGATGATCGAGCCGCTCTGGACGCTGGCCGTTGCCATGACTCGGCCGTCGGGCGACCAGGCCATCGCGTATACAGGGGTTGACTGCCCTGTGACGGGGACCAGCTCCTTCCCTCCTTCCCAGTACTGACGTCGTAGGTGCGGAGGCATCGTTCTCCGGAGGGACATAGGTAGAGCGTTTTCCCATCGTTTGACAGAGTGAATCCATTGGCCGCGACCCCACCGTGTTCGATCTTCCCGACCTGCCTGGCAGACGCCGCGTCGAAGACGCGGATGGTTCGGTCAGCGGCACCAACCGCGACGATCTTGCCGTCGCCGCCGAACGCCAGGCCGTGGTTAGCACCCAGGGGGAGGGGCAGGGTCGCAATAGCCTTGCCCGTCCGCCAGTTCCACAGGGGTGCTTGCCGGCCGTAGCCAACTGTGGCAAGGAGCTTGCCGTCCGGCGAGAAGAGGATGTCTCTGATTGTAACCCCGTGGCCGAACCAGCGCAATTCCTTGCCGTCCTCCGGGTCGATGACCCGGACGGCCCACCCCTCGACGATTGCCAGCGACTTACTATCCGGCATGAAGCGGACGAGCAGCCCCGCCGTCTTGTCATCGGAGGCGTCGGGGTCGGTGGTCCGGGCCAGGGGAAGTTGCCGCAACTTCTTCCCGCTGACAGCGTCCCAGATGCGAAGGATGCGGTCGTGATGGTAGCTGACGAGCGACTTGCCGTCGGGTGACCAGTCGAGGTCGTAGAAGCCCTGCTCGGCAGGAAGTGCGGGAAACTGCCGCAGCTCCTTGCCATTGGCCAGGTCCCAGGTGCGGATCACACGGTCGGCGGAGGCTGCCGTCACCAGCGACTTGCGGTCCGGGGACAGGACGAACACAAACGTTCCGGACTGGGCCGTAGGGACGATCTCGAACTCCTGCTTGTCGCCGGCGATGTCCCAGACGTGTAGTCGCTGGTCGTTGGTCATCGTCAGCAGGCGCTTGCCGTCGGGGAGCGGCGCGACCCAGGTGACCCATGCCTTGTGCCGGAAGCGGCCCTCGCCGACGAGGCAGGCGCGAGCGCCCTCCGGCAGCGGGTCGGCCGCGAAGGCGGAGGAGAGAGTCGGGCTTCCGAGCAGGGCGGCGAAAAAGACGATCGCGAGGAGGGGTTGTTGGGGCCGCTTCATGCGACACCTCCGGAAGGAGAGAATGGGTTGATCCACAGCCGACATGATAGCCGCCCGGCCCCGCCGCCGCCAGCAACGGCCAGCCGAAAAGCCCGCTCAACGGCCTCCGATGAACGGGCCGGAAAACCCCCTTTCTTCACTCCTTTGCGGGCGTCGATTCATAACTTCCCTGTTTAGCGGCGGCTCGCAGAGCCGCGCGGCTCTGCGAGCCGCCGCTAAACGGAAGGAATTCTTCGATGCCCCTCATCGCTCCGCTTGCAGGTGCGCCTCGACGAACCACAGCCACTTGTCGATGCCGCGCGACACCTCCGTGAACAGGTCAGCCGTGTCGAGGTCGCCCAATTCGTTGGCCTGGTCGATGGCTGTGCGCGCCGCCTTGCCGAACGCCGCCAGGGCCGTTGACAGCGCTTCGACGTGGCTGCGCCCGTCCACCGCGCTCGCCGGGTATTCGGACAACGAGGTTCGCTTGGCCACCATCCGGGCCGTCCCCTCGGCCACGCCGCCGAGCTGCACCGCCCGTTCGGCGATGTCGTCCACGTAGTCCTCGACGGCCTCGTTGATCTGGTCGAACAGCTCGTGCAGGGCGATGAAGTTCGGTCCCTTGACGTTCCAGTGGGCGTGCTTGGTTTGCGTCTGCAGGTCGATGCAGTCGGCCAGCCGCGCGTTGAGCAGCTCGACCGCCTTGGCGCGGGTCGCCTCCGGTAGGTCATGCTTCGTCTTGAACATGGCAAGGCTCCTTTCTCGTGACGGGTCGATCGGGCTGACGGAACGAAACGGTCCAGGCCTTCAGTAAGGCCACCGGTCTCGGCTTCCAGGGTTCGTCACCGCCACCCTATGGGGAGGTGGCTGTACGGGTCAGGTCGGCCAGGGCTGCGCCCAGGGCTTTGACTGCCTCGTCGCGGTCACGGACGTGGTGGCGCTGCGCCAGAAACTCAGGCCGATGATAAGTCAGCCAGACCTTGCCCGCCTCGTCCTCCCAGACCAGGATCCGCAACGGCAGGTCGAGGCCGATGGTCTGCTGGCCCTGCATCAGCGGCGTACCAGCCTGGGGGTTGCCGAAAATCAACACGCGTGTCGGCCTCAGGGATAGCCCCACCTTCTGCGCGCCAGCGGCGTGATCGATATCGGCGAACAGATGGATCCTTTTCTGACTCAGCGACGATTTCAGGCGCTCGACCGTCTCAGTTGCGCCGTGCGCGCTGGGCAATGTCACCAGGTCGGCGTCAGCGAGGTCACTCGGATTCATCGTCTGCTCCTTTCCACCCTTGAAAGACGTGATGAGGGCGACACAGCCGAGCGTCGCTGCGATGGCCATGCCCGCGGCCCCTCCCCCCACCAGGAAGTCTCTGCGTGTCGGCATGGCGGCACCCTCCAGCGGTGTTCCCCGTTTGGGGGAAAACGGGTTCAGGCAACGTCGAGGCCGGTTCAGCGGAGGCCGCCGGAGAGGTACATTGTCTCTCCGGTGATCCAGCCGGAGTCCGAGGACGCCAGGAAGACCGCGGCCGGAGCGATGTCCTGCGGCTGCCCGATGCGGCCGAGCGGCGTTTGCGCCTCGGTCTGCTTGCGGAAGTCACTCTCGGCAATCCCGGCCGCATGGACGCCTTCGGTTTCGACCATGCCGGGGTTGATGGAGTTGACGCGGATCTTGCGCGGGGCCAGTTCCTTGGACAGTGACCTCGTCACGGCGTCCACGGCCGCCTTGGTGGCGCTGTAGACCGAGGTGGTCGGCGGCGCGAGCGTGCTGGCTACCGAGCTGATGTTGACGACGCTGCCTCCCTCCGGGCCGAAATGCCGGGCCGCCTCCTGGGTGGTGAGGAGCAGGCCCAGCACGTTCAGGTCGAACAGCTTGTGGAAGTGCTCCGCGGTGATCGACTCCAGCGGGGCGAACTCGTAGATGCCGGCGTTGTTGACGAGCACGTCCAGCCGGCCGAACGCCTTCTTCGCCTCGTCGAACAGCCGCCGGATGTCGGCCGGCTTCGCGACGTTCGCCTGGACGGCGACGGCCTTCCCGCCCTTCTTGGCGATGTCGGCAACGACGCGCTCGGCGCCCTCCTTGCTCGAGGCGTAGTTGACGACGACGGACGCCCCCTCGTCGGCCAACTGCCTGGCGATTTCGGCCCCGATCCCCTTCGACGCGCCGGTGACGACGGCGACCTTACCCGCGAGCTTCTTTGGCATGATTTCGCTCCTTTGCAGGCGATTGTTGATGACGAACAGTCCTCGACCGGGCCGGACATGGGACGCTCCCATTCGTCGCCCAACGAGATGTACCGGCACGCCCCCCTGGGTCTTACAGACGACCCGACGTGAACGGGTCCAAGGATGTCATTTCGCCGCGGCAGCCCGTCGTCGCCGGCCGCTCAGCAGATACATCTCCGACCGCACCGCGGTCAGCGGGTCGCCCGCCGAGTCGATCCCGTCCACCCGAGGGACCGGGTCGAAGATGATCTTCCGCCGCTCCGGGGCCAATTCGTCCACGCGCTCCGTGATGGCGAGGGTTCCGAACTCCACCTGCGGCCGGGTCTCCGGCCAGATGGCGGTGGAGTCGGTGACGTCATCCCCCGCCTCGGCCAATTGCACCAGCAGGCGGAACCCCACCGGCCCCTTGGCCAGCCGCTCCGACAGTTCCGCGGCGAGGAAGTCGGCCGTCTTGCTCGCCGCCTGCTCGGCAGTCAGGAACTCGGTCCCGGCTTCGGGGGGGAGGCGAAAGCGGCCGAACCGGCTCTGGCCGGCCGCGTTCGTGAACTTGAACGCGGTGACGGCAAAGTACGCCTGCCGGGCGTAGCTCGTCGGGATCGGCTTCGGGGCCTCGACGAAGGCCCTCGCCGCCGGGTGGGTGGCCAGGAACGCCACGATGGGCGGCGGGATGGGGGCGCCCGGCCCGCTCGCGGCCGCCGCCCGGAGGAACTCCAGGAACTCCTCCCCGGTGCGGGCCGGGAACCCGTTGTGCGAATGCGCGATGATGTCCGTGTGGACGTGGTCGGCCAGGTGGAATCGGACGGCCATCGCCTGCGGGCTGGCTCCCTGCGGGTCGTTGTCGGCGACGCTCGGGAGCCCCGCCGACACCGAGAAGCGCACGGTGACCGAGGTGGACGGCCTGGCTGCGTGCGGCGCCCGGGTCAGGTTCGCCGCCCCGGGTGAGGGGGCAAACGTGCCGGAATACATCAGGCCCTTGGCGTGAACCGGCCGGAAGCCGAGGTGGACTCCGCCGGACAGTTTATCGAGGGCATCGAGCAGGTCGGTGACAAGTGCCGACGACATGACGTGAGTCTCCGAGCAGGGCTTGAGTTAGGTCGAAAAAGGATCGACAAGAAAGAGTCATCCTGCTGCGATCACCTGCAACACCACCTTCCCTTGGGCCGGTGATCGACTCTTTGTCTGATATCCGTTGGCGCATCCATCGTGTGGTCTCCCGCCGCGAGCCTGTCCGTCGTGACGAGCAGCCTTGTTCCGCTTGGCGAGTCATGACTCCGCCGCAGCAATCCGCCCGAGTCCGGCGCCCGTGCCCAGCGCACCAATGTCCACTCCGCGAATCGTCGCCTTCGTTGTCGGAATGACCGTTGGCGCCACACTCAGCGTGCGAAAACCCATTTGCAACAGACGCGGCACCCAGGATTCACGGCCAGCCAACTCTCCACAGAGCGTCACAGGTCGTCGGTCCGCGTCAGCCAAAATAATACTCAATAGCCGCAGGATCGACTCGTGACTATCCAGGTAGTAATCGTTAACCGCGGCGTCATCGCGCGCTGCGGCCAGCGTGTACTGCGTGAGGTCATTCGTGCCTACGCACAGAAAATCGACGTGCCTCAAGAGCGCGGGGATCGCGAGCGCCGCCGCCGGTGTTTCGACCATGGCGCCGAGCTCGGGAGGACGTACGATCTTTCTCTCGACGCTCAGGGCGTCGAATGCCTCACGCATTTTCTGAACTTCCTCTTCGAGGGTAACCATCGGAATCAGCGCTCGGACGGGGTGCTCCTGAGAAAGACGCAGGATTGCTCCCATTTGAGTGCGGACAAGTTGTGAGTGCTCCAGCAGTACGCGCACGCCCCGGCGTCCCAAAACCGGATTGGACGCGGCGGGCAGGCGCAAATAGGGCAGCGGTTTATCACCGCCGATGTCCAGAAGGCGAATGGTTACCGGCCTATCGCCCAATGGCGCAACCAGCTGCTTTAATTCCGTGAACAACTCGGCTTCGCTCGGTGGGGCGTTCCGGGCAAAATACAGTTGCTCAATCCGCAATAGTCCGACACCGTCGGCGCCATTGTCGAGGGCGAGCTCGACATCATCCTGGATACCGATATTTGCTTCGACTCGAATCAAATGGCCATCGAGCGAGCGCGCGGGCTCTCGGCAGGCGCCCTTGCAACGCACGAGCGTGGCCCGCCACTTTTCCAGCCGCTCCTGGAATTCCGCGCGGGTCGCGGACTCTGGCGCGATGATGAGCCTGCCACGATAGCCATCGACCAGGAGTTCCGTCCCGTTGGGAACGCGCGCTAGAATTCCTGGGATTTCCGTGATCGTGGGAATGCCCCTCTCACGTGCCAGCAGTGCCGCGTGCGATCCTTGCCCCAAGGATTCGACGACGACGGCAGTCACATTGGCCCTCGGCAGCCGCACGACGTCCGACGGCAATAGCCGCTCGACGACCAAAACACTGTGCTCCGGAATCGATTGCAGGCCTGAATCTTCGGGGCGTAACCGGTCGCCCGCTCTGACGTAATCAGTTCTCGGCAGCGGAGTTGCGGCCGCCCGGCGGGTAGTCAAATGGGCCTCCGCGGGATAGGGTGGTTTTGCAGCTGACACCTTATCCCTACACGGAGGCCCGCTCA
>DATFNV010000124.1:0-2602 GCA_035266225.1 Gemmataceae bacterium
CAGGTAGCCCCGGAGGGGCGGCCGTCGTTAGCCAGGGGTTTCAACCCCTGGGCCAGGGCGACGCCGGCGGTCCGTGGTAGCCCCGGAGGGGCGGCCGTGGCACGCCGATGCCGGCCACGGCCGCCCCTCCGGGACTACCGAGGAGAGGATTTCGCACCGGATCCCAGGGGTTTCACCCCTGGCTAACGACGGCCGCCCCTCCGGGGCTACCTCAGATCGTCACCAACCGTGCTACAGTCTCACATTCTCTATCAGAATAGCGTTGCGATTGCTTCGCCTATTGCTTGTGTTGCGCGCCCCAGATACAATTGGAAAGGAGTAATTAAGGAGGCGCCATGTCTACGCAGGTTTCGGATTTCTCCGAGGGAGTTGTGCCAACCGCCGCAGAAGCCCGCCTGGCGCAGGAGTCCCTGCAGCATCTGAAGCGGGCCCTGGAGTCGCACCAGGCGGAGCTGCGCCTCTGCGTTCGGGACGACGCCGGCGAAACCATCGTTCTGCCAATCCCGGCCGTGCGGCTGCTCAAAGACATCTTGTCGGAGATGGCAAAGGGCAATGGTGTTACCCTGCTGCCGCTTCAGGCCGAGTTGACGACCCAGCAGGCCGCTGACCTGCTGAACGTCTCGCGGCCTTACCTGATCGGTTTGTTGGAAGAGAAGAAGATTCCCTATCGCCTGGTAGGCAAGCACCGCCGGATTCGTCTCGAAGACGTGCTGGCGTACAAGCAACGGGACGACCGAGAGCGCCTCAAGGTGCTGGGCGAGTTAGTGGCCCAGGCCCAGGAACTCAACATGGGCTACTGATCGTGCTTCCCCCCACGGCCCTCTGCGACGCCTGCGTCCTCTACCCGGCACCGCTGCGCGACCTGCTGATGTTTCTCGCCGTCAGAGGCCTTTTTCGGGCACGCTGGAGCGACACCATCCACGAGGAGTGGATGCGCAGCGTCCTGGGCAACCGCCCGGACCTGAAGCGCGAGCAGTTGGAGCGGACGCACGTGCTGATGAACACCCATGCCCGCGACTCACTCGTGACAGGTTTCGAGGGCCTGATCGACTCGCTCAGCCTGCCCGATCCCGACGACCAGCACGTTCTGGCCGCGGCCATCCAAGCCGGGGCGGAGGTCATCGTCACGTTCAACCTGGCGGACTTCCCCCCGGGGGCCCTTGCCAGCCACGGGATCGAAGCCATTCATCCCGACCTATTCCTCTCCAGGCTGATCGAGGCCGCCCCTGATGAGTTCTGCGCGGCGGCCAAGCTCCAGCGCGCCAACTTGAAGAACCCCCCGAAGTCCGTGGCAGAATTCCTTGGCACGCTGGAAGCGTGCCGGCTGCCGCGGACGGTCGCTCAGTTGCGGGCGGCCGTGTTTCTGCTCTGACCCCCTGTAACCTGGGACACCGATCCTGTCGCAGCGCAAGCCCTGGCCCCGTCCCAGCCGGTTACGACCGCGGGCATCGCCGGCCGTCTCACGACGTCGCGGAGCCGAGGTTGCCGAGGATGGCGGCGGCCTTGTTGGCGTCGGCGGTGGTGTCGAAGGCGGCGTAAGCGACGAAGTGGCCGCCGAGCACGGCCATCGTCAGCCCCTGAAAGCTGATGCCCGCCTTGGCCCATTCCTGGGTGACGTGGTGCGCCAGGCCGGCCTCATTGTCGCCCTCGATGCGCAGCACCACCGGGTCGTGCGTCTCCGCCAACCCGGCGGCGCGGGCGGCCCGCACCTGCGACGGGCCGGTCACCGGGGCGACGTACAGGAGGCCGGTACCCGGCTTGTTCGGCAGGCGCTGCGTAAAAACGAACTCAAGGTTGGCGTCGGCCTCGGCCAAGGCCTTGAGCTTCGCCGCCGTGCCGCCGGCGCGGTCGGCCACCTCGCCCGCCCAGAGGTGAACCCGATCCAGTTTGAATCCCATGACTGTCCCCTCGCAAACGAATGAAGTGTCAGCAGCGATTATACTAGGGGCGACGTGTCGCGACACCGCGGCGCCCCGGCCGCGGGCCCCACCCCAGGACAAAAAAGGGGCAATCCGTCGCGGCTTCGGATTCGTCGCAAATTATCGTTGCGGTGGAAGCGCCGTCGGGTCACAATAGACCGTCGGCGGAAACCTTGCGCCGTGAGCATCCTCGTTCTGGAGGGGTGGGTATGAAGCGCTTCGTCGTGGCCTTGGCCTTACTGCTGGGCATCTACGGCCTCGCTCAGGCGGAATCCGCCTATGTCATCATCATCTATAACCTGAGCGTCCCCAAGGAAAAGAACCCGGGCCCGAACCAACCCGGAGGATTCCCGGGCATGCCCGGCGGCATCGGCGGCATGATTCCGCCCGGCGGTGCGGCCGGTGCGGGTGGCATGGTTCCGCCCGGCGGCATGGGTGGCGTCCGTCCTCCCGGCGGCATGGGCGGCGTGGCGCCTCCCGGCGGTGGGCCGGGCATGGGTGGTGCGGTGCCCCCCGGCGGGGTCGGCGGCGGCGCAGTGCCCCCCGGCGGTATGGGTGGTGTAGCGCCTCCGGGCGGAGGCGCGGGTGGCATGGTGCCCCCCGGCGGCGCGGCGGGGGCGGGCGGCATGGTGCCTCCCGGGGGTGTGCAGCCCCCGAGCGGCTTCGGCGGCGGCAGTATGCCC
>DATFNV010000125.1:0-2124 GCA_035266225.1 Gemmataceae bacterium
CGCCTGTATTCAAAGGGGTTAGGCATCGTGGCGGCTTCTGCCACCCTCGCGAGTCGGGAACCGCAGTTTTCCCGAGGTTTCTGGCCCGGCCGGCCGAAACCGCCGGAAAAACGCAACGGCATAGGGTCGGGAGTCGTTTTCAGACCATGAAGATGACCGTGTTAGTCCTTAGTAATAACGACTCCCGACCCCTTTTCTCCTCGCAAGGACCCGACCAGTCAGCCGCAGATCATGGACGTGGACTATCGGCTGCCCAACCGCGGCTTCCAGGACTGATCGGCCTGTTCGGGATGTATTGGCAGATGTCAGCATGCGCGCAATCTACTGTTCGGGATCTATTGGCACTTACCCCTTGAGGCGAAGAAGGTCGTCGCGGCCGACTCCAACGCCTTCGACTTCGTCCGGCATACGGTCGCCGTCGCGTACAGGACCGATGCCGAGGCGGGGCCTGTCGTGACGACCCTCTGCGGCGTGTCTCCGCCGAAGGGCCTGGCCTGGACGTGCTCCGTCGATGGCAAGCCGTGCAAGGGCGGCGTGGGGCGCGTCACGCTTGCGAAGGACGCGGTCATGGAGTGGAAGACGGAGAAGGCCGACGCGCCGTGAGAATCGATCACGGCGCCAGGCACTGCGGACCCTCGTTCCTCGGGTTGCTGACCTAGCAGCCCGTTGAAAAAGGCATCCAGAAGCTAAAGCTCGACCAATCATGCTCGCAGGAAATTCACTTGAGCTTGAGCTTTGGAACGACTTTTTCAACGGGCTGCTAGCGCCCCACCGACACCGCCGTCATCTCCTCCGCCGGGTAGGGGCGCAGGAGGGCGCCCACTTCCGCTGCAGGCGTCCGCGGGTCGAGCCACGCCGCGAACTCTCCCGGTGGGAGGATGACCGGCATCCGGTCGGTGTCCCGAAGAAATCCAGGACTTGCGGCCAGGCAAGAGGTATACTCACGGGCGCTCTCCGTGGGCGGGAAAAAGCTGGGCAACTCACCAGGTTCGACGCGAACGGAAGTGAATGATTCCGATCCCCGCGCGGATTTTTCCCAGGAATCTTGCACCGAACCTGTCCTCACCGCGAGCCGGCGCCCGGTATACATCTTGGGAGAGGCTATGACCGACACGGGGACGACGACCGACGACTTGCTGGGGCGGGCCAAGGCTGGGGACGCGGCCGCCCTGGGCGCGCTGTTCGCGCACTATCGCGACCGGCTGCGCAGGATGGTCCGGCTCCGCCTCGACCAGCGCGTGGCCGGGCGCCTCGACCCCTCGGACGTCCTCCAGGAAGCCTACCTCGACGTGGCCCGGCGCTTCCCGGAGTACGCCGCCGCGCCGGCGGTGCCGTTCTACGTCTGGCTGCGGGCGCTGACCGGTCAACGGCTGATCGACCTGCACCGCCAGCACCTCGGGTCGAAGATGCGCGCCGCCGGACAGGAAGTGTCGCTTTACCGCGGGGCCCTGCCGCAGGCGTCGTCGGCGTCGCTGGCCCAGCAACTCCTGGCGGGCTTGACCTCGCCGACCCAGGCCGCCGTCCGGGCGGAGATGCAGCTGAAGTTGCAGGAGGCGCTCAATAGTATGGACCCGATGGACCGCGAGGTTCTGGTGCTGCGCCACTTCGAGGAGCTGAGCAACATTGAAACCACCGCCGTGCTCGGCATCGAACCAGCGGCGGCCAGTAAACGTTACCTGCGCGCCTTCCGCCGGCTCAAGGCGATCCTGGATCAGATCCCGGGGTTCTTCACGTGACCGCCACGCGGGGCCAGTTTCCCACGTGCCAGGAGCGACCAAGTTAAAGACCGGCTCGCCAGTTTCAGGAGGAAGCCCATGCCCTCGTCCGATTCACCCTGCGACGTGCTGCTGGCACGGCTGGCGGAGGAGTTCGTCGAGCGCCACCGCCGCGGCGAGCAGCCCGCGATCTCCGAGTACATTGAGCGCCACCCGGACCTCGCCGCCGACATCCGCGACCTGTTTCCGGCGCTGATCCAGGTCGAGCAGCTGAAGCCCGTTGCCGGCGACCTGACCGGGGCGTTCGTTCCGGTGAACGGCTCCGCGGACGGCCACACCCCGGAGCATCTCGGCGAGTACCGCATCCTGCGCGAGGTCGGGCACGGCGGCATGGGCGTCGTCTACGAGG
>DATFNV010000126.1:0-2818 GCA_035266225.1 Gemmataceae bacterium
ATCATCAGGTAAGAGGGGCTTAGCCATAGGAGTACCCTCCATCGAGAGTCATCCACGGGGGGGCAAACCTCCCATCAGTATTGTATACGGCGAAGATAACTCTGGCCAGGGTTTTGTTAGGCGCTCTAAGCGAATGGGAAGTATTGAGCCGTTACCTGGAAGCCGCCAAGTTGTCACCCGTGCTGCTACAGTGTCGAATCGTCGGACTTTTTTCTTGTCAGTCCTGCCCCGTTCGTGTCTTGAAGGGTAGAACTGCCGACGTCCCGAAGTGACCTGGTGACATGACTGAGGGCCGTGTCATGAGCGATCCACAACCGCACGAACAATCTGACAACAGAGAGGCCGAGCGACAGCGCCAGGTCGAGGCGCTGGCCGAGGAGTACCTGGACGGGCTGCTCGCCGGACGGGCGCCGGATCGGCAGGCATTCCTCGCCGCTCACGCGGACCTCGGCGAGCTGCTGGAGCCGCGCCTGGCGCTCGTGGAGTTGATGCACCGGGCGGCCCGGGCCGCGCGCCCGACCGAAGGCGCGACGGCCAGTCTGGGGCCTCCCGCCGAGCGCGTCCTCCGCATCAAGTGCCCCCACTGCGGCAACGGCATCCAGCTGGTCGAGCCGGATGTCGGCGAGGTCACCTGCGGCGGTTGCGGCAGCTCCTTCCACGTCGATCTGCGCGCCACGAGTTCCTACCACCCCGCCGGCCTGCCGCAATCCATCGGCAAGTTCGCGGTGCTGGAGCAGCTGGGGCGCGGAACCTTCGGTACGGTCTACAAGGCGCGCGACGCGGACCTCCAGCGCCTGGTGGCGGTCAAGGTGCCGCGGGCCGGCTCCTTTGCCACGCCCGAGGAGGAGGAGCGCTTCCTGCGCGAGGCCCGCGCCGCCGCCCAGTTGAGCCACCCCAGCATCGTGCCGGTGCTGGAGATCGCCCACGACCGCGGCCTGCCGTACATCGTCAGTGAATACGTCGAGGGGCTGACGCTGGCCGACCTGCTGACCGGCCGGCGGCCCGGCTTCCGCGAGGCGGCGGAGCTGGTCGCCGCGGTCGCCGACGCCCTCGACTACGCCCACCGGCAGAAGATCGTCCACCGCGACGTCAAACCGAGCAACCTGCTGATCGACGCCGCCGGTCGGCCGCACGTCACCGACTTCGGCCTGGCCCGCCGCGGCGAGGGCGAGATCACGGTGACGCTCGACGGCCAAATCCTCGGGACGCCGGCCTACATGGCGCCGGAGCAGGCGGCCGGCGACCAGCAGCGCGTGGACGCTCGTAGCGACGTCTACAGCCTGGGCGTGGTGCTGTACGAATTACTGACCGGCGAATTGCCCTTCCGCGGCAACCAGCGCATGTTGCTGCACCAGGTGCTGCACGACGAGCCGCGGCCGCCGCGCAGCCTCAACGACCGCATCCCGCGCGATCTGGAGACGATCTGCCTGAAGGCGATGGCGAAGGTGCCGGCCCGCCGCTACGCCAGCGCGCTGGAGATGGCGGACGACCTGCGCCGCTTTCTGGGCGGCGAGCCGATCCGGGCGCGGCCGGTGGGGCGGGCAGAGAAGCTATACCGCTGGTGCCGCCGCAATCCGGCCGTGGCGGGACTGCAAGCGGCACTGGCGGTGACGCTGTTGGTGGGGACGACGGTTTCCACCTTTTTCGCCATTCAGTCCGAGTCCCAGCGCGAGCAGGCCGAGAAGAACCAGCGCGATGCCGAGTTGCGGGCCGCCAGCCTGGCGGTGGACATTGACCTCAAGTATTGCGAGGAGGGGGACATTTCCCTGGGCCTACTGCGGTTGGCTCGGACGTTGAAGACGTTGCCCCCTCACGCGAGGGACCTTCGCCAGTGCGTCGAGATGAACCTCCTGGCCTGGGGACAGGAACTGCGACCGCTCGTTCCGCCCCCAACGCACGAAGGGGCCACTTTCACGACTGCTCTCAGTCCGGACGGCCTCACTCTCTTGACAAGCGGTGAGGACGGGACGGCCCGGTTGTGGGATGCCTTCACAGGCGAACTGCGAGCGACAATGCGGGGCGAGCGTGGCAAGATCGTCAAGATCGACTTTAGCGGTGATAGCCGCACGGCGTTGACTGTCGCTGAGGACGGGACGGCCCGGCTCTGGGACGCCAAGAATGGGCAAGGCCGGGCGGTTATACGCGAGCCCCCAGGGACGACTGACATCGCGTTGCTCAGTCCCGATGGCCTGCGGTTCCTTACGATTTGTCAGGAAAACCCCATAATTTACGACGACAAGGGTCGTCCGCGTCGGAACCCAAATGACAATGACAAGGCGGCGGTAACTCTCTGGGACGCGGCCACCGGCAAGCGAATCAGCGATCTGGCTGGGCATACCGGACACATCAACGATGCCGTCTTCAGCCCGGATGGACAAACTCTGCTGACGGGCGGAGCGGACAAGACCGCTCGCCTCTGGTCTGCCGATAACGGACTCGCATTGGGGACGTTGGAAGGGCACGTCGGAGCGGTTTCACTAGTGGCCTTCGGTCCGGGGGGCAACCTCGCGGCAACCCTCGCCGGCGAGCCCGGCGACCCCCCGAACAATTCCTTTCGTGTCCGGTGGTGGGACACCCAACGGCGAGTCCAGATCGGCTCCGTGCTGGATAGTGGGGGGTACTTTGGGAGCCTTCGCTTTCTCCACCGGGACGTTCTCGTGGTCCAGCGGAGCCAGGACATGATGGGGTCTGGGGTTGCCACTTACTTCGTCAAAGGGATGGAGCACGGCATAGTAGCTGCCACGAGTCGAGCAGACGGTTGTCGAGCGAACGACGACTACTTGCTAGCCTGGATTCCCACAGCAACCCATTGACCTAC
>DATFNV010000127.1:0-10826 GCA_035266225.1 Gemmataceae bacterium
GCAAAGCAGCCACGGGTTCGGCCTGTCCCTGACCGATTGCTCATATAGGGCCAGCCCCTCAGCCACCCGGCCGCTCTGCACCAGCGCGTTGGCCAACCTCTCGGCGACCTCCGGCCGCAGCGCCCGGGCCGTCGCGTAGCACTCCACCGCCTCGGCCCAGCGCGGCGGTTGCCAGGAACTCAACACGTCGCCCAGCGCGTAATGGAGTACCACCTCCTGCGGCCGGGCCCGCAGCGCGGTTCGCAGCAGCCTTTCGGCCCGCTCGTCGTCCCCGGCTACCCGCAGCGCCCGCGCCAATGTCAACAAGCCCAGCGCTGGCTCCTTGGTCACGTCTGTCTCAGTCGCCAGCCGGCGCAATCGGGCACGGTCTTCTCCCGGCCCGGCGTCGAACGGCACTGGCACCGGCCGCAGTGCTACCGCCAGGGCACCGAGCGCCCGCTCTCGCGCCAGGCCACCACGGGCCAGCATGTCGCGCAGCTCCGCCGACCGCGATCCGGGCTCGTCCAGTGCCGCCGCCAGGTCCGAAAGCGGTTGCCACTTGCCCGGCGGCCGCGCCCGCCGCCGCTCGCCGGTCCACTCGTCCAGCGCCGCGATGACCTCCGCGACCACACCGGCCGGCCGCCCCTTCAGCCGCGCCGCCGCCTCGGCCGTCGGGCTGGCATCCACGTCCAGGCCCCAGGCGCGGAACGCCGCCGCGAACTGCTCCTCGGCGCTGGGCTCGGCCAGTTCCATCAGCAGCCCGTCGTCGTCCCGCTGGAACTTCGGCCCCTCGTGCGGGCCGCGCACCTCCAGGAGCGCCGCCAGGAGCACCCGGTCGCGCACCGCCAGTCCGGCCTCCGCTTCCAGCATGTGGGCCAGCTCAGCCGCCTGCTGCCGCGCGGCGTCTGACGACGCGCCGGCGCGCGCCAGTTCCGCGGCTTTGTGGGCCGCCGCCAGGGCCTCGCGGTACTTGGCAGCGTCGCCCAGCGGCTCCGCCTGCGCCTGGCCCAGCAGCAGCCGCGCCTCCGCCATCGCCCCGGCCACCGCCGCGTCGGCCTCCTGCCGCTGCCGCGCCGCCAGCGCCGCGTGCTCCTGGCGCTGCTGCTGAGCCCACCACGCCCCGCCGCCGCCGCCCACGACCAGCAGCACCACGGCCGCCGCCAGGGCCAGCTGCACCCGCCGGCGTTTGCGCTCCTCGTGCGCCTTCACTTCGGCCGCCGCCCGCTCCAGTTCCGCCCGCCGAAGCCGCGCCTCCACCGACTCCAGGTACGCCGCCAGTTCGGCCACCAGTGCCCCCGCGTCCCGCGGACGGCCCCCGGGGTTGGCCGACAGGCAGCGCTTCGCCAGCGCCACCAGTTCGGCGTCGGCCCGGCAGCCGTCCAGCCGGGCGAAGGCGTCGCCCAGCTCAGCGCGCGCTGCCCTGGCGCAGACCTCATCCCCGTCGGCCCCGGCGTAGGGCGCCTGCCCCGTGAGGATTTGGCAGAGGATGGCGCCCAGGCCGAACACGTCACAGCGCTCGTCCATCCCCGCGACCTCGCCGCGCGCCTGCTCCGGCGCCATGTAGGCCGGCGTGCCTAGCACCGCCCCCGCCTGCGTCTGTGAACCCGCCGGCGCCGGCGTGGCCGACTCGCTTCGCGCCGCGCGGATGACCGTCGCCTCCGCCGGCGCCGGCGCCTTCGCGTCGGCGATCCCGCCCTGTTTGAGTACCTTGGCGAGTCCCCAGTCCATGACCTGCACCTCGCCAAAGGCCCCCACCATCACGTTGGAGGGCTTCAGGTCCCGGTGGATGACGCCCCGCGCATGGGCGTAAGCCAGCGCCTGGCACACCTGCTCGAACACCTTCAGCAGCCGCGGCCAGTCCTGCGACGGGTCGGTGCGCTCGGCGAGGAGCTTGGCCAGGGTCTTTCCCTTGACGAGCTTCATGGTGAAGTACGGTCGCCTGTCGGGAAGTTGTCCCATCGCGTAGACGGGGACGACGCCGGGGTGCTGCAACTGGCCGGCGATCTGCGCCTCCTCGACGAAGCGCTGTACCAACTCGGTGCGGCCCTGGTGCGTCTCCAGCAGCACCTTGACGGCGACATCGCGGCCCAGCTCGGTATCGCGTCCCTTGAGCACGGCGCCCATGCCGCCCCGCGCGATCTCGCCGTGCAGTTGCAGCCCCGCCGGCGCGTCAGCGGGCACGGCGTCGGAGTGCGGCTTGACAACAGGATCGGCGGGCTCGGTCGTCGGCTCGCGCAGCACCACCGGCGCAGCGCCCAGCGCCCGCAGGACGCTGCCGGCGGCGGGCAGCGGCCGGCCAGAGTCGGCGCCGAAGGCGACGGCCAGGCCGGAGTCGAGCGGGTCGGATGGGGCTTCGTCCACGGTGCGGTCGGCATCAAGGGGATCGGCCATCGCAGGGTTCCTCGAGGGCGAGGGGATTGGCACCTATCTCTGGTTCACGGGACGCCGCGTTTTCGCGCCGCAATTCGGCAACAATCCTCAGCCCAACATCGCCAGAAGTTTGCGGCACTCCTCCTCGGCCGCGGCCCGGTCGCCCGTGTGGTGAAAGGCCACTACGTCGAGCAGTGCCCCCCGGAACTCCTCCCGCGCCTTGGCGTACTCGTGGTGCAGCACCGCGGCCTCGATTCCCCAGCGGCGGGCGATGTCGCGAATCGGCAGGTTCTCGTGGAAGCGCAGCCGCAGCAGCTCCACGCGCCGCCGCGCCCCTTCCCCGGCGGCCCCTGCGCGCTCTTCCTGAAGGCGAGCGGCTTCTCTGAGGACCGCCCTGGCCCAGGCACGGTCGAAGACGCGCGACAGACTGGTGTGGTCATCCGGGACGGCTTCGAGGGGAACGGCGGAATCGGTGGCCTGTTCGCGCGGGCGGCGCGCCTCGCGGCGCAGGGCGACGTTGCGCGCCACTCCGTAGAGAAAGGCGCGAAAGCCACCCTGCGTTGCATCGACCCGGTCGAGGGCACCGCCCGGCCGCAGGCACTCCACGAAGACGTCCTGCACCGCGTCGTCAAGGTCTTGCCGCAGCGGCGAGTTGCGCCAGCGCGCCGCCAGGTAGGCACGGAGCACGGGGGCGTAGCGACGGGCGAACTCCTCGCGCTGACGCGGGGCGCCGCCCGCCGCCGCCTGGATGAGCGTCCAGCAGGTCGCTTGAGGATCGGGCATGACGGCTACGATGATCGCACACGCGCACCGCCGGCACAAGAGGCCCGCGCCGCGGGCGCTATACCTTGCGCGGCGAGACGAACCAATCTCTCATGATCGCGTCTTGTTAGTGGCGAAACCCACGGGCACAGCTGACCCAGTACAATGCCCGGGCGGGGCGCCGCCGCTCGCGGAGTTGTTCGCCGCCGCCAGAGGATACTCGTCATGAAGCTGGCCAAGGTGAAAATCGAGAATTTTAGACACCTCGGAGATGCGAGAACGCCCCTGCTGCTCGATTTCACGGACGCTTTGGGACGGGTTCGTGACTTGACTCTTCTCGTTGGCCCGAACACGAGCGGGAAGACGACGATCCTCGATGCGATTGCCGCCGCCCTGGGCCCCAGTCTCGAGATGCCAACCCTGCGACCGGACTTTGAACGAAGTCCACGGACCATCGTCCGGCGCGGGGCGCTCCACGCCCAGGTTACCTGCTGGCTTCGCTTCAGCCCCCAGGAGATTGCCTCCGCCCGCGAAATCTTCCGCCTTGCGGAACTCACGCCGACGGTCCCCGACGCACCGGAGGTGAAGCTCACGTGGACCTATCCCGATCCGAGGAACCAATCGGATTACGGGTTCAGTCAATGCGACCCCCCCCTGGGTTGGACCCTGCTCAAGGGCCGCGTGCAGGTCGCGCGACTGCTGGCGACCGGGCGCGTTGACTGGAGTTGGTTCGAGCGTGTCGGAGGCGTCTTCACGTTCGACCAGGAGCGCACCGGCCTGGGCAAGACGATCTCGCGTCAGGTCTGGAACATCATTCACGGGACCGAGGAGACGGCCGGGGGGAAGCACCAACGACGGACGACCGACCCACGCACGATTCTAATCGCCCTGGCGCTCCAGGCCTTAGTGCCCTCGATCACCCCCCAGCCTCAAGTTCGGGATGAGTTTCCCTTGATCCAAGAAAGGTATGCCCACGTCTGTGCCCCGCGGCGGATTGTCGGCGCCGTCAAGGATGACCTGGGTGAGTTCGACATCTACTTCAACGACGGCCAGCATGAGTATCGCTACGAGGGCCTCAGCAGCGGCGAGAAGCAGGTCTTGCTCTTGCTGATCCGCTTTGCCGCCGAACACATACATCAGTCCGTGGTGTTGATCGACGAGCTGGAACTCAACGAACATCCCCTTTGGCAACGCAAACTCCTGCACCTGGTCCCTCGCATGGGAGAGCGGAATCAGATCATCGCCACGACGCACTCTCCTTACCTGCGGGACGCGGTCCCGCCCGAAGCGGTCGTCGATTTGGGAGAGCTGGGTGACGCCCGCGAGGCAGGAGGCGAGTAGTGGCGATCTATCTCGTCTGCGAGGGCTCCGGCCCAAGACTCGACGAGCGCGCTCTCGACGCGCTCGTCATCCAGTTTCATAACTTGGCGGTCCTTATCGCCTCAACGGGCGGGAAAAGTGGGCAGGGTGCCGTTTGCGCTTATCTCGAGAATCGTTCGCCTCATGACACCGCGATTTCGATCGAGGATCGGGACTACCGCCCTCTGGCGGCGGCTCAGGCCACATGGGCCAATCACGCCGGAAAACGCTTCACCTGGCGACGGCACGAGATCGAAAACTACCTGCTCCATCCTCGTGTCGTCCTGGCCCTCTTCGACGACCTTCGGGCCGCGCCCGGCGGGGCCTGGGCCGGGCCGCTTCCAGTGACCGAAGCGGACGTCTCCGGGCTGCTGCAAACTCTGGCAACTACTCGGCTCGAGGACCACGCGGCTGAGGTGACGAGGTCCGAACTGGTTCAGCAGATCAACGGCATCGGAAGTCTCAGTTTCGGCCCCCCTCGTCCCGCTCCTCCGCCGGGCGCGCACGCGCCAGGACAAGCACAGTGGCTGCCGGCGCTGCATCACGAGGCGACTCGCCTGTGTCACACCTGCAACGCCGTCGCCCCCTTGCCGGCCCTCCAGCCCGTGGCGATTACGGCACGCTACAACGCTCTCTTGGCTCAGTTTCAGAATCCCCTCTTCCTCACGTCAGGTGATTTTTTGATCGATATGGGAGGGAAAGAGCTTCTTGGTGCCCTCTCGCGCCACTTGCACGGCCTCGGCGCTCCTGGTCGGCTCGATCAACACGTGTTGGCTGATGAACTGCTGCGCGTGCTGATCCCAATCTATCAACCCGGCGCGATCTATCAGCCGGACGACTTCGCGGAACTGGCGGCCATCCTGGCTCAGTATTGAGCCGCCCCGCACTGAGCGGCCAACCTTCTGGAACTCGACAGGAAGGCCCGTACCGGTTGGCTGGAGATGGAGACGCGCCGCAACGCCCCTCCCCGGGCGCGCCGGCTCGTTCACCGCGTCGTCGAGGTCTTGCCGCAGAGGCGAGCCGCGCCACCGCGCCGCCAGGTAGGCACGGAGCACGGGGGCGTAGCGACGCGCGAACTCCTCGCGCTGACGCGGGGCGCCGTCGGCCGCCGCCCGGATGAGCGTCCAGCAGGTGGCTTGAGGATCGGGCATGACGGCGACGATGATCGCACACCGCGTCATCGGCTTCAAGGGCCGGCCGCTACCCCTTCAGGGCGGCCTTCACGTACTTCTTGTACGCCTCGACGCCCGGCTGGCCGTAAGGGTTGACGCCCATCAGGCGCCCCTCGACCACCGTCGCCAGCATGAGCATTTGCAGGAGCTGCCCCATCGTGTGCTCCGACAGGGTCGGCACGATGAGGTCGGCGGTCGGCCGCGCGGCCTCGAAATAGACCTGGTTGGTCGCTCTCAGGGCGGCCTGCATCAGGTCCGGCAGCCCCTTGCGGTTGAGGGCGTTCAGATCGTCCTCGTTGCGGTCGGCCATGCCGATCAGGATCGGCGGGTGCCTCGGGCCGCGCACCACGACGTTGTTGATGACCTTGTCGCGCGGGCCGTCCTGGTGCTGCTGACCGCGCGAGTGGAGGTCGGACGTCTCCACGGCGGTCAACGGCGTCGGCCCCCGCCCCCGTTTGCCGAGACTTTCGGCCAGGAGTTGGTCGTACCACAGGCCGACCCCCCCCAGCTTCTTCGACCAGACCGACAGCACGCGGGTCGGCTTGCCGTGCTCCTCGGCCAGCAGGTAGTTGACGGCGGCGTACTGCAACACCGGGTTGCGCTCGAACGGCTCTTCCAGGAAGCGCCGGGTCATGGCCGCCGCCCCAAGGAGCATGGCCCGCACGTCGAGCCCCATCACCGCCCCCGGCAGCAGGCCGACCGGGGTGAACACGGAATAGCGGCCGCCGACCTTGTCGGGAATGGTCAGGATGTCGTCGTCGCCGTAGCCTTCGGCGCGATACAACTCGCGCAGCGGGCCGGTCGCGCCGGTCACCGGCACGATGAGTTGGCGGAGGCGCTCGGAGCGGCTGCCGTAGTATTCGGCGGCGTTGCGGCGCAGCACGCGGTGGGCCACCGCGGTCTCCAACGTCCCACCCGACTTGCTGATGACGATGACGCCCCAGCGCTCCTCGCGGATCTCGGGATCGACGCAGGTGTTCTCCAGCAGGTCGAGCAGGTCCTGGAAGGCGTCGTTATCGACGTTATTCCCCTCGAAGCAGATCCTTGGGGTGCCCAGGCGCTTCTCGGGCGGCAGCTCGTTGTGGTAGCTGCTGCACAGCGCCTCGAACAGCGCCCGCGCCCCCAGGTACGAGCCGCCGATGCCCAGGATGACGACGCGGTCGGTCTGTTCGCGGAGGCGGGTACTGTGCTTGAGGACGAGGCCCAGGTCGCTGGCCTCGCCCTTGCGGCGGTGGGCGTCGAGCGTCTTCTGCGGCAGGTCGATGAAGCCGGCGTCGAGCGGCTGCAATTCCGGCGGCACCTGCTGCATCTCGCGCTCGGCGGCGACCTGGCCGCGGACCTGCATCAGCCGCGGTTGGATCTCTTTGAGGCGGGCGGCGGGGAGGAAGTGGTGGGAGCGGACCTCGGCGGCCGGCGACCAGTCCTCGTGCAGCGGCGCCAGCAGTGCGTGGTAGTCGTAGCTGACCGCTTCGTCGGGGAGCTGCATGGGGCCTCGATTTATCGATTCGCGAAACGATGAATCCGCGCCGCACCGAGGGCGGCGGTTAAACGCCGCGGGAAAATACGCCCGCCATACTATACTCCCGCCCCGCCACACGGTAAACTCCACGGCATGGACATGCATCAACTGATTCGCGAACTGCGGGAAGAGAGCAAGACCAAGATCGTCCTCCTGGTGGCGGACGGCCTGGGCGGGTTGCCGCTGGAGCCGGGCGGCAAGACCGAACTGGAGTCGGCGCACACGCCGAACCTCGACGCCCTGGCGCGCGAGGGGACGTGCGGCCTGAGCATCCCCGTCCTGCCCGGCATCACCCCCGGCAGCGGCCCGGGGCACCTTGGCCTGTTCGGCTACGACCCGCTCAAGTACCGCATCGGCCGCGGCATCCTCGAGGCCCTGGGCATCAACTTCGCCGTCGGCGCCCGCGACGTGGCGGCCCGCGGCAACTTCTGCACGCTGGAGGGCAGCGGCGCCATCAGCGACCGCCGCGCCGGCCGGCCGACGACCGAGCGCTGCGTGGCCATGTGCCAGAAGCTCCAGCAGGTGAAGGTGCCCGGCGTCGAGGTCTTCGTGGAACCGGTGCGCGAGCACCGCTTCGTCGTCGTCTTCCGCGGCGACGGGCTGGGCGACGCCGTCAACGACACCGACCCGCAGGCGGTTGGCGTCAAGCCGCTGGCGGCGAAGGGGGCCGACCCTGCCTCACAGAAGACGGCCGACGCGGTCAACCGCTGGTTGGCCGAGGCGACGAAGGTGCTCAAGGGCGACGCCCCGACCAACGGCGTGACGCTGCGCGGCTTCGCGCGCTACCCGAAGATCGAGACGATGCAGGAGGTCTACGGGCTGAAGTCGGCGGCCATCGCGGTCTACCCGATGTACCGCGGCCTGGCCCGGCTGGTGGGCATGGACGTGGCCGACGCCGGCTCGACCCTCGGCGACCAGGTCAAGACGCTGGAGCGGTTGTGGAAGGACTACGACTTCTTCTTCCTGCACTACAAGTACACCGACAGCACCGGCGAGGACGGCAACTTCCCCGCCAAGGTGGACACGATCCAGCGCTTCGACGCGGTCATTCCGCAGGTGCGGGCGCTCAACCCCGACGTGCTGATCGTGACCGGCGACCACAGCACGCCGAGCAAGCTGAAGAGCCACAGCTGGCACCCGGTGCCGGTGGTGCTGTGGGCGAAGACGTGCCGGCCCGACCCGGTGACGGAATTTGGGGAGTCGCAATGTCTGCGCGGCGGGCTGGGGCAGTTCCCGGCGATGTACCTGCTGCCGCTGGCGATGGCGCACGCGCAACGGTTGGCGAAGTATGGAGCGTAGGGGCATTGAGAGTCAGTTGCGCCAGCCGCTTGCGGCTTAGCGGATTCCAGGCTTCCGCTAAGCCGCAAGCGGCTGGCGCAACTGACTCTGGGTTATGCCCCACGACAAGGGGGCGAGGAAGAGCCATGCCGCTGCTCGATCACTTCCGTTCGCCGTGGGGCCCGGACTGGCCGTGGGATGGCGTACATGCCGCGTGGGCCGCGAGCATCGCCGAACACCTCAACGGCGGGCTCCTGCCGGAGCGTGCCGCTGCGGTTGGAGGAGAGTTACGTCGCGACTCCCGCGGGGCTGCGGATTCCGACCTGAGCCCGCTCACAACTCGGACGTGTTGTCCGGGTTCTCTGGCGCCGGTAGAATTAATTGGGTTGCGGCGCAGGTCGCTTCAGCCCCTTGCCGAGGTGGTGTAACAGGCAGCCACGTGGGTTTTAGGAGCCCATGCCGCAAGGCGTGCGGGTTCGAGTCCCGCCCTCGGCACTTCCGATCCGTCCTCCCGGCATGTGGTTTCCTGTACCCCTTTCGGCGAGTAGCAAATTACCGCCCGGTGGACCAGCTGCCGCTCCTGCAGTCCGCCAGCGGCTTGCGTTTCGCGTTCGCTTCACCAGGGTTGTGCGTGCGCGAAACGCAAGCGGCTGGCGGAACAGCCGAAAAGTTATCCCCTGCCAACGGGTCGTGCTGGCACTCGTCCCTCGCGCCGTTTGGGCGCGCGAGTTGGTGGTCGCGACGGTACAATAGCCGCTCGGGGTGAAGGAGGAGAGTGCGATGAGCGCGCCGGTTGCCGAGCGGCTGATGACTACCGAGGAACTGCTGGCGATGCCCGACGACGGCGTCGAGCGCTGGCTGATCCGCGGGCGCTTGCGGGAGAACAGGGGAGAAGACGTGACCAAGCGGAACCGATGGCACACGCGCGTCGAGGCGAGGATCGCCCAACTCCTGGGAGACTGGCTCGATCAGCAACCCGCCCCGCGGGGCGAAGTCCACGCCGGCGAAGTTGGCTGTCGCCTGCGGCGCGACCCGGATTCCACCCCCCGGTATCGACGTGGTTTACATCTCGGCGGAATTGGCGGCGCGAGAGCCGGAAGATACGCGCGTCATCGACGGCATCCCCATCCTGGCCGTGGAAATCCTGTCCCCCTCGAACACGATCGAAGAGGTCACCGAAAAGCTGCGCGAGTACCTGGCGGTCGGCGTCCCCCTGGTGTGGATGGTCGATCCGCACTTCCACACCGTCACCGTCTACCGCCCCGGCGCTCCTCCCGAGATGTTCAACGAGGCGCAGCAATTGTCCGGTGAACCGCACCTGCCGGGCTTCGTCGTTCCCGTCGCCAAGATCTTCGGGCGCTGAGGCCGCCGCGCTCCCCTTCGGGTCGCGGCTAAACGATCCCACCGAGACGCCGTCCCATGCCCGACGCCTTCTGGTCGCACGCCCGTTCGCGGATGCTGCTCGACCCCACCGTCACGAACCTCAACACCGGCTCTTTCGGCCCCCTGCCGCGCTGCGTCTTCGACCGCGTCACCGAACTGCGCCGACAACTCGCCGCCGAGCCGATGGACTTCCTTTTGCGCACGGCGCCGCCGCTGCTGTGGGAGGCGCGCGAGCGGCTGGCGACGTTCCTCGGCGGCGACCCGCGGCGGCTCGTCTTCACCGCCAACGTCAGCGCCGCGGTCAACGTCGTCGCCGCCGGTCTGCGCCTGACCGCGCCGGGCGAAATCCTCCTGACCGATCACGAATACGGGGCCATGCACTGGTGCTGGGAACGCGCCGCCCAGCGCCAGGGCCTGACGCTGCGCACCTTTCCGCTGCCGCTCCTGGCGAACGAACCCGGTGCCCTCGTCGAGGCGGTGCGCGGCGCCCTCAGTGAGCGGACGCGACTGCTCTTTTTCAGTCACGTGCTGTCGCCGACGGGACTGGTGTTGCCGGCGCGCGAGATCTGCGCAGAGGCCCGGCGGCGCGGCGTGCTGACCGTGGTGGACGGCGCCCATGCGGTTGCAATGCTCCCCGTCCACCTCGACGTGATCGGCGCCGACTTCTACGGCGGCAACTGTCACAAGTGGCTGCTGGCGCCGACCGGCTCGGGCTTCCTCTACCTGGGGAAGGGCAACGAGGACCGCCTGCAACCGTTGCAGGTGAGCTGGGGCTGGCACCACGACCCGGCGCGGCGCGACGAGCGCGACGAGTGGGGCACGACGGGACGGCTGCGTGCCCTGGAATTCGAGGGGACGCGCGACCCGTGTCCGTGGCTGGCGGTGCCGGCGGCCATCGACTTCCAGACGGCCCTGGGCTGGCAGCGCATCCGCGAGCGCATCGAGGAGCTGGTGCGGCACGTACGCCTGTGGCTGTTGGCGGTCCCAGGGCTGACGCCGGCGAC
>DATFNV010000128.1:0-76447 GCA_035266225.1 Gemmataceae bacterium
CCATTGTCTCCTGCGATGACGCCGGCATCGAGTTGGCCGCCCAGGCCGACTTCGACTTCACGTTCACGCCGGCGGATCAGGAACGGTTGCGCTGGTATCTGGAGGACTTCCTGCAGTACCCCCACGACCCCGCCCCCGCCATCGCCCAGTCGGTCGAGCAGCGCATGGCGGAGATCGGCGTGGAGTTGTTCAAGAGTGTCTTCCAGGCCAACGACCAGGCCCGCGACCTGTGGGCGACCCTGCGCGGACAGCTCAACGACACCCGGGTGGAGGTCGCCACCGACGTCCGCGAGGCGGCCACGGTCCCCTGGGAGCTGCTCCGCGACCCTACCACGCAGGTACACCTGGCCCTGCGCGCCCGCGCCTTCGTGCGCACACACGCCCAGGCCGCCCAGCGCCCCAAGCTCCCCGGCAGGGGCCGCGGGCCCATCCGCATTCTGCTGGTCATCTGCCGCCCCGGCGGCCGCGCCGACGTCCCCTTCCGCTCGGTGGCCACGCGGCTGCTCAAGGCGCTCGGCGTCGGCGACGAGGGGCTGGTCCACCTGGACCTGCTGCGCCCGCCCACGTTCGAGCAACTGGGCCGCGCCCTTCGCCAGGCCAAGAAGGACGGGAAGCCCTACCACGTGGTCCACTTCGACGGCCACGGCACCGTGCTCGACGTGAACGACCTGTTCCAGAACTGGGAGAAGAAGCCCGACGACGACGAGTTGCGCAAGACCCTGGAGGAGCTGCTGGACTTCGACCCCCAGCGCTTCTCCCCGAAAGCCATCTACCCCGGCCACCGCCGCCCCGGACGGCACGGCTACCTGGCCTTCGAGAACCCCGCGAGCGCGCATAACCTGCGGCTGGTGGACGGGCCGGAGATCGCCTCCCTGCTGGTGGAGACCGAGGTGCCGGTGCTGGTGCTCAACGCCTGCCGCTCGGCGCACGCCGACCCGCCGCCCGCCCCGGCTGAGGGAGAGACAGTGGCGGACGTCCACAGCCAGGTGCGCTCGCTGGGGTCGCTGGCGCTGGAGGCGATCGACGCGGGCGTCGGCGGGGTGGTGGCCATGCGCTACAACGTCTACGTCGTGACGGCCGCGCAGTTCGTCGCCGACCTGTACGTCGCCCTGGCGCAAGGGCAGGCGCTGGGCGAGGCGGTGAGCCTGGGCCGCAAGCAGCTCCACGACAACCCGCTGCGGCAGATCGCCTTTGCGCCGCTGGCCCTGCAGGACTGGCCGGTGCCCGTCGTCTACGAGGCCCGCGCCATCGAACTGTTCCCCAAACCGAAGAAGGCCCAGGATCTCACCATCACCGTCGCTGACGCCGAGCAGACGCCGCAGCGGGGTTCGCTCGATCCGGAACTGCCGCCCCGTCCCGACGCGGGCTTCTTCGGCCGCGACGAGACGCTGCTCGCCCTGGACCGGGCCTTTGACGACCACCCCGTGGTGTTGCTGCACGCCTACGCCGGGGCCGGCAAGACAGCCACGGCCGCCGAGTTCGCCCGCTGGTACGCCCTGACCGGCGGGGTGGACGGCCCGGTGCTCTTCACCTCGTTCGAGCAGTACAAACCGCTGCCGCGCGTGCTCGATCAACTCGGCCGGCTCTTCAAGGCGCAGCTCGAACAGGCCGGCGTCCAGTGGCTGGCGCTAGAGGACGTGCAGCGGCGGGACGTGGCCCTTCAGATCCTCAAGAAGGTGCCGGTGCTGTGGGTGTGGGACAACGTGGAGCCGGTGGCGGGCTTTCCGGCTGGCACGCCGTCGGCCTGGAGCGCGGCGGAGCAAAAGGAGTTGGTGGATTTCCTACGCCAGATAAGCGAAGGCAAGGGCAAGTTCCTGCTCACCTCGCGGCGCGACGAACGCGCGTGGCTGAGCGACCTGCCGAAGCGCGTCCCTGTGCCCCGGATGCCGTTTCAGGAGCGGGTGCAGCTGGCGCGGGCGCTGGCCGAGCGGTACGGACGGCGGCTCGACGACGTGGAGGACTGGCGGCCGCTCTTGGAATTCACTGAGGGGAACCCGCTGACGATCACCGCCGTGGTGGGTCACGCGCTGCGCGAAGGTTGCCGCACGAAAGAGCAGGTGGCGAAGCTGGTGGAGCGGCTACGGGCGGGCGAACTCCCTTTTGAGGACGAGCCCGCCGAGGGGCGGGCGAAGTCGCTGGGGGCATCCCTGAACTACGGCTTCGAGAACGCCTTCACCGAGGCGGAGCGGAAGCAGTTAGCGCTGTTGCACCTGTTCCGGCATTTCGTGAACGTGGCCGTCCTGCTAGGGATGGGAACCCCGGCCGAGCCCTGGTGCGTGCCCGAGGTACGCGGCCTAACGGGCGAGGCAGGCATCGCCTTGCTCGACCGCGCCGCGGAGATCGGTTTGCTCACGGCGGTAGGAGGCGGTTACTACCGGATCCACCCGGCCGTGCCGTGGTTCTTCCGTGGCCTGTTCGAGCAACATTACTCCTCGCCTTGCGGAGGCGTTGAGGGGCCGGGCATGCACGCCACCCGGGCGTTCGTGGAGGCGATGGGGGTGCTGGGCAACATCTACCACGATATGTCTCAGGAAGGTCGCGGGGATCTGATCGGGGCCCTCACCGCGGAGGAGGCTAACCTGTTGCACGCCCGGCGGCTCGCACGCCAGCGCGGTTGGTGGCACCGTATTACCGGCCCCATGCAAGGACTGCGGATTCTTTACTTACACACCGGCCGCATGGCGGAATGGCGGCCGCTGGTCGAGGAGGTCGTGCCAGACTTCACAGACCCGAGCACCGACGGGCCGCTGCCTGGCCGCGAGAGGCAATGGGCATTGGTGGCCGACTACCGCGCTCGGGTCGCCGACGACGCAAGGCAGTGGGATGAGGCGGAGCGCCTGGTGCGGCTCCAGGTCGATTGGCTTCGATCTCAGGTGTCCCCGATTCTGGCGTCAGATCGCACGACCTGGGATGATGACCAGTGCAACGCTATCCGAGCACTGGCGGTAGCTTTGCAACAGTTGGGTAGCATCCAAAGTAAGCGCGATCAATCGGAGTGCCCAACAACGCTCGAACAAGCCTTGGGTCTGTGTCAGCGCATCGGCGACTGGCATGGTGCGGCAGTCTGCGCCTTCAGTCTGGGGCATGCATACAAGAACGTTAGCCCGCTCCGGGACCTGGGGCAGGCGGAACAGTGGTATCAGCGGAGCCTCGGCATGCACCAGGAAGACCAGAAACATGCGCGGGCGAATTGCCTGGGCCAACTGGGAAGCGTGAGTCTGGAACGCTTCGACGAAGCGCGAGCTGCCAGCCAACCGGAAGCCGACTTACTGCGGCTGCTTAACCAGGCCCTGAGATACTACCGACAGGCACTGGACTTGACGCCGCCCGATGCACCTTCGGACCTTGCAGTGCTACATCACCAACTCGGCAAGGTTTATGCGAGAGGTGGGGACTTGGACGAAGCTCTGCCTCACCTCCAGGAGTCGATCCGGTACAACGAGGCACACGGCGACCTCTTCGACGCCGCCACAGCGCGTTACGACGTAGCCATCACTCTCGCCGACGCAGGCCGTCTCGGGGACGCACGGAAGTACGCCGAGGCCGCCCTCAAGGGATTCGAGCGCTGCGGCCCCAGCGCGGCAAACGAGATCCAGAAAGCGCGCGAGCAGATCCAGCGCATTGACCAAGCTCTCCAGGCCCCGGGAGGTTGATGCCATGACGCCGCCGGCCCCAGCCGCTGACCTGCCCGTGCTCGCCCGGCGCCCGCCGGCCGAGGTGATCGCCTACCTCCGGGACGTCGGCGAAACCGACCTCGCCTCCCGGCTGGAGGCCGCGTTGCGAGAGGCCGAGGCGCAGCGATCCGCCTTCGGAGGTGGTGCGTGGTGGTGGCCCTTCGGCGACCGACAGCCGCCGATCTGGCTGTCCGCCGCCCACGCCTTCGGCCACCTGGCACCGGCGCCGCCCGGGGAGCAACCCCTGGTGATCCGCTACGCCGGGGCCATCGCGCCGGACCCGACACTGCGCAACGGGCGCGTGAACATCAAGCTCGACCGGCTGCGCGTCAAGGCTTACCCCGGCGGCGGCACGCACCAGGTCCTCCTCGACTTCAACGCCCGCAACCAGATCCCCGGCGGGGCCGAGGATCTTCACTTCAACGCCACCTTCCGCGTGCCGGAGGGCGAGCACGCCGGCGTGGTCGGGCACCCGATCTTCCTGGGCCTCAACGTCGGCGCCGAGGGGCTCGCCTTCCGCTGCCGCACCATCAACGTCCACAACGAGCAGGACGAGGCCCTGTTGCGCGCCCTGGAGTCGGACGTCTTCCGCGACGGCCTGCGGCTGGCCACGGCGGCGCAGCCGGCGCTGGGGCCGCTGTCGAAACTGGCGCTGGGCCTGACCCGGGCCATCGCGGGGCGACACCGCAACGTGCCGGTGCAGGAGTTCTACCTCGGACTCGACTTCGGCAGCACCGCGACGGGGGCCCGCCTGGCCGAGGGCTCCTACCTGGCCGTGCAAATCCCCGACGCCGTGCAAACGGTGTGGAGCTGGGAGGAGTGGGTCTACCACCCCGGCAAGGGGCAGGTGGTCAGCCGAAAGGATGCAGCGCAAACCATCCCGTACAACTACCTCCTCTTCAGCGTCAGCCGCTTTACCGAGGAAGCAGCTCCCCCCAAGGAAAGAGCCCGGGCCCCACGGAAGACACGGAAGAAGGGGCCGGAAGACAAGCGCACCGCGTAATGGGGACACTGGCGATAGTTTATACTGGCGTCGTTCCATTTCCGGTGGTTTAGAAGCGGTTTGAGAACGTGGGGCAGGCCGCCGGCCTGCCCCACGTTCTCAAACCGCTTCTTAGCCGCGAGCGCGCTGGTAGTGACCGCATTTATGCGGTCGTCGCACCAGAAGAACCCGATAAATCGGGTCACTACCAGCGCGCTCGCGGCTAAACGTCGGTTTTCCAATGGCGATGGTATATCATTGGCCGCGAGGTGAACTAGCTCTTCTTCAGGCGCCAGCCCTCGCCCTTGACGTTCTCGACGTTGTTCATCTGGCCCAGGGCGGTCCAGACCACGCCGGTGAAGTCCTTGCTCTTGGTCTGGTAGCCCGTCGCCAAGACCTGCTCGGCCAACTCGCGCGCCGGCACCGGCTTCCGGCCCTTCTGGAGCAAGTCGGTCAGGAGTACACGGAGCGACGGCTGACCGCCCGGCCGGGGTGGCGGAGCACTCTCCCGCGCGGCCGCCGATGGGGCGCCGGTCGATCCTTTGGGGGCGAGGGTCTTCGCCTCCCCGAGTACGACGCCCGGCTGGCCCGGGACGCGGCGGAAGACGCCCCGCTTGACCAGGTCCGTCAGACGGTTTTGGACCAGGTTGATGAGATTGCCACTGGTGGTCGGGTACCTGCGGCGGATCAACTCCTCGCCCAGTTCCCTGGCCGTGAGGGGCCGGTTCGCCTCGCGCGCCACTTCCACGAGGGCGTCGCTCAGCGTCGGGCGGGCCGCCGGAGTGGGGGACGACGCCGGGGCCGCATTGGTGGTAGGAGCGGTTGGGGGTGCCAGTCCGCCGGTCACGGCCTGGATGTCGGCCTCCACCTGGCTGAGTTGGGCCTGGAGTTCGTCGCGGTGTCGGGCCAGGTCGGCCAGACGGCCCTGCCGCGCCTCGTATTCCTGGCGTAGGCGCTCCAACTCGGATTCGCGCTGGGCGATTTGCTGGGTGAGGTCAGCGAGGGGGATGGTGGTGTCCGGCATGGTCGAGGTGAACTCCAGTAAGGGCTCCTTTACTAATCTGCCCTAGTGACCCAGGCGCGTCAAGGCTTCGGGACGGCGTGAACTCCGTAAAGAAGGCGCTCCTTGCCGAAAGAAAGAGTTGCGCCGCCTGCGCAGGCCTCAGGCCCTTGTCCCTCGCCGCCACTGACAGGCTCGACGCCGGTTGCGATAGCGAAGGGTTGATGGGGCCTGTGCGACGCTCAAGGCGCCGGGACTGGGCAATCGGCTCGCGGATCCGACTTCCCCCTTGCGGTCGGTGGTGGTTCAGGTATCCTGTACGCATGGGTTCCACTCCGGACGGCCACCCGCTGCCTCCCCGGTCGTCCGCCTTGCTCGCCCACTGCCCATTGTTCCCGCCACCACCATCCTGCCAGACATGAGGGGGGTAATACTCATGAAGACGGCACATCGCACCGCCTTGGCGGCCCTCGCCGCCCTCGTCCTTCTAGGCGGCCGCCTCAGCGCCGCCGACCTTTACGACAAGGATCCGATCAAGACCGACGACGTCGTCCTGCCCAAGCCCGCCGAGGTCGTCTCGCTCGCCACTTCTCCGGCGAAAATCGTGCTCAAGGGCATGGACGACGCCCAGCAGCTCGTCATCACCGCCGCCCTGCCCGGCGAGCGCCAGCAGGACCTGAGCGGCGACGTCAAGTACGAGGTCGCCAACCCGAAGGTCGCCCGCGTCAGCACCTCGGGCCGCGTCATGCCGCTGAGCAACGGCTCGACCGAGATCACCGCCACCTACGGCGACAAGGTGGTCAAGGTCTCCGTCAGCGCCGAGAGCTGCGACGTGAACCTGCCGATCCACTTCGGCAACCAGATCGTGCCGATCTTCACCAAGATCGGTTGCAACTCGGGCGGCTGCCACGGCAAGGCCAGCGGCCAGAACGGCTTCAAGATCTCGCTGCTCGGCTTCGAGCCGGAGGTCGATTACAACGCCCTGGTCAAGGAGGCCCGCGGCCGCCGCGTCTTCCCGGCCTCGCCCGACAACAGCCTGCTGCTGCTCAAGGCGACCGGCATCGCGGCCCACGGCGGCGGCAAGCGCTTGGAGGTGAACTCGGATGAATATAAGTTGATCCGCCGCTGGATCGCCTCCGGCCTGCCGGTCGGCGCCGCCGACGCCCCGACCGTGGTCAAGATCACCGTCTCGCCCGAGCAGCGCGTCCTGCCGCGCAACAACAAGCAGCAGTTCGCCGTCTACGCCCACTACAGCGACGGCAGCGTCGAGGACGTCACCCGCCGCGCCCAGTACGACAGCAACGACACCGAGATCGCCATCGTGGATCCGACCGGGTTGGTCCGTACCCTCGGCCAGAGCGGCGAGGCGGCGATCATGGCCCGCTACCAGGGGCACGTCGCCACCTTCCGCGCCACCGTGCCGCTCGGCGTCAAGATCCCCGACTACAAGTTCGAGGCGCAGACCGTCGTCGATCAGCACACGCAGAAGAAATGGCAGCAACTCGGCTTGGTGCCGTCGGAGTTGTGTGGCGACGAGCAGTTCATCCGCCGCGTGTCGCTCGACCTGACCGGCACGCTGCCGACGCCGAAGCAGGTCAAGGACTTCCTCGCCGACACCGACGCCAAGAAGCGCGACAAGTTGATCGACCGGCTGGTGGAGACGCCGGAGTACGCCTTCTACTTCGCCAACAAGTGGGCCGACGTCCTGCGCGTCAAGCGCAAGGGGCTGCCGGCCATGGCCCAGGGGACGTTCGGCTTCCACGACTGGATCCGCGAGGCGATGGCCAAGGACATGCCGTATGACGAGTTCGCCCGGGCCATCCTGACGGCGACCGGCGACGAGACGACCAACCCGCCGACGGTCTGGTACAAGGAGCTGCGCGAGGCGAACCAGTTCGTGGACGACACGGCACAGGTGTTCCTCGGCCTGCGGTTGGCCTGCGCCCAGTGCCACCACCACCCCTACGAGAAGTGGAGCCAGGACGACTACTGGGGCATCGCCGCCTTCTTCGGCCGCGTCGGCCGCAAGAGCGTCTCGGTGCCGGGCGGCTTCCAGAACGTGCCGGAGCTGCGCGAGGCCGTCTACAGCCTGTCGGCCGGAAACGTCATCAACAAGCGCACCCAGCAGGCGGCCGTCATCAAGCCGCTCGACGGCGAGCCGATGACCGTCGGCGCCGGCGACGACCCGCGCGAGAAGCTGGCCGAGTGGCTGACCGACGCCAAGAACCCGTTCTTCGCCCGCGCCGTGGCCAACCGCTACTGGGCGCACTTCTTCGGCCGCGGCCTCGTCGATCCCCTGGACGACATGCGCGTCACCAACCCGCCGAGCAACCCCGAGCTGCTCGACGCCCTGGCCAAGGAGCTGACGGCCAACAAGTACAGCCTCAAGCACCTGGTCAAGACGATCTGCAAGAGCCGGACGTATCAGCTGGCGTCGGCGCCCAACGAGTTCAACAAGCACGACAAGCAGAATTACGCCCGCTATTATCCGAAGCGGATGGGGGCGGAGGTGCTCTTCGACGCGGTCTGCCAGGTGACCGACAGCCCGACGCCGTTCGGCGGCCTGCCGCAGGACCGGCACGCGCCGAAGCGGGCGATCATGCTGCCGGACGAGTCGTTCGCGTCGTACTTCCTGGACGTGTTCGGCCGGCCGCAGCGCATCAGCGCCTGCGAGTGCGAGCGCGTCAGCGAGGCCAACCTCGCCCAGGCGCTGCACCTGCTCAACAGCGACGAGGTGCAGAACAAGCTGGCCCGCGCCGGCGGCCGGGCCGACCTCCTCGCCGGCGCCAAGGACACGCGGCCCGACGCCGAAAAGGTCGAGGAACTGTTCTACTGGGCGTGGGGGCACAAGCCGACCAAAGAGCAGCTCGACGCCGCCCTGGCGCATGTCGGCAAGCACGAGAAGGACAAGAAGACCGCCTACGAGAACATCCTCTGGGCGCTCATCAACACCAAGGAGTTCGTCTTCAATCAGTAAGCCGATCTCATGACCGTTTCGCGCTCGCGCCACGCGGCGAGCGCGAAACGGTCACCGAAGCGCGCGAGCCACTTGACTCATTGAGAAAACTGGACGAGTAAAGTGGCTCGGCGCACAACTCTATGATACTTCACGGTTTGCGCCGGTCGCACCTGTCCCGCTACGGGCTGGTTCAAACGCGGGTCCGTGCCCGTGCCCGGTCTGGAATCGGGCACGGGCACGGGCACGGGCACGGGCACGGGCACGGGCACGGACCCGCGCCACCTGAAACGGCCCGTTTCTGAACCATGCCCCCGCTACTCCCCTACTCCCTGCCGGTCTGTTGCCTGACAACGGCGAGACAGCCGTGAGGAACGGGTTTTTTGTCGCACGTTGGCGCGGGGCATCGGAACGGGGTATCAGGCCACATCCGTTCACCCGCTGAGGCCCCCGGCGACGGCTCCTTGTCGCATCTCGCCTTTGCTGCCCTTTTTTCATAAGTCTGTCCACACACGTTCGCCACCTGTCCTGCTAAGGTCCCATGCGCATCCCCGACCACCCTACCCTCATCCGTCGCTGCCTCGACGCTCGCCTCAAGAAGCTGGCCACGCACACCCCCATCCTCGCCGCCTCCCTCGTCCTCGCCCGCATCGCCCTGGTCCGGACCCATGTCACACACCGCCGCCGCAAGGCGGGGCAGCCCTGATCGCCGGCCGCACCCTCGCCCTCACCGCCCGCCACTTCTTCCCCGACCTTAACAAGTGGCTCGACCGGCTCCCGGATACCCGGGACCAAGACGCGATCACTTACGAGACCCGCTTTCTGGGCTGGTGGGGTATCGGCCTGTACCTCTTCCAACTCGGCAGCCGACGCCAACTCGATTTCGACCTCGACGCCAGCGGCACCCACGTCCTGGACAACTTCAACCGCCTGGCCCAGACCGACCACGACACGCGCCCCGTCCACGACACCCTCGACCACTTCATCGGCCACTTGACCTTCGACCCCTCGGGCAAGGCGGCCGGGGTAGCGGTGGACATGGACGACCCCTTTCGGATTGGAAGGCAGCGGCAAGTCGCAGCCGACCCGCGAAGCATACCCCATCCGGCCACGGCGCGCCAACGAAACACTTTCCCGCGGCGACCGTGTGCTGGCCGGGACTGGGCCGGCGGACGTACACAACCGCGACCCGCGCGAATTGCCCCCCGGATCCGGAGGGGCCTCGGTGATCGGCAACGGCATCCTGGCGAAGGCCGACAACGCCGACGTCGTCTTCTGCTAACTTGTCCCCTGGCAGTTCGAGCAGAAAAAGCAGACTCCTCTTGCTCGGCGACCGTCGGCCTGGGATAATGAATCGGTCTGCGGGAGAAATCACCGGAGAAGTCGTTGAATCAGATGGTTGGGCGAAGGGAGGAGCAGAAGTGGGGCGATACACGTGGAGTCGGCTCAATCACCTGCAAGTGGGGCGCTTTGCCGAGTACTTCGTCAAGATGGAGTTCGCGCTTTACGGCTTCCAAGTCTACACGGCGGAAGTCGATGATCGTGGCATCGACTTCATCGTGCGTCACGAGTCGGGCCGCTTCTATGAGATCCAAGTGAAATCGATCCGGGGTCTGAACTACGTCTTCATGCAGAAGGAAAAATTCCCCCTTCGCGCGGACCGCATTGCTGCCCTCGTCATCCTATTGGAAGATCAGTCCCCGGAGCTCTATCTGATCCCGGCTCCGGCTTGGGAGTCGCCGAACGCTGTGCTGGTGAGCCGGGATTACGAGGGGAAGCAGGGCCCCCCGGAGTGGGGGCTGAACCTATCCGCTAAGAACCGCCCTCTCCTGGCCGGTTTCCGGTTTGACGGCGTCGTGGCGTCGCTCATGCAAACCGGCGCCTGATGCGCCTTATTGTGGCGCGGTCCGGAGACCGTCCCACAACGGGGTGGCGAGGCGTCCGCCCGATGGTCGGACCGCAGCCGGCTCAACTCGTGAAAGATGTCCTGCTCCATCTTCCGTAGCCTGCCCTGCAAGTCGTCAAACTGTTCGGCGGTCACGGCGGATTGAAGCGGGAACAGGACCCCTCGGGCAAATGCTGCGCCGCGCAGGGCCCGCTTCAGCCGCGTGACGCGCAGGCTATAATCATCAGGGTCGTCCTCCTCGCACCCGGACAGCGCCTGGGCCAGGCCGCTCATCGCCCACGCTCATTCGCCAGCCTCTGGATAACTGTCCCACGGTGGAAGCACAAGCCGCTTGGCCTTCCACCGACAGTATGCGGCCATGCACAGCCCGAAAAGCAAACCCGCGGCCGCTGAGGCCAATACGAACACGGCATGCACCTCGATCGGCTCCTGCTGAGGTTGCCGCTCGAAGAGCCACAAGAAGCCCCCCCACATGGCGGCTCCCCAGAGGACGCTGAACATTCCTCCCATCAGAAACGTCAGCGCGAAGAAGCCCAAGAAGAATGGCGGCGGCACCTTCAGGCCCAGCGCCCACAACAGTCGAAACAGGGGCGGGGCCACTGTGTACGCGCCGATCCCTCGCTTGCCCAAGTCCTCGATGAGGTGGTCAACTTTCTGGCGGTGAGTCATCGCAATCCCTCCCCGCCACGAGGAACACGGCGGGCTGGGTCGAAGAGAAGCTCCGCGCGCCATAGCCCGCGCCTCAGGCGACGACGCCCCGGATCGGCTCCCCGCCGTGCGCGATCGGCATCGGCCGGCCGCTCCGGTCGGGGAGTGTCAGGCCCGGATCGATCCCCAGCAGGTGGTAAATCGTGGCCACCAGGTCGGCCGGCGACACGGGATGGTCTTTGGGATACGCCGCGATCTTGTCGGTCGAGCCGTACACGCTGCCCGCCTTGACGCCGCCGCCGGCCAGGAGACTGAAGCCGCACTGCGGCCAGTGGTCGCGCCCCGCCTTGGCGTTCACCCGCGGGCTGCGGCCCATTTCGCCCATCACCACGACCAGCGTCGCATCGAGCAGACCGCGGTCGTCGAGGTCCTGCAGCAGCGCCGGGTAGGCCCGGTCCAGGATCGGCAGGTTCGAGCCCTTGAGCATGCCGAAGTTGTTCTCGTGCATGTCGTAGGAATGCCCCATGCTGCCGAAGATCTCGGCGTGGACGCTGACGAACGGCACCCCCGCCTCGACCAGCCGCCGGGCCACCAGCAAACTCGACCCGGACAGGTTCCGGCCGTAGCGGTCGCGGACGCGGTCCGGCTCGCGAGAGAGGTCGAACGCCTCGCGGGTCTTGCTCGACTACAGCATCGAGAAGGCGCGCCGCTGGAAGTGGTCCAGGCGAGCGATGGCCGGCGAGGACTCCGCCGCCTTGAACTGGCGGTCGAGCTGGCCCACCAGCGAATGGCGGCCGTCGAGCCGCACCGCGGTCATCTCCGGCAGGGCCTCCAGCGACGGCATCTGCGGGTCGCCCAGCGGCAGGACCGGGTCGTAATAGGGGACCTTCGGCTTGCGCTCGAAGGTGGGGTTGCAGACTGAGAAGAGTGGGTCGTACTGGCTGCCCAGCCAGCCGCCGTAAGGGCCGGGGCGCCGGATCCCCTCGCCCCAGCCGGGGTAGCACGGCAGGCACACGGCCCCCGGCAGGTCGCGCGGCCCCAGGCCCAGGTACTGGCAGACGGCGCCGACATCGGGCGGGTCGGACGCCTTGGCGACGATCTGGCCGTTGTCGCCGCCGGCGAAGCCGGTCATCATCGCCAGCGGATTATGGGCATTGTAATTGTGGGTGACGGTGCGGATCAAGCAGGCCCGGTGCATCCACTTGGCGGTGGCCGGCAGGTGCTCGCAGATTTGCAGGCCGGGCAGCGACGTGCGGATCGGCCGGAATTCGCCGCGCACCTCCGGCGGCGCGTCCGGTTTCAGATCGAACATGTCCTGATGACTGGGTCCGCCGAGCAGGTTGAACAGGATCACCGACCGGGCCGGGCCGGGCCCGCGCCGCCGCGAGCCGTCGCCGGCCCGGAGAAGCCGCGGCAGCGTCATGCCGCCGAAAAGCGACAGGCCGCCGACCCGCAGCAACTCGCGGCGATTGATCCCGTCACAAAGCCGGGCTCCCCCGGCCAGTACGCTCAGCATGGCTTCCGACTCCAACAGGGACCCGTAGGGCGGCTTGGTGGTCTGCCTGGGCGGCGCGGGGCCGTCCTACCCCAGCAACGCCTGAATTGGGTTTCCGGCGCCGATGACGAGCGGACGACCTTGCTGGTCGGTCACGTGAGTCCGGGGGTCGATGCCCAGGCAGTGGTAGATGGTGGCGGCGACGTCGGCGGGACTGACCGGGTTGGTGGAGGGGTAGGCGGCGAAGCGATCCGAGGAGCCGTACACCTGACCGCCGCGGACGCCGCCGCCGGCCATCACGACGGAATAACAGAACGACCAGTGGTCGCGCCCCGCGCCGCCGTTGATGCGCGGCGTGCGGCCCATGTCGCCCATCCAGACGACGAGCGTCTCGTCCAGCATTCCGCGGCCGGCCAGGTCTTCCAGCAGCGCCGCCACGCCCTGGTCCGTCGGGGGAAGCAGCGTGTTTTTCAGGGCCGCGAAATTACCCCCGTGCGTATCCCAGTCGCGGTTGCCGAAGGAATAGACCGTGACGATGGGGACCCCCGCCCCCACCAGTCGCCGGGCGAGCAGGCAGTTCCGGGCGAAGGCGGTCGGGCCGTAGCGGTCGCGGACCTTGCTCGGCTCCTTGGCGAGGTTGAAGGCGTCGTGGGTCGCCGACGAGGAGAGGAGTTCAAAGGCCCTCCGGGTGCTATCGTCCTGGTTGCGCACGTCGGCCGTGGCTTCCAGCAGCGGGGCCGCGTGGCTCACCCGTTCCAGCAGGTGGCGGCGCCCGTCCAGCCGCTGGCCGTCTACTTCCCCCATCACGGAGGCGACATTGCCAAGGTCCAGGGTACCGTTCATGGGCCGGACGAAGGGGACCGTGAAGGCGTCGTAGGCCCGGCCCAGGCAGCCGGCGTTCTGGCCCAGGCTGTCGTTGTTGCCGAAATGGCGCAGGTCCCCGAGGGTGACGTAGGAAAACACCGGCCGGTCGGCGGGCCGCAGCTTGCTGACCACCGACCCCACGGAAGGCAAATCCTGCGGGGTCGCGGGCGGCTCGATGCCCAGGATCGCGTTCTTGGGGTGAGAATGACCCGTCAGCGCCAGGTAGGTGCCGATGGCGTGATCGTTGTCGCGATGGGTGACGGAGCGAATCACGGCGTAGTGGTTGGCCAGGGCGCCGAGGCGCGGCAGGTGCTCGGTGATCGAGATCCCCGGCACCCGGGTCGCCGTGGGTTTGAATTCGCCGCGAACCTCGCGCGGGGCGTCCGGCTTCAGGTCCCAGACGTCCAGGTGCGAAGGCCCCCCGTAATTGAAGATCAGGATGCAGGCCCTGGCCTTGCCGAACCCGCCGACGGCCGACTGGCCGCCCGGCCGGCCCCGGCTGATCGGCGCGGCGCGGGCCCTCAACCAGTCGGACCACATCAGCCCGGTGAACCCCAGGCCGCCGACCCGAAGGGCCTCGCGGCGCGTAAGGCCGTCACACAGTCGAACGCCTCGGCCAAGCAGTGACAACATAAGTCTCACCCCGGTCTTGTTCAGTGGGCGTGACCCCTGTAGTTTCGCAGGAAGGGCCGTGCGAGGAAAGGCTCAATCCGGGCGCCCGAAGCGAAGGAACCAGGCCGTGATCGTGACCTATCAGCAGGAACCGCACCTGACCCCGGCCGAATTCATCGACGTCCTGGTGCGCTCGACCCTGGCCGAGCGCCGCCCCGTCCACGACGCCGATCGGATCCGCAAAATGCTCGCGCACGGCAACCTGATCCTCACGGCCCGGGTCGATGGCTTGCTGGTCGGCGTCTCGCGAGCCCTGACGGACTTCGCTTTCTGCACCTACCTGTCGGACCTCGCCGTGGACGATCGCTATCAACGGCAAGGCATCGGCCGCGAGTTGATCCGCCGGACCCACGAGGTGGCCGGACTTGAGACGGCGCTCATCCTCCTCGCGGCCCCCAAGGCGCAGAGCTACTACGCGCACGTCGGCATGACGCGGCACGAGTCGTGCTGGATCATTCCCCGCCGGCAGAACGAAGCCATCCAGTAATAACATCCGTTGAGGAACTGAACCATGTCATCCGCCCCCGGACCCCAGGAGCTGAAGCACAACTTCTTCCGGGTGCTCGTGAATACGGTGCTGCCGCTGCAGCCGGGACAGGATCCGGAAGTCACCCTGGAGGCGCTGATCGAGGCGGCCCAGATGCTCGTGGAGCACCTCCAGCAAGAACTCGCGGAAATCCGTCAGGAACAGGCCGAGTGAGGGGTCGCTGATAGAACGGCGAGCGGCGCAGCGTCAGCCCGCCGGTTTCGGCTTCACCGGCGGGCTAACGCCGCGCCGCTCGCCGTTATTGAAACAGTTTCTAAGCCGCAAGCGGCCGATTTACTCTTGTGGTTGCAGCAGGCGCAAGCCGATGGGCAGCGACTCGCCGAACATCTGACTTTGCTCGTCGCGCTCCAGCTCGCTCACTTCTTCGACCATGCGCGGCCAGTGCTCGGGGACGTCGAGGCCGCGCAGTACGCTTAGGACACTCAGCCGATGGCTGTCATCCACGTCGAGGGCGCGCTGGCCGCTGCGGCGGGCCAGCTGCGCCAGGCAGAACGCCCAGCCGAGGCGCTCGCTCTGGTTGGCTGGTTGGAACGACAGGATCGCGTCGAGCCAGCCCTGCACGACCTGCGGATGCACCACCGCGTTGAGGGGACCATAGAGCAGCACGCGCGCCCCCAGGCGCGTCAGCGCCCAGAAGCCATAGGTCGGCACCGGACTGCGGCGCAGCGGCTTGAGCAGCGCTTCGCCGAGCGCCTCCTTGTTCTTCCCGTCGAGGCGCTCCAGGCCGGCCGCGGCGCGCCACATCTCGGCCAGCTCGTTCGCCTGCGGCTTCGGCCCGCCCTTGCCCTTCCCCGGGAGCAGGGCTGGCCGCAGCCGGTTGTACAGGTCCTGCTGCAACGGCGCGTTGAGTCCCCCGGCGACGCGCCTCCACATGATCCAGTACTCCGCCCCACTCTCCGGCTGGCGCACGACTGACTTGCCGGCGTCGCCGCGCGGCGGGGCGTGCAGCAGCTTCCACAACTGCTCGACGCGGTACTTGTCCAGCGCGTCGCCGAAGCCGGGTCGCAGGCAGTAGCCGACCAGGTTGTACCAGCGCCCGAAGTGCGCCGGCGAACGGCGGCGGTGCTCCGCCACTTCGTACAGGAACTCCAGCAGTCGGCGGCACAACCCGGACGGCCAGTCGTGCCGCGGCGCGTCGAGGGCCGCCTCGAGTGCCTTGGTCAGCTCTTTCGGCTCGGGCCCCTCACCCCCACCCCTGTCCCCGGAGGGGAGAGGGAGATACGCGGCCCGGATCAGTCGCGCCGCCTCCTGCACCTGCGCCTCGGGCCAGACGTCGGTGACGGAAGCCTCGGCCGGCTCCGCGCCCTCGGCGGTCGAGTCGGCTTCGCCCCGGACGACGTCGCGCACGTTGAACTCCAGGCGCCAGCGGTTGATCCCCTCCCGGGCGACGCACCACAATTCGAGAGTGCCGATCTCCGTGCTCCGGGCGGCCAGCGTGACGGGGACGTGCTTGGTGCCGCTGCGCTTGCCGCCGCGCAGGACGGTGTGCAGCGGCGGCAGCTGCAAGAGTTGCTCCGGCGCGACCTGCAGCAGGTCGCCCGGCTTGTCGCCGCCCCGCACCGTCGAGGTGTACAGCGGGAACAGGACCGGCTGACCGATCGCCAATTCCAGCTCCGGCTTCGGCAGGCTGACCTCCTCCCCTTCTTCCAGGTGCTGCGGCACGACGCAGACGACGGTCAGCGGCTGGCCCGGGGCCGGCGCGGCGGTCCCGTCGGCCGCGACGCCGACGTAATAAGAACGGGCGATGCCGCCGCCGATGCGCCGGCCGCCGGTGTGGCGCAGCCAACCGTAGTAGGCGGCGCCCCAGGCCACCGCGAGGTCGAGCGACGGCGTCGTCAGGACCAGCGGCTGCCATGGCGCCGCGGGGCTGTCGTACCACTGCCGCATCACCTCGACCAGACGTTCGCGCAGGGCGGCCGGCTGGAAGACGCCGCCGTTGAAGAGGATCCCTTGCGGGGCGCTGCCGGCCGGGGTGTGCTTCTTCAGGAACGCGGCCAGGTGGCGCGTGATCGCCGGGTCGTTGACGTAGGGGAGCCCCATCTCGTGCAGGCCGGTACGCGAGCCGCGGATCGGCTCCGCGTCGCGCGGCACCTGCGGGAAGAAGCCGTCGAAGATCAGCCGGCGCACGTCGGCCGGGGTCAGTTGGGTGTGCAGCGTGCCGCCGACCACGGAGCGGCCGCGGCCGACGACCGTTACCGTGTGATGGGCCGGCGGGTTCGGGGCGAAAAGCGTTTCCTTGGCCAGGCGGCACGCCTGCGTCAGCATGCCGTAGCCGGCGGCATCGACGCGGCCCGCCCCCGGCAGCTTCGTCTCCACGAACTTCGCCAGGGCCAGGTCCATGTTGTCGCCGCCGAGCAGCAAGTGATCGCCGACCGCCTGGCGGACGAACGCCAGTTCGCCCTGCTGCTCGACCGCCTGGATCAGGCTGAAGTCGCTGGTGCCGCCGCCGACGTCTACGACGACGCACAGCGCGCCGGGCCGGAGCGCGCCGGCCTCCTTTGGCGGCGAGGTGGTCAGCCAGCAGTAGAACGCCGCCTGCGGCTCCTCCAACAGCGTCAGGTTCTCGATGCCGGCCTTGCGCGCCGCCTCCACCGTCAGGTTGCGCGCCACGTCGTCGAACGAGGCCGGCACCGTCAGGACGACCGCCTGTTTCTCGAGCCGGTCCTCGTCGCGCCCCTGGGCGACGGCGTGGTTCCACGCCTCGGTCAGGTGGCGCAGGTAGCGGGCGGAGGCTTCCACCGGGGAAATGCGCTGGACGTCGGGCGGGGCGCTCCACGGGAGCAGGGCGGCGGAGCGGTCCACGCCGGCGTGGCATAACCACGACTTGGCCGAGGTGACGAGCCGGCCGGGGACGCGGGCGCCGTGATTGCGGGCGAACTCGCCGACCGCGTAGGCGCGCTGCGGATCCCAGGGAAGGGCCGTGGCGCCGGGCGGAAGGTCGTGCGGCCCCGGCAGGTACAGGAACGACGGCAGCAGGACGCGCGGCGCCACGTCGGCCGGGGCGACGAGTTGCGGCACCTCGAAGGTCCGCACCTCGGGTCGCCCCTCGCGCGGCTTGCGCCGCAAATCGACGTACGCCAGGGCGCTGTTGGTCGTGCCGAGGTCAATGCCGATGAGGTACTTGGACATACTCGTCCGTCGGTTTCAATCCCACGGGTCTGTCCGTGTCGTAGCGACACCAGTTTCGGGCGTCTCTTGTCTGTATATCCTCCCACTACCGGGTGTCGAGTCTTGCTTCCAGGGATGACGACGGGACGATCTCCCGAGGGTAACGCTCGGGCCGGCGTTCGGGAAACGGTGTCGGCCGTGTGGGTGCGCAAGAGGTTGCTGGCGGCGCGGGGCCGCTTCGCGGCGCCGTCGGGGCGCGAAATGAAACCCGCCCCCTTACGGGGGCGGGTTCGCTCCTCCCTCTCTGTCCGGTTTACGGGAGAGGAGGCAAGGTAATCGACCCGTAGCCGGTCTCGTCGTCGTGGCCGGGCGCGAGCAGGTCGTGGGCCGACTTCAGCAAGGTCTCGCGCACCCGGTCGGCGTTCCACCCCGGGCAGCGCGACCAGAGCAGCGCGGCCAGCGCCGCGGCCTGGGGGGCGGCGGCCGAGGTGCCGGCGAACGGCCGCGAGCGAGCCTGGCTGGGGAACGGCACGACGGCGACGAGGTCCGGTTTGGGCCACGACGAGTTCGGCCCGCACGAGCTGTATGGCGCCCGCCGGCCGTCGGCCCCCACCGCGCCGACCGCGATCACCTCCGGCCCGTCGCCGGGGAAGGGGATGCTACCGCGAGCCGTCGTCACTTCCAGCCCGCCGCCCAGCGTCACCAGGTGAAACCGACCCGCCGGGTGGCCGGCGGCCCGGCGGACGCGCACCCAGTAAGAGTGCCTCAACTCGGGCCTGACCCACACCACGGCACAGGTGCGCTCCGTGCCCTCGCGCGGCTCGGAGCGGCCGACCTCTGTCCCGGTCGTCGCGTCCCACACGGCCAACTCGTAGTCGGCGCCGCGGGGCCAGCACAGTTCGACCGACACCGGCTCGCGCCCCCAGGGCACCATCAGGTTGTCCTTGCGGCCGGGCGCCCACTCGTGCCAGCCGTCACCCGCGTCGTGGAAGGCGCCGCTCCAGTGCCGCTGGGCCGTATTGCCGGCGCTGGCGAAGCAAAGGACGTCGTGGCCGAGGAGTTTCGTCAGCGACTCGTGAATCGGCCCGCCCCCCTCGCCGTCGCTCCAGGTCGGCACGACGACCGAGCAGGAGATGACCCGCGCCCCGTGGTCGCGCGCCCAGCGCACGGCGTCCAGGAACTGGTCGGGCCGGTCGCAGTCCCAGTTGGCGAAGAGCAACTCGGCCTCCGGGGCGACGGCATGGACAACTTCGCCGCAGAGGATGCCGTGCTCGCTGTCCCTGGCCTCCAGGTCGCCGTCGGTGCGGAACGAGTGAACCGTCACCTGCGCCGGCAGCGCCTTGCCGAGGAACGCCCGGTAGCCGCGGAAGCCGGTGTCGAGGATAGCGACCTTGACCCCCTGGCCGCGACTGCCGGCCGCGTGCCACGCCGGGGTGCCGAGGGCAGCGAGGTGTTTCTCCCGCGTCAGGGCGGGATGCGGCAACAGGATGGCGGCGTCGGGTGAGGAGTCCGTACTGCCGGCGCGCAGGGCCGGCGGCAGCAGGATCAGCAACGTCAGCGCAATGGAGAGGGCGAGGGGCTGGCGGCGTTTCGCGGTGCCTGCACTGGGTCTGTCCATACGTCAGTGCCTCGTCATACGGCCGGAGCGTCTCCTCGGGCCTCACGGCAGGGAAGTCTATCCGCGCGGCGGAGGGATGGGGAACGACCGGGTTGAAATCGTGAGGATTCGGGGCGGAAGCTGCGGGGACTTTGCGGGGGATGCGCAGCGAAGCGGCCGCCACGCCAGGGGAGAACCTGGTCGCACCGTGAAACGAATCGGCTCCTGGCACACCCAGCGGCGGAGACGAACCGTGGGCCCGGCTGTTCACGCCAACCCCCCCTTTCCGCAAACAAGCCGCCGCGCGTAAGCGCCGAAGCGGCCAACCCGTCCAGGACAATTCCTTGCCGCCGACTTTCCCGCGTGGTAGTCTCACCCCAACGAACTCGGGGCCGACGTCCCGGATCGTTCCCTCTCTGCAAGACCCGTTCTCCTCGGAGGATCCCTCATGCGCACACGGTCGCCGTCTCTGCTGCCGCTGCTCGGCGCGCTGTTGCTCCTCGCCGGTCCCGCCCGGGCCGAGCCGGACCTGCGCGACACGCGCCTGCTGGCCCAACCCGCCGTCAGCGAAAGCCACGTCGCCTTCGTCTACGCCGACGACCTCTGGGTCGCCGACCTCGACGGCAAGAACGTCCGCCGCCTCACGACCGACCCCGGCGTCGAGTCGCACCCCGTCTTCTCGCCCGACGGCCAGACCATCGCCTTCAGCGCCCAGTACGACGGCAATATCGACGTCTACACCATCCCCGTCAGCGGCGGCTCGCCGAAGCGCCTCACCTCCCACCCCGCCGCCGACGTCGTCCGCGGCTGGACGCCCGACGGCAGCGCCGTCCTCTTCTCGTCGCCGCGCAACGCCTCCAACAACCGCCACACGCAGCTGTTCACGGTGCCCGTCGCCAGCGGCATGCCGACGCAGCTGCCGATCCCCTACGGCGTCGAGGCGTCCTACTCGCCCGACGGCGAGTCCATCGCCTACTGCCCGCTGGCCGACCACAGCCAGCAGTGGAAACACTACCGCGGCGGCACCCACGGCCGCATCTGGGTCTACCGCTGCAAGGACCACGCCGTCGAACAGGTGCCGCAGCCGGAGGGGCGCTGCAACGACCTTTCCCCGCAGTGGGTCGGCAAACTCATCTACTTCCGCTCCGACCGCAACGGCGAGTACAACCTGTTCGCCTACGACCCGGTGACGAAGAAGGTGAAGCAGCTCACCGACCACAAGGACTTCCCCGTGGTCGCGCTGGGCTCGGGCGGCGGCCGGATCGTCTACGAACAGGCCGGTTACCTGCACCTCTACGACACCGAAAAGGAGACGTCCACCCGCCTGAAGATCGGCGTGGCGACCGACCTCGGCGAGGCCCGGCCGCGCTTTGTCAAGGGGGCGAAGTACGTCCGGGGCGCCGGCGTTTCGCCGTCCGGGGCCCGGGCCGTCTTCGACTTCCGCGGCGACATCGTCACCGTCCCGGCCGAGAAGGGCGACCCGCGCAACCTCACCGAAACCCCCGGCGTTCACGAGCGCGCGCCGTCCTGGTCGCCCGACGGCCGTTCCGTCGCCTACTTCTCCGACGAGGGCGGCGAGTACCGCCTGCACGTCCGCGCCGCCGACGGCAAGGGCGCGGCAAAGGTCTACGACCCCAAGGGCGCCGGCTTCTACGCGCAACCGACCTGGTCGCCCGATAGCAAGAAGATTTCCTACGTCGATAATTCGCAGTCGCTCTTCTGGATCGACCTGACCGACGGCAAGGTGCGGAAGGTGGCCTCGGAGCCGCAGTACGGCCCGGAGGGGCTGGGGGCCCTGCGGCCGGCCTGGTCGCCCGACTCGCGCTGGATCGTTTACGCCCTGGGCAACAAGGCATCTTATCGCACCGTTTACGCCTACGACACCACCGCCGAGAAGGCGCGGGCCATCACCGACGGCCTGAGCGACGCCACCGACCCGGTCTTCGACGCCGGCGGCAAGTACCTCTACTTCCTCGCCTCGACCGACGCCGGCCCGGTCAACCAGTGGTTCGCCCAGTCCAGCGCCGACATGCGCCCCCACCGCTCGATCTACCTCGTCGTGCTGAAGAAGGGCGAGAAGTCGCCGCTGGCCAAGGAGAGCGACGAGGAGAAGCCGAAGGAGGACAAGCCGAAGGAGGACAAGCCGACCGACAAACCGGGCGACAAGCCCGAGAAGGCCAGGGCCGAGGCGGTCGTCATCGACTTCGACGGCATCGACCAGCGCATCCTCGCCCTGCTGGACCCGGCCGGCGACCTGCACAGCCTGCAGGCCGGCGCCGCCGGGCAGGTCTTCTTCCTGGAGTCCCCGGAGCGGCCCGAGGGCGGCCCCGGCGCCGCCCTGAAGCGTTTCGACCTCAGCAAGCGCAAGGCCGAAACCGTGCTGTCGGGCCTGGGGCGCTACCTGCTGACCGGCGACGGCAAGAAGGCCCTCGTCTTCGCCCCGCCGGAGAGTTGGTCGATCGTCGAGGTGACCAACACGCCGGCGCCCGGCAAGGGGAAGCTGGACGTCGCCGCCATCGAGGTGCGCATCGACCCGCGCGCCGAGTGGGAGCAGATCTTCGGCGAGGCGTGGCGCGTCAACCGCGACTACTTCTACGACCCGCACATGCACGGCGCCGACTGGCCGGCCATGCGCAAGAAGTACGCCCAGTTCCTGCCGCACCTGGCGACCCGCGGCGACCTCGACCGTGTCATCCGCTGGATGCTCAGCGAACTGGCGGTCGGCCACAGTTACCTCATCCCCGGCGAGCGCCCGCACGAGGCCAGGACGGTCCCCGGCGGGCTGCTCGGTGCGGATTACGAGATCGCCAACGGGCGCTATCGCTTCGCCAAGGTCTACGGCGGGCTGAACTCGAGCCCCGAGCTGCGCGCGCCGCTGACGGCCCCCGGCGTGGACGTCAAGGCCGGCGAGTACCTGCTCGCCGTCCGCGGCAAGGAGCTGAAACCGCCGGCCGAGGTGTACTCATTGTTCGAGAACACCGCGAAGAAGAGCGTCGAGATCACCGTCGGCCCGAACACGGACGGCAGCGGCAGCCGCACCGTCACCGTCGAACCGCTCGCGAGCGAGTCGGCCCTGCGCAACCGCGACTGGGTCGAGGGCAACCTGAAGAAGGTCCATCAGGCGACGGACGGCCGGGTGGCTTACGTCTACGTGCCCAACACGGCCGGCCTGGGGCACGCCTATTTCAAGCGCTACTTCTTCCCGCAGGGCGACAAGGAAGCGATCATCGTCGACGAGCGCTTCAACGGCGGCGGTCAGGTGGCCGATTACTACATCGACCACCTGCGGCGGCCGTTCACGGCGATGTGGGCGACGCGCTACGGCGAGGACATCAAGACGCCCGGCGCCGCCATCCACGGGCCGAAGGTGATGCTCATCGACGAGACGGCCGGCTCAGGCGGCGACCTGCTGCCGTGGATGTTTCGCCAGTACAAGCTCGGCCCGCTGGTCGGCAAGCGCACCTGGGGCGGGCTGGTCGGCATGCTTGGCTTCCCGGAATTGATGGACGGCGCCCGGGTGACGGCGCCGAACCTGGCCTTCTGGACGCCGGAGGAGGGCTTCGGCGTGGAGAACGTCGGCGTGCCGCCGGACGTCGAGGTCGAGCAACTCCCCGCCGACGTGATCGCCGGCAAGGATCCACAGCTAGAAAAGGCGATCGCGCTGGTGATGAAAGAGCTGGAGAAGAAGCCGGCCCGGCCGAAGCGCCCGCCGTACCCTGACAGGGCGAAGTAATGAGGTGCAGACCCCAAGGACTTCGCCGCTTGCGGCTTCGCAGGAAGGATTGCGAAGCCGCAAGCGGCGAAGTCCTTGTTGTTACGGTTTCTTACAAGCCGAAGGTGAGGTGGCTGAAGCCGTCGTTGCTGAGGAGCGTCACGGTCCGGCCGGCCGCCCCGTTGCTCACCTGCCGGGCCCCGCTGGCAGCGACCAGGACGGTCGGGTCGCCGCTCACCACAGCCAGGTTCGCGATCGAGGCGCCCTGGGCATTTGAAACATGCCACCCACCGGAGCCGTCCTGCCAGACGGTGCAGGTGTGAATATCGACGCCGGAGATGGTGAGCAGGTTGCCCGCCGCATCCAGCACGTACGCGGTGCTGTTGTCGTCCTCCACTTCCTGGGCCGCGGGGCCAGGCGGCGCGTACGTGACGGGCGGGTTGGCGTACCCCCGGGCGACGTTGAGATAGCCCACCTCGCTGCGTTGGGAAGCACCTGGCGCCACCCAGGTAAAATAGAACCCAGACGTACTGTTCCAACCCCACTGCCCGCCCTGAACCACCTCGATCCAGTACCCGGTCGTGCTGGTAGACCAGGTCCACTTCACGAGGCTGTTGCTTCCGCTGAGCCAGTAGTACCAGGAGTCACTGAAGTTGCCTGCCCCGTCGCTGACTTGGATCCACAGCATGGAGTCGCCCGCGCCCGCCTGCAACCCCAGTTGGTAGCCGCCCGGGGCTAGCCCGGTTGCCCCGGGGGGGAGCGGCGACAGGAACTGACCCTTGGCCCCGGTGATCTCCGTCCAGACACCCTTATCGTACTCCCACCGCGCGCCCCCGGCGTCCTTCAGATAGACTTCGTTGCGACCCTGGGCGTCGGTCCCCAGCCCGAACGCGACGCCGGCCTTGCCGGTGTTCGTCCAGGCCTTCGTCGCCGCGTCGTACACCCAGAGCGTGCCCTTGCCGTCGAGCCCGAAGACCTGCCCCTGGGCCGCCTGGATCGACGTCAGCTGGCCGCCGGTATTCAGCCACTTGCCCTGGTCGTACACCCAGACGCTGGTGTCCGACTTCTGCAGGAACACTGTGTCCGGCCCGGTGGCGCTGAACTTGCCGACCACGAAGGACGTGCCCGACTGGCCGGTATTCCGCCAGCCGTTCTTCAGCGAGTAGAAGTAGAGCTCTCCCTTGCCGTCCAGGCCGTAGACCTCTCCCTGCCCGGCGTGGAAGGAGGCGAGCTGGCCGCCGGTGTTCACCCAGGTCTTCTGGGCCGTGTAGCACCAGATGGTGTTGTCCGCGACCTGCAGGAAGGCGACGTCTTTGCCCTGGTCGTCCCGCCCCACCGAGAAGGATTTGCCCATGCGGCCGGTGTCGGTCCACTGCTTGGTGGTGCTGTTCCAGGCGCACAGTTCGCCGCGGCCGTCCAGGCCGAAGACCTCGCCCTGGCCCGCCTGGATCAACTTCAGGGAGCCTTTGGTGCTGATCGGACCCTTCTGGTCGATTTCGACGACGCTGAGGTCCGTCATCTGGGCGAACACCTGATCGACCCGGCCGGTGGCGGCGCTCGCTACCCTCGCGCATTTGCTGCTTGCCCGCGTGGCAACCGGGGGGGGTAGAATGTGACCTGCCAGAGAGGGTAACGCGGGCGCCTCACGAGAACGGTAAGGGCAGGTCGCAACGCCGTTTGCCTTCACCGCCCTTCTTGCGCCGGAGTGTCTTGCTCTCGCAGCGTACACACGCGTGGCTGCCGCCTGTCCGGCACGCCTCCGATGGCGCTACTCAGCCCACGAGGATTCCCCGATGACCGCTCTCGATCGTCCGAACGCCTCCACCCCGAAAACCGTCCTCGGCCTCGCCGAATTCCTCGGGGGGCTGAAGTTGCGGGGCGCGCTCCCCCCACTCGCGCTGGAAATGATCGCGGACAAGATCACCCGGACCGCGGCGGCGGAAGCGGGCCTGACGGTGAGCGCCGACGAGCTGCAGGGCGCGGCCGACCTCTTCCGCCGGCGCCACGGGTTGACCCGGGGCGACCAGGCGCGCGACTGGCTGCGGTCCTCCGGCATGACCGTGGAGGACTTCGAGACGCGGCTGGAGGGCGAACTGCTCGCCAGGAAGTTCAAGGACCACCTGGCCGAGGGTCGCCTGGAGGGGCACTTCGCCCGGAACCGCGACCGCTACGCGCGCGCCCGCTTGAGTCGGATCCTGGTCGCCTCGGAAGGCGAGGCCCGCGAGGTCAGGAGCCAGCTCGACACGGAAGGCCGCGACTTCGCGGAGCTGGCGCGCGAGCATTCGCTCGACCAGGCGTCCCGCCCCGTCGGCGGCCGGCTGGGGACCGTCAGCCGCGAGCACCTGCCCGCGTCTCTGGCGGAGGCGGTTTTCGCCGCCCGTGATGGGGACGTGGTCGGCCCCTTGCCCACGCCGCGCGGCTTCGCCCTGTTCCGCGTCGAGGAACACGTCGCCCCCGCGCTGGACGACCCGACGCGCGAGCAGATCCGCGAGGAACTGTACCTGGCCTGGCTCGGCGAACAGGTCCGCGGCTTTCACCTGGAGACGGAGCGTCCGGAGTCGGCGTGACGGGTGCGGCGGCACTCCCCCACCACCTCCCCCTTTGGTGGCCTCCCCTCGGCTGGGCCCACTATTCTGATCTTTCCTTTCCCCCCGGCGGGGTTGCTTCCGCTGGGAACGACAGCGGCGATCGTCGGCCGCGCGGCACCGCAGCCGCGTGGGCTCGATGGGAACGTCCTGGTTGGAACTCGTGTGATGCAACCGCTGCAAGCCGTCCGTCGCTACCCGCTCTTCGCCCTGCTTCCCTCGGACTGGCTGGCGGCGTGGCTGGCGTCCGGCGAGGAGCTGAGCCTCGCGGTCGGCGACACCCTGTGTCGAGAGGGGGAGCGCGGCCCGTGGCTCTACGTGGTGCAGGACGGGCGCGTCCGGGTGCTACGGCAGGCGAAGGAGGGGGGTGAGATTTCATTTGGCACGCTCACTCCGGGCGACGTCCTCGGCGAGTACGGCTTGTTGCCCCCGGGCCTGGTCCCCGTTACCTGCCGGGCGGCGACGCGGGCGCAGGTCCTGCAAGTGCGGCTCACGCGGCTGCGCGCCGAGCTGGCCCGCCATCCCGAGGTGGTGCGCAGCCTGCGGGCCTGGCTGCGCCTGCACAGCCTGGTGAACTACCTGCGTCAGAAGGTCTTTCTGGGAGTGATGTCCGCGTCGTCCTTCCTGCCGCTGCTCGATCACTGCCGCCCCGGCCATTACCCGGCCGGCCGGACGATCCAGGCCGAGGGTCTGGCCGGCGACCGCTGGTTCTTCATCAAGAGCGGCGCCGTGGACGTCCTGGCCGGCCCGGGAGAAGCGCCCGTCCGGCTCGGGGCTGGCGACTCGTTTGGGGAACGCGCCCTGGCAGGAGAGGCCGGACTGGCGCCGGTCGTGGCCGTCGAGGATGCGGAATGCCTGGGCCTGGCGCGCGAACACTTCCTCCAGCCGAGCGAGGGCGAGGGGGCCGTGGGGCCGCAGACGGCGCTGGCCAGGGACGTGCCGCCGCAGCTGCTTCCCTACCCCTGGGTGGGGCAGCGCGACGAGCGCGAATGCGGGGCGGCCTCGTTGCTGATGGTCCTGCGCCTGCACGGCCGGCCCGGATCGCTCGACGCCCTCCGCGCGCTGCTGCCGCTCGACGAGCGGGGCTGCAACGTACTGGCCCTCCGGCAACTCGGCGAGTCGCAGGGCTTTCGCGCTGAGGCGGTGCGCATCGGCCTGGAGCAACTGGCCGACGCCAGCCTGCCGGCGGTGGCCCACGGCGCCGGCGGGCACTACGTCGTCATTTTTGCCCTCCAAACCGCGGGGGTGGTGGTCGGCGACCCCGCCCGCGGCGTGGTGGTGCAGGGCCGGGAGGAGTTTCGACAGTTCTGGTCCGGTAACCTGCTGCTGCTTTCTCCCCCCCGCGAATGGTCCAGCCGCGCCACCAGCACCTCGTGGGTGATCCGTTGACTGTGACGGAGCGGTTCGTGCGACACAAGCCCAACGCGCCAGCGAGGGAGAGCCGTCGAACCCTCGCTGGCGCGTCGGGCTTGTGTCGCACGCCACTCGTTACGAAACAACACCCGCGCCCCGTTTGGTGCCAGGAGCGGCCCCCGCTGGCGACGGCCTCGATTCGGAGGTATCATCAGTGCTGGTTTCCGAACGAGGAGATGGCGAGGGCCGGGGCCATGGCCGACCAATCGACCGCACACCTCCAGCGCTGCCTGGAGCGTCTGCGGGCGGGAGATAGCACGGCGCGCGCCGAGTTGCTCAACAGCGCCTGCGAGCGCCTCCAGCGATTGACGCACAAGATGCTTCAGGATTACCCGCGCGTGCGCCGGTGGGAGGAAACAGGCGACGTGTGTCAGAACGCCCTCATCCGCTTGTGCCGCACCCTGGAGACGATATCCCCCGAGTCGGTCCGCGACTTTTATCGGTTGGCCGCCCTCCAGGTGCGGCGCGAACTGATCGACCTGGCCCGCCACTGGTACGGCCCCGAGGGAGTGGGCGCCAACCACGCCAGCCAGGCTGGGACGACCGCCGCGGAGAGCGGGTCACGGACACCGCTCCACGAACCGGCGGACAATGCCGCCGACCCCGAGCAACTGGCCCTATGGACGGAGTTCCATTGCCAGGCCGGCTCCCTGCCCGACGACGCGCGCGAAGTCTTCGACCTCATCTGGTACCAGGGGCTCACCCAGATGGAGGCGGCCGAGGTCATCGGGGTTTCCGATCGGACCGTGAAGAGCCGCTGGCGGGCGGCGCGGCTGGCCCTCTGCCGTGCGCTGGGGGGCACCCTGCCCGGAGAGTGAGCCGTCCGCGCCGCAAGGCCAGGGCGGCCGACGCCCGGGGCCGTTGGGAGAGCAGTCGCGATGAGTGAGCACCTTGTGAGTCAATTGCTCGCGCGCTGGGAGGCCGCGAAAGAAGAGGGCGAAAATCTCTCGGTCGAGGAGTTGTGCCGCGAGCACCCGGACCTGATTGAGGAGGTGCGCGAGCAGGTGGGGATGCTCGAGGCGTTTGACGCGGCCCTGCAGACGGACAGGCATCGGGGCACCGACCCGAACGGGGCGGCGGGCATGGCCCGGACGGTCACGACCGGCGTCCGCGGTGGGCCGGACCTGCTGCCGGAGGTCGCCGGGTACGAGTTGCTCGGCGTCCTGGGCAAGGGCGGCATGGGCGTCGTCTATCGGGCCGTCCACCGCCCGCTCAAGCGTGCGGTCGCCCTGAAGATGATCCTCGCGGGCGGCCACGCGGGCGCCGACGACCTGGCGCGGTTCCGCACCGAGGCCGAGGCCATCGCCCGCCTGCGCCACCCGAACATCGTGCAGATCTACGAGGTCGGCGAGGCGGGTGGCTGCCCGTTCTTCTCCCTGGAGTTCGTGGACGGCGGCAGCCTCGACCGCCGCATCGCCGGCACGCCCCAGCCGCCGACCCAGGCCGCCCGGGTGGTCGCCGTGCTGGCCCGCGCCATGCACTTCGCCCACCAGGCCGGAGTCATCCACCGCGATCTCAAGCCGGCCAACGTCCTGCTCAGCCGCAAGCCGGGCACCGCGTGGGCGGAGGGCGAGGCCGAGCCGCCGCTGGAGACCTTCGAGCCGAAGATCACCGACTTCGGCCTGGCCAAGCGCCTGGGCGACGACAGCGGGCAGACGCGCAGCGGGGCCATCATGGGCACGCCCTCGTACATGGCCCCCGAGCAGGCGGATGGCCGCGCCGCCGACATCGGTCCTGTGACCGACGTCTACGCCCTGACCGCCATCCTGTACGAGCTGCTGACGGGCCGGCCGCCCTTTAAGGGCGCGACCCTCCTCGACACCCTCATGGACGTGCGTACTGGCGAGTTGGTGCCGCCGACCCGACTCCAGCCGAAGGTGCCGCGCGACCTGGAGACCATCTGCCTCAAGGGCCTGCGCAAGGAGCCGCGCCAGCGCTACGCCAGCGCCGCCGACCTGGCCGACGACTTGCAACGGTGGCTGGACGGCCGACCGATCCAGGCGCGCCCGGTGACCGGCTGGGAGCGGGCGTGGAAGTGGGCCAGGCGGCGGCCGGCCCTGGCGGCGCTGGCCGTGGGGGCGCTCGTGGCCCTGCTGATTGCGGCCGTCGGGGCCGTGTGCTTCGGCCTGTACAAGAGCCAGCAGGCCAATGCCCTGGTCGAGCAAGCCCGGCGCAGCGGCGAGGTCGAGCGGCGCTGGGAGCTGGGCCAGGAGGCCGAAGCCGCCGACCGACTCGATGCCGCCAAGGAGCACTGGGACCGGGCCGTTGCGACCCTTGAAGCCGACCCCGGGGCGGCCGGCGCGGACACGCGCCGCCGGCTGGAGGATGGGGTCGAGCGCCTGCGCGGACGGCTGGCGGCCCGCCAGCAGTTACAGGAACGGCTGCGGCGCTTCGGCGAACGCCGCGACCAGGCGCTGTTCCGCGCCGTCAGCCCCGGACGGCACGCGACCGACGACGACGACGCGGTCCGGCGGGAAGCGCCGGCCGCGCTGGCGGAACTGGGACTGGATGCCAGCGATCCGCAAGCCCTCGCGGCCGGCCTGAGTTCCTTCCGGGGCCTGGCGGACGCGGCCCAGCTCAGGCGGCTGGCCGAGGACTGCGTCGAGCTGCTCCTGACGTGGGCCGGGGCCGAGGCGACCGCCCCCGACGGCGGTACGGACCGGGCGCTGCGAATCCTCGATGGGGCCGCCGCCCTGGGCCGGGTACAAGGCCTGCCCGAGTCGCGCGCGCTGCACGCCACCCGGGCGCGCTGCCTGGAGTTGCTGGGCCAGGCGGAGGCGGCCAGCACGGAGCAGCGGCGCGCCGCCGACATCCCGCCGGCGACGGCCCTCGACTACTTCCAGGCGGCGCTGGCGGACTACGGCGCCGGCCGCGTGGAGGAGGCGTCCGCCGCGTGCGCTCAGGCCCTGCGCCTCCGGTCGGCGCACTACTGGGCGCAGTACGTCAAGGCCCTCTGCTACCTGAGGGCCCAGCGCTGGGGCGAGGCCGAGGTGTCCCTGTCGGTCTGCCTGGACCAGCGGCCGAACGACGCATGGCTGTGGTCCTTGCTCGGCATGGCCCACGGCGGTCTCAAGAAGTTCCCCGCCGCCGAGGAGGACTTCGAGCGCGCCCTCCGCGCCTCCTCCGACCCGGCGCTCCAGGCTGCCGCCCTGACCAACCGCAGTGCGGTGCGCCTGCTGCGAGGACGCGCCGAGGACGCCGAGCGCGACCTGCGCCGGGCCATCGAGCTGCGGCCGAACGACTACCAGGGCCACGTCAACCTGGCCCAGGTTCTCCAGCGCCGCGGCGACCCCGACGGCGCCCTGGAACACGTCGGGCGGGCCGTGGACCTGCGCGGCGACGACCCCGCCCTGTACTACCTGCGGGCCGGGCTGCAGGTGGTCCGCGGCGACCGGGCGGCGGCGCGGCGCGACTTCGAGCGCGGCCTGGCCCGGGAACCGAAGGACAGCCGATCGGACCGGGCGGTCGCGGCGCGCATCGACCTGGCCCACCTGCGGCACCACGACGGGGAGGACGCGCTGGCCCTGGCCGACTGCGATGCCGTCCTGGCGGTGCGGCGGGACTTCGCCGAGGCCCACCGCGAGCGGGCCGAGGTGCTGGTGGCCCTGCGGCGCAACGACGAAGCGGCGGCGGCGCTGGACCGCTACCTCGCGGCCGACCCCAGGCCCACCCCGGCGGCGTATCGCGCGCGCGGGCTGCTTCACGCCGGGCGCCACGACTACGGCGCGGCGGTAACGGCCTACACGCGGGCCCTGCTGCTGGAGGAAGACGCCGCCACGCTGACCGACCGCGGCTGGGCCCTCCTGATGCAGGAGCCGGCGCGAGCGGCCCTGGCCGACTTCGACGCGGCCCTGCGATTGCGGCCGGCGCACCCCGACGCCCTCGCCGGCCGGGGGGCGGCCCTGATGATGCGGGGCCGGCCGGCGGACCTGCACGAGGCGACGGCGGCGGCCGAGAAGGCGCTGCGGGCGGCACCGGCCACCGTGCCGCGCCTCATGGCCTGCGCCCGCATTTACGCCGTCGCGACCGGCGTGCTGGGGTCGGCCGGGCGGCTGGCCGACGACCCCGAGACGGCGCGCTGTGCGCGGCGCGCGGTGGCACTGCTCGGCGAGGCGCTGCGCAAGCTCCCAGAGCAGGAGCGGACGGCCTTCTGGCGCGACGGCATTTTGGCCGACCCGGCGCTGCGGACGCTGGAACGCACCCCGGACATGCTGCAACTGGCCCGTACCTACGGCCGTTGAGCCGCTTGCGGCTTCGCACGTTCTGCCTGCGAAGCCGCAAGCGGCTTGTGGAGTTCTCACGTTCTGCCTGCGAAGCCGCAAGCGGCTTATGGAGTTCGCCCGTGCCGAATCCCTTTTGGTCCTGGTATCTCAACTGCCGTCGCGGCCAACCGCGGCGGCCCTGCCTTCGTCGCCCACGGCCGGAGCGGCTGGAGGACCGTCACCTGCCGAGCGGCGACACGCTGGGCACCGCCGCGCCGCTGCGATTCACCGCGGCGCAGACCGCGCACGCGGCCGGCTTCCTGGCGAATCGAAACGAGGTGGACCTGTACCGGCTGGGCGGCCTGGTGGCGGGCGACGTGGTCAGCGCGGCCCTCAGTAGCGCGGGCGGCGGCGGCACCCTGCAAGGCGTCCTCCGCGTCTTCGACCGCGCGGGCACGCCCATCGCGCTGGACGACCAGGAGGGCGGCGACCCGCGCCTGACCTTCCAGGCGCCGGCGGCGGGCGACTACTTCCTCGGCGTCTCCGCGGCCGGCGACGATGCCTACGACGCCGGCGCCGCGAACAGCGGCCACGGCGGCACCACCACCGGGTTGTACGCGCTGGACCTGCGGCGGGCGCCGGAGCCGCTGCTGGCCGACCTGGCGGGCAGTTCCTTCCGCCTGCTGAGCGGGGCCACCGCCGCCTGGGGTGACGCGGTGTCCGTGTCGTTCCAGGTGGAGAACCGCGGCGGGGCCGACGCCGACCCGAGCGCCCACGTCCAGGTGATGCTCTCGGATGGCAACACCTTCGGCGGCACGTCCCACCTCCAGCCCCTGCTGGCGCACCCCCTTCCGTTGGCGAGCCTGGCCCCCGGGCAGGACCACCGCTCTGGTGTGCTCACCGTCGTCTTCCCCACGGCGGCCGTCGCCCAGGCCGACGGCTTTGCCCCGTCGGGGCCATTGTTCCTCGGGGTGCAGATCAGCGACGACCCGGCGCGGGACGCGAGCGCCTTCGACAAGGCCGGCGTACATCGCGGGGCCGACTACGAAATGTTGACAATCGTGACCCCGCTCTCCGGGGGCGCGACCGACCTGTCGCAGGCCGACCCCGGCCTGAACACTCGCGCCGGAGGCACACTCGCCACTGGCCAGGTCGAGCGCTATCAGCTCACCGTGACCGCCTCGGGACGACTCACCGCCGAGGAGACCGGCGGCGGGTTGCTTGTCCCGCGCTTGGCCCTGTACGCGGCGGGCGGGCAACTGCTGATCCAGTCCGACGACGGGCGGGTCGTACAGCACCTCAGCCCAGGGCATTACTCCCTGGCCGTTTCCGCCGTAGCGGGCAGCGGCGCGTATCAACTGACCTCGGAATTCGTTACCGCCAGCGCGCCGTTCGTCCCTCTCACCACCGGGGCCCGCCCGCGCGCCGAGGCGGTGGCCGACTTCACTGGTAACGGCATCCCCGACCTGGTCGTCGCCAACCGCGCCGACGGCACGCTGAGCGTGTTCCTGGGCATAGGCGACGGCACCTTCCGGGCACCGGTCACCTACGCCGTCGGAGCCGATCCCGTTTCGGTCGCGGTGGCGGACGTCAACGGCGACGGCCGACCCGACCTCGTCGTCGCCAACGAGGGCGACAACACGGTGAGTGTGCTGCTGGGCAACGGCGACGGCACCTTCCGCCCTGCGCAGACCTTCGCCGCCGGCGCTTCCCCCTACGCGCTGGCCGTCGCGGACGTCAACGGCGACGGCCGGCCCGACCTCGTCGTCGCCAACCTCAGCGCCGGCACCGTGAGCGTGCTGCTGAACACGACGCCCGCTCCCGGCGCCCCCGTCAACTTCGCCCCCCGCCAGACCTTCGCCACCGGGCACGGCCCCTTCGGACTGGCCGCGGCGGACGTCAACGGCGACGGCCGACCCGACCTGATCATCACCAATGCGCTCGACAACACCGTGAGCGTGCTGCTGAACACCACGGCCGCTCCCGGCGCCCCCGTCAGCTTCGCCCCTCAGCGGACCTTCGCCGCCGGCGGCTTCCCCAGCGCAGTCGCGGTGGCGGACCTCAACGGCGACGGCCGACCCGACCTCGTCGTCACCGATTACGGCAACGGCGTCAACACGGTCAGCGTGCTGCTGGGCAACGGCGACGGCTCCTTCCAGCCGCGGCAGACGTTCGCCACCGGGGCCGGCCCGGTCGCGGTGGCCGTGGCCGACGTCAACGGCGACGGCCGGCCGGACCTCGTCGTCAGCGATTTCGGGGCCTACGGGACCGCGGCCAACACGGTCAGTGTGCTGCTGGGCAACGGCGACGGCACCTTCCAGCCCCGGCGCGACTTCGCGGCCGGGCGCGGCCCCTTCGCGGTGGCCGTGGCGGACCTCGACGGCGATGGGCGGGCCGACCTCGTTGTGACCGACGTCGGCTCCGACTCGAACCCGGGCAGTACCGTGACTGTGCTCCCGGGCAACGGCGACGGCACCTTCCAGGCCAGGCAGGACTTCGCTACCGGCCGCGGTCCCACTGCGGTCGCGGTGGCGGACATCAACGGCGACGGCCGCCCCGACCTTGTCACCGCGGACGCCGGATCCTACACGAGTCCGGGCACGACGGTCAGCGTGCTGCTGGGCAACGGCGACGGCACCCTCCAGGCCGCGCGGGACGTGCCAACCGGGCAGGGCCCCATCGCGGTCGCCGCGGCGGACCTGAACGGCGACGGCCGCCCCGACCTCGTCGTCGCCAACTACGCCGACAACACGGTGGGCGTGCTGCTGGGCGACGGCGACGGTACCTTCCAGAAAGAGAAGACCTATCGCGTAGGGGCGGGTCCCATCGCCGTGGCGGTGGCGGACGTCAACGGCGACGGCCGGCTCGACATCGTCGTCGTCAACAAGAACGACGATACCCTGAGTGTGTTGCTGGGCAACGGCGACGGCACCTTCCGGCCGGCGCAAACCTTCGCCGTCGGGCACTCTCCCTACGCGGTGGCGGTGGCCGACGTCAACGGCGACGGCCGGCCCGACCTCGTCGTCGCCAACGAGGGCGACAACACGGTCGGCGTGCTCCTGAACACGACGGCGCCCGGTCCCGGCGCCCCCCTCGCCTTCGCCCCCCAGCAGACCTTCACGGTGGGCCAGGGTCCGGTGTCGCTGGTGGTGGCCGACGTCAACGGCGACCATCGCCCCGACCTCCTCGTCGCCGACCAGGGCGACGACACAGTCGGCGTGCTCCTGAACACGACCGCGCCCGGTCGCGGTGCCCCTCTCGGGTTCGCGCCTCTTCGGACCTTCGCGGCGGGGTCGGGTCCGGTGTCACTGGCGGTCGGGGACTTCAATGGCGACGGCGTCCCCGACCTCGCCGTCGCCGACCTTACCGGCCGCACGGTGAGCATCCTGCTGGGGAAGGGCGACGGCAACTTCGGCCCGGCGCGGGCCTTCGCCACCGGGGTCAATCCCGACGCCGTCACGGTCGCGGACGTCAACGGCGACGGCCGGCTCGACCTCGTGGTCGCCAACCAGGGTGACAACACCGTGAGCGTCCTGCTTGGAGACGGCGCCGGCTCCTTCAGCCCGGCCAGCGCGGCCGGCGGCGTCCCCGCGCGCGACACGCCGCTCGCCCTCGACCTCGACGGCGACGGCCTCCCCGACAGCGTGACCCTCGACAGCTCCGGTAACATCCTCTTCCGGAAAGGCATGGGAGGGAGCGGCCATCCGCTCGGCCCGCCCGTGGTCCTCAACCCCGGCCGACCCGCGCGCGACCTGGCCGCCGTCCGCACCGGGACCGGCTGGGCCGTCGCCGCCGCCGACCAGGCCGCCGACGCCAGCCTGTCCACCCCGGGGCATCCGCTCTTTACCGTCTCCCTGTATACCGTCGCGGCGGACGGTTCGGTCAGTCGCAGCACGGCCCTCGCGACGCCGCTACTGCCGACGCGCGTCGCCGCCGCCGACCTCACCGACGCCATCGGCACCGCCAACGGCCGCGACGACCTGGTGGTGGCCGACTCTCTGGACAACAGCGTCACGGTCGCCTTCCAGACGGCCCCCGGGGTGTTCGATCCAACGGTGGTCACGCTGCCCGTCGGCACGGCGCCGTCCGACATCGCCCTGGCGGACGTCAAGGGTGACGGCCTGCTCGACGTCGTGGTCACCGACCAGGCCGGCGGCGACGTGACCGTGCTGCTCAACGACAAGACCCACTCGTTCGAGCAGGTGGAGCGCTTCCGCGCCGGCACCGGCCTGTACGGCCTCGACGCGACCTCCGCGACCCCGGCCGTGACTTCGCTCCAACAATCGGTCAGCCTGGCGGCGGGCAACTTCACGGGGGGCGGCCGCAACGACCTGGTGGTGGTCAACCGCGGGACACACGCCCTGACCGTGCTGCGCAACGACGGCAGCGGCGGCTTCACTGATCCCCAGGCCGACCTGGTCGCGCCAACCGGCGTGGGGCTGGACATTCCCGACAACCCCGGCCCTGTGGTCGCCGGCGACTTCCATCGCGACGGCCAGCTCGACCTGGCCGTCCTCATGCAGGACCGGGCGGAGGTCTGGATCTACCAGGGCGATGGGCAGGGGCATTTCCGCCGTACTTCGACGGTCGCCGCCGGCGATCAGCCCACGGGGTTGAGTGTGGTCCCCGGTGCGGCGCCCGGCCTCCTCGACCTCCTGATCGGCAACGTGTTCGGCGACGTCCTGCGATTGGTCGGCAACGGTGACGGCACCTTCCGGCCGCCGCCCCCCTTCAGCGGAGATCGCGTCCCCCTCGACGTGCAGTCCCTCCACGGCGACGGCCGGCCCGACGTGCTGGTGGCCGACCAGAAGGACAACCGTGTCTCGGTCCAGGCGCCCATCGCCGGCGGCGCCCAGTTCGCCCCGGTGCGAACGCTCATCGACGACCCCGCGACGCACCTCGCTCCCGGCGCTGTCCGGTGGGTGAAGCTGGAGGGCACCGACAGCCCCTTCTTCGACGCCGTCGTCCTGGCCAGCGGCGCCAACGCAGTGCTGGTCTACCGCGGCACCGGCTTCGACGCCGCTGGCCAGCCCACCTTTGCCCCGCCGGTGAGCTACCCCGTCGGCACCAACCCCGTCGGCCTCACCATTCAGGACGTCAACGGCGATGGCGTCCCCGACCTGCTTGTCGCCAACCAGGGCTCCAACGACGTCTCGATCCTGTTCGGCTCCCTCGACAAGGACGGCCACTGGGTGGCGACGCCCGGCCCGCGCCTGAAGTCCGGCGGCAGCGGCCCCGTCGCCACGACCCTGCGCGACGTCAACGGCGACGGCATCCCCGACCTGGTGGTCACCAACGGCGGCAGTGGCACCTTCACCGTTCTGCCGGGCGTTGGCCAGGGCTTCTTCAACGACCAGCATCCCCAGGTGCTCACCGTCCCCGGCAACCCGGTGCTCCTGGCCCCCTCGTTCTTCGGCACCTCCGGCCAGGGCGTGGTCGCCACCGCCGACGGCCTCCTCGTCGGGTTCAACCTCGACAATTTCGCCGGGAGCGTCCGCACCCTGTTCGCGCCGCCGTCGGGCGAGGGGGTCGCCGCGGCCGAGGCGCTGGCCGACGGCCACGTGGTGGCTGCCCTCGACGGCGGCGCGGTGGTCGAATTGGCTCCCGCCGGCGGCGCTCTGGCCGTGACTGGCGCCTTCGTGCCGCTGAGCGGCATCCCGTCGGACCCCAGCGCCCTGCTGATTCTGCAAGGGGGGTCGGGCTTGCAGGTGCTGGTGACCAGCGCGGGCGGCGACCGAGTGTTCGTCTTCGGCATCCCCGGCCTGCCGGAATCGCCGCAGCTCCCACCGTCGAAGGCGCCCGACGGCCCCACCCTGGAGGTGACGCCCCCGACGGAGGCGCCGCTGACCCTGATCCTGACTCTCATCACCGGCCCCCCGCCGGTGAGCGGAGCGCCACCGCCGGACGTCGCCTCGACGGGTGGTTCAGCCCCCGCCCAGCGGGCCGAACTGGCCAGGGTGGGGGTGGACGACGATGGGCGGGCCGAGTCGGTTGCCGGCAGCGCCAACGATGGCACTCCGCGGGCAGGGGAGGGCGGTATCGACGTGGAGGAAGAGCTGCGAGGGCTCGACTTCTCTCGGCCGAGACCGATCCGGGACCACGACGGCCCCACGTCCCAGGTGCCGTCCCGGTCGAGGCCGTGTGACCCGTTCGCTCTGGCCCCGGCGGCCGACGATGTCCGGCTGGGCGCCGTCGGGGCCAGTGGTCCCGGGGCGGCAATGGAGGCCCCGGACATGCCGCCGGACCTCCCTGGGGCGCCGCCTGCCGAAACGGTCGCCCGGACGGGGCCCGGGGAGGGGTGGGCGAACGGCGCGGCAGCGAACTTCATCGCCGGCCGCTGGATTGCGCTCACGGCCTGGCTCGTCTGGGTCACGGCTTACTCCGGACCTCGGGACAAGGACGCGGATGGGTGACTGCCGGGCCGCCATATCACGAGGAAGCGGCTGGCCGCACGCTATGTCCTCGCTACACTATCGAGAAGCACGGAAACCAGCACGGCGTGAGGTAAGGCGAGCGGCAGCAAATCCTCTTCCCAGGCTTGCGCACGCGCCCGGCCGGGGATGGCGTCGGAGTATTGTGTCAACTCGCGGGGAGGGTGACACGATACTCCGTTGTAGCAACGCATTGCGAGTCAACGGGTTGTGACGCGCGGCGCGGGTATTGTTTCACTGCCTGCGGGTGTGACACAATACTCGGGCGGCGCGCGGCACACCTGGCCACGGCAGCGGGAGACCAATAGCTGCCGCTCGCCTAAGGACTGATCCAGGAACCCCGAAAGGATGCGTGTCCCCGAGCGGTGTGCCCCCGATGGCCGCGGTCCCCCACATTGACCGAGACACCTTCCTGGCGAACGTCGCCCGTAGCGGCCTGCTCACCCCGGAGGACCTGGCGGAGGCGGCGGCCCGAATCCCGGCGACCGACCGTGGGCGCCCGGTAGCCCGCGCCCTCGTCGAGATCGGCCTGCTGACCCGCTTCCAGGCGACCCAGCTCCTCGCGGGGCGCACCAGCGGCTTCTTCCTCGGCCAGTACCGCATCCTCGACCACATCGGCCAGGGCGGCATGGGCCGCGTCTTCAAGGCCGAGCACCGCACCCTCAACCGCCTCGTCGCGATCAAGGTGCTCGCCCCGCGCCTGCTCAAGACCGCCCGGGCTCAGGAACTCTTCCTCCGCGAGGTCCGCGCGGCCGGCCGCCTGTTGCACCCAAACATCGTCACCGCCTTCGACGCCAACCAGGAGGGCCAGCGCACCTACCTCGTGATGGAGTACGTCGATGGCCCCAATCTGCATCAGCTCGTCCGCGGCCACGGCCCCCTCCCGCTCGGCCAGGCCTGCGAGTACGTCCGCCAGATCGCCCAGGGGCTGCACTACGCCCACCAGAAGGGCATGGTGCATCGCGACGTCAAGCCGGCCAACCTGCTGCTCCAGACCGAGTCGCTGCCCGGCCCGGGCGGGCAACCGCTCATCACACCCACGGTTAAGATCAGCGACTTCGGTCTGGCCCGGCTCACCGAGCCGGGGTCGAAGGGCAGCGAGCACGGCGACGCGGCCCGCTGGCGCAACGTGCTGATGGGTACGCCGGACTACGTCTCCCCGGAACAGGCGCAGGACGTCCACAAGGCCGATAGTCGAAGCGACCTGTATAGCCTGGGGTGTACCTTCTACTATTTGCTGAGCGGCCGGGTGCCGTTCCCCGGCGGGAACGCCCTGGACAAGCTGGTGCGCCACGCCACCGAGGACCCGCCGCCGATCGAGCGCCTGCGCCACGACGTGCCGCCGGCGCTGGCCGCGGTCGTGCGCCGGCTGATGGCCAAGCGCGCCGAGGACCGCACCCCGACGGCCGACGAGGTGGCCGCAGCCCTGGCGCCGTTCTGCGGTGCCGTCCCCTTGTCGGACCCGGTGCGGCCGCCCTCGTCACCGTTCCTCGAAGAGTTGGCCACCCCGGCCGACGGCAGCGGCTCCGGCGGTCTCTCGGGTGATGCCGCGGCCGCCGACGACGGCTCGGTGCTCGCCGGCACGATGGCCCCGGAGTCCTCGGCGACCGCGCTGGGCACCACGCGGCTGCCGCTGCTGCCTCGGGGAGGACGACAGCCGCCGGGTCGAGACCGTCGCTGGCTGAGGGTCGCGCTCCTGGCGGGGGCGGTCGCGGCTGGCCTGCTGGGCGCCGGCGCCGCCGGCTGGCTGCTCGCCAGCCGTTAGTTTAGCCGCCGCCCTCGATTCATCGTTTCGCGAAACGATAAATCCGCCGGTTGTTGTGTTCGCCCACCCCCGGGAGTACCATGTCCTCATCCCGGCGCGTGCGCCGTGCCGACTACACCCTCCCGGAGAGCGCCGCGGTGTCGCTTCCGCTACCACCGGCGTGTGACAACGCCCCCGACTTCGTTCGCGCGACGACCAGCAAGAAGGCCGTCGCCGGTCTGGTCTTCGGCCTGCTGTCGTTCCTGCTGGGCGTCCTCGCCAGCGTCCCGGCCTTCGTTTACGCCGCCCGCGGACTCACGGAGATCAACCGCGACCCCGCCCACGTCAAGGGCCGAGGACTGGCCCTCGCCGGCATCTTCGCCGCGGGCCTGGGCCTGTTCCTGCAACCGGTGCTGCTCCTGTTCGTGGTGGAGGTGGTCCGCGACTGGGTGATCCGCAAGACCGACGCCGCCAACCTGCAGCGCATCGGCGAGGCCATGTACGCGTACGACGACGGCCGAGGCCGCTTTCCCGACGGCCATCTTCCTCCGGCTGTTCTCCGCAGCCCGAACGGTCAGCCGTTGCTGAGCTGGCGCGTTGCCCTCCTGCCGTACCTCGGAGAGAGGGGGTTGTACGAGCAATTCCATCTCGATGAGCCCTGGGACAGCCCGCACAACTTTGCCCTGGTCGGCCGCATGCCGAAGGTCTACGGCCACCCGGCCGACCTCGACGCCGCAGCGCAGGGCCTGACGTATTACCGCGTCGTCATCGGCGGGGATTGTCCTTTCCGCGCGCCCGATGGGCCCATCATCGCCCATTTCATCAACGGTATCTCGAAGACATTCCTTGTCGTCGAGGCCACCGACCCGGTGCCGTGGACGAAGCCGGATGAGTTGCGCTACGATCCCGGCGGGCCTGTGCCGAAACTCGGCGGCTTGCTGCGCGGCGGCTGCAACGTCCTCTACGCCGACCGCACCGTCCGCTTCCTGCGCGACGACGTGTCTGAGTCCAAGGTGCGCGAGGGTTGCGGCGAGATCCTGGGCACCGAATGGTAATCTCAACCGGCCGCCCTCGGTGCGGCCCTCACGAGGTGTGACATGCCCATTCAGTTCACCTGTTCTTGCGGCCGCAAACTCCAGGCGAAGGAGGAGCACGCCGGCCGCCGCGTCAAGTGCCCCGAGTGTGGCGCGGAGGCGACCGTGCCCGGGCCCGACGACGCCGTCCAGGCGGGGGAGCCTCCGAAGCCGAAGACGAGCCCTGTCACCGCCGCGGAGTCGCGCCGGCCGGCCGAGGACAACCGTGAGGATGACCGGCCCCGCCGCCGCTCGCGCAACGACGATGACGAGGACGACCGACCGCGGCGCCGCTCGCGCGAGGAAGAGGACGACCGACCCCGCGCGCCGGCGGGAACGAGTGGCAGGGCGATCGCGGCCCTGATTCTGGGGCTGCTCTCCGTCTTTTTCTGTCTGCTGACCGCCGTGCCGGCGTTCATCCTGGCCCTGCTCAGCCTCGGCGACATCAACCGCAGCCGGGGCCGACTGGGTGGCAAAGGGTTGGCCATCGCCGGCCTCATCTTCAGCATCGTCGGCACGCTGCTGTCCGGCGCCGGCAGCCTCGTCTACAGCGTCTTTAAAGTGCGAGAGGCCGCGTCCCGCGTGACGGTCTCGAACAACATGAAGCAAATGACCCTGGGGATGGTCAACGACGCCGACTCCCACATGGGTAAGATGATGGCCCCGGCGATCTGCGACAAGAACGGCAAGCCGCTCCTGAGCTGGCGCGTCAGCCTACTGCCCTACATCGAGCAGGACGCCCTGTACCGGCAGTTCAAGCTCGACGAGCCGTGGGACGGGCCGAACAACAGCCGCCTTATCGCCATGATGCCCAAGATTTACCAGCACCCCAGCGACCCGGGCGCGAACGGGCGCGGCCACACGCACTTCCGCGTCTTCACCGGCCCGCAGACGCCGTTCCCCGACGCCATCCCTCCCTTCGAGGCCGGCCGGTCGTCGATGAACTTCCCGGCAAGCTTCCGGGATGGCATGTCGAACACGATCCTGATCGTCGAGGCGGCCGATGCCGTCCCGTGGACCAAGCCCGACGAACTGCCCTACGACCCCAACAAGCCGCTGCCGAAACTCGGCGGCCAGTTCAAAAGCGGTTTCCTGGTAGGGCTGGCGGACGGGTCGGTGCGAATCGTCCAGACCGGTGTCAGCGACCAGACGCTGCGGGCCGCCATCACCCCGGCCGGCAACGACGTCCTGGGACCCGACTGGTAATCACGAACCGCCGCGCTCGCTGCGGTCCCAATGAGACGCACCATGCCGATTCAATTCACCTGTTCTTGCGGTCAGAAGCTCCAGGCCAGGGACGAGCACGTCGGTCGCCGCATCAAGTGTCCCGTGTGCGGCACCGAAACCACCGTGCCCGGTCCGGATCATGCCGTCCAGACCGAGGAGCCCGCCGCCGCCCGGCGCAGCCCCGTCCAGAAGGAGCCGCGTCGCTCTGGCGAGGAAGATGAGGATCGGCCGCGCCGCCGATCCCGAGAACGCGACGAGGAGGAAGACCGGCCGCCCCGCCGCCGCCGGCCGCGCTCGCCCAGGGAGACGAGCAGCAAGGCGACCACGGCGCTGATCCTGGGCCTCCTTAGTTTCTGCCTGGGCCCCCTGACGGGAATCCCGGCGATCATCCAGGGTCTGAAGGGCCTCGGCGAAATTGACCGCAGCCGCGGACGTCTCGGCGGCAAGGGCCGGGCCATTGCCGGTATGCTCCTCGCCGGCTTCAGCTCGTTCTTGTTCGTCATTGGGGTCTGGCTCGTTTACACGCGCGTCGATGAGACCAAAGATCGCACCATCGTCATGAACAGAATGAAACAGATGACCCTGGCCATGAACAACCACCAGTCCATCTTCCACCATCTGCCGACGGCCGCCCCCATTGAGCGCGTGCAGCCGACGAAGCTGAGCTGGCGCGTGCAGATTCTGCCCTACGTCGATGCGCAAAATCTCGCAAGGCAATTTCACCAGAATGAGCCGTGGGACAGTCCGCACAACAAGCCGCTGCTGACGCCGATGCCGAAGATCTTTGCTCATCCGAAATATCCGGGAGCCAATGCCCAGGGGCTCACCTATTACCGCGTCTTTATCGGCGAAAACGCTCCTTTCCGCCCCGATCGCGTGACACGTCTCCCGCAGGACTTTCCGGACGGCACGTCCAATACCATTCTTATCGTCGAGGCGGCCGATCCGGTGCCGTGGACCAAGCCCGACGAGCTGCCCTACGATCGCGGCAAGCCGGTGCCGGAGATCGGCGGGCACTTCCGCAGCGGAACCGTCGTCGGCCTGGCCGATGGCTCGGTGCGGATCATCAGCCCCGATTTGAGCGAGCAGACCTTGCGGTGCGCCATTGATCCCAGTGATGGCCTGGTGCTCGGTCCCGACTGGTGACGCCAACGAGCATGGCGAGACAAGAGATGTCGGTCCTACCGCAACGCCACCCGTCCGCCCGCCTCGTCGCGCTCGCCTTCCTCGTTTGGGCGGTGCTGCTGGCGCTGGTCCTGGTCCTGCCGTCGTTGACCGCTTCGCCGACGGCCGGCGACGACCTGACGCGGCACACGGTCCGCCTATCTTTGCTGTACTATGCGGCTGCCCTGACGCTGATGCTGCGGCTGCGGCCGCACGAATGCCTCGGCAAGAGCGGATGGGGACCTTTGGCCCGCTGGTGCTGGACGCTGGCCTGGGCGGCGTTCTTTGTCCACCTGGCGATGGCGTTTCAGTATGTCCACCACTGGTCGCACGAGGACGCGGTGCGGCACACGCGGGAGGTGAGCGGCCTCGGCGAAGGGGTCTACATCTCGGACCTGTTCGCGCTGCTCTGGACTGCCGACGTGGCCGCGTGGTGGCTGCGGCCGGCGTGGTACGCGCGGCGCTCGCCGTGGGTCGGCCGAATCCTGCACGGCTTCATGCTGTTCATCGTCTTCAACGCCACGATCGTTTACGAGACGGGGCTGATCCGCTGGGCGGGGGTGGCGCTGTTCGCGTGGTTGGCCGCGGTGTGGGCCACGGGCCGCTTGCGGCTTCGCGGCGAACGCTAAGCCGCAAGCGGCCGGGCCAATCTCAGCCGTACTTCTTGTGGCATTCCGCCGAGGACATCTTCTTGGCGACGATCAGCCCGCCGGCGACCTTCTCGCCCTGGGGATCGACGTAGACCCGCGCCGCCGAATTCTTGTTGTCCGGGTTGTAGCCCATGACGTGGATGTTGAAGATGAACCCCGTCTCCGAATCGGCCGTGAACCAGTGGACGTTGTCCTTGTGGTCCGAGATGGTGGACGACTCGCCGGGCTTGAAGGTGCGGTCGATGGTCGGCTTGATCAGGTAGTGGTCCGCCTTGTCCTCGACCCGGTCGTAGTGCTTGCCGACGAAGTCGCCGCGCAGCACGATGAAGGCGGTACACATGTTGTCGTGGCCGTGCGGCACGATCGAGCGCCCCTTCTTCAGCGCGAAGATCTGGCGGCCGAAGACCAGTCGCTTCGGCAGGCCCTCGACCTTGCTCAGATCGACGCCCAGGTTCGCCGCCCCCTTCTCGGGGTACTTCAGGTCCTTGGTCAGCTTGTCGAGGTCGATCAGCTTGACCAGCTCCGGCAGGTCGCAGCGCTTGTACAGCTCATCGATCTTCGCCTGCCAGTCGGTGTCCTTGACCTTGTGGTCCTTGACCGACTGGCACAGCTCGCTCAGCTCGCCCACCCACTTGCCGATCATCGGCTTGGCGTCGGCGGCGAACAGGTCGCGCGTGAAGAGCGTCTCGACCAGGCCGAAGGTCAGGAGCGAGCCGAGCAGCTTGCCGTCGAACGAACGTCGCGATTCGAGATCCATGTTTGCCCCCCGTAAGAAACTACCCGTTTAGAAATCATGTCACTAATGGCGAGCGGCGCGGCGTCAGCCCGCCGGTTTCGGCTTCACCGGCGGGCTGACGCCGCGCCGCTCGCAGTGAAACAGTTTCTTAGCGGCGGCCCTGCGAGCCGCCGCTAAACAACCGTTGTTGCCCATCAGCCCTCGTTGAGCTGCTGGCCGTGGCGGCGGGCGAACTCCACCACGGCGTCGGCCTGTTCGTCGGTCTCGACCGACCCCGGCCGCAAGCGCCGCACCTTACCGATGGCATTCTGCGCCGACGTCCCCTTGGCCACGAAGTAGGCCGCGAGGACCACGCCCGTCCGGCCGAGGCCGGCCCCGCAGTGGACCGCCACGCCCATGCCGTGCCCGTTGGCCCGCTCGATGGCCGTGACGCAGCGCTCCAGTTGTTCCTGCGTCGGAGCGTCCATGTCTTCGACCGGGACGTGCATCAGCAGCAGCCCGGCGTCGTTGACCCAGTCGCGGCGCGGCCGGTCCTCCGTCAGCGAGATGAGCAGCTCGATCCCCTGCTTGCGCAGCCAGGCCAGGTCGTCGGCGTTCGACGGCCGCGCCATCGCCGCCAGGTGGGGCTTGTCTACCCAGGTGAAGCCGTTTGGGGTGGACATGGTCAAGGAGATCCGTCAATCGCCGCGCAGCGGCTTGTGGCCGAAGCGTACACGGAGCTGGTTGGCCTGCTGCCACACTTTCGGCTCGGTGTGCAGGAAGGCGATCAGGTTCGCCGTCGAAACCCCGAGCGCCTCGGCCGCCTCGCTGACCCGCGCCTCCAGCGCGGACAGCACGTCCAGGACCACCCCGGCCGCCGGCCAGAAGCGCGGGTCCTTGCGGCCGAGGTCCAGCCGGCCATCGCCGTTGCGGGCCGCCCGGTAATCGGGGTGGGCCGCCAGCGCCTCCGGCGACCGGGCCGCGGCCGGCAACTCGTCGCGGACCCGCAGGTACAGCGCCTGGCGCATGCGCTTCAGGGCGCGGGCGCGGTTCTCGTGCTGCGAACGGCTTTCCTCGGCAATCACGATCAGGCTGGTGGGCGGGTGGCGCAGCCGCACCGCCGAGCTGGTCTTGTTGCGCTTCTGCCCGCCGGGTCCGCTGGCGCGGTAGGTGTCCACCTCGCACTGCGCCAGCAGTTGCTCGTCGCTCAGGTGAGCCCAGGTGGCACGCGGTCGATCCGGCACGGCGGCTCCTTGCAGCCGCTTGCGGCCTGGCCGCTCCGGCGAAGCCGCAAGCGGCATTATCATATCAGCGCGCTCACTCCTCCGCGAACAAATAGCGCAGCAGCTGCTGGTGCCCCCGATACTCGGGGATGACCACGTCGGCCCCCGCCCGCACCAACCGCTCGCGCTTCCAGGCGTTGATGCCGCGGCGCTCGGCCTCGTCGCTGGCCACCGCCACCGCCACCCCGCCGGCACGCTTCACCTCCTCGATCTCAACAAAGCCGTCGCCGAAGCCCAGCAACTCCTCGCCGCGCAGCTGGTTGTCGCGCAAGATCTTCTCGATGATCATCTTCTTCGAGAAGCTCCGGTAATCGTCGAGCGCCCCGTAAACGTGTTCGCCGAAGTAGGGCGTCAGGTCGAGCAATTCGGCCTCCTGGCGGACGTAGTTCAGGTCGGTGCCGCTGGCGAGGTACAGCGCCATTCCCCGGCGGCGCAGCTCCTCCAGGAGGGCGTGACTGCCGGGGACGGTCCACTCTTGCGGCGCGGCGGTCCCGGAGCGCAGGGCCGCCAAGCGGCCCTCGATCCGCTGCATGAGCAGGTCGTGATAGCGGTGCTTGTACGCCAGCGGCTCCGGCGGGCTGCCACCGCGGCGGCGCACCTCGTCCGCCAGCTGCATCATCTGGTAGATGGTCTGCCGGCCGTTGAGGCGCATGACGAAGTCCTCGACTACGGCGTGCAGTTCGGCGTCGCTTTCCTTCGTCCCCGTCTGGCGCAGCACCTCGACCATCATGGGGATCATGACCTGTGGCCAGCCCTCGCGGATTAGCGATAGGGTTCCGTCGAAATCGAACAGGACCGAGCGGAATCGGCCGCGCGGCAGGTTGGGGCTCAGGACTTCGATTTCATCGGTGAGGAACATGCGCCACCCCATGAGGTTTCGTTCAGTCGCGACCCGTGGCGAACTCCGCTCTGGATTTCTTATGAGTTGCGCCGCCTGGCCGTCGAGGCGTCCGCCAAATCTGCTATTACCCTCACCTTCGACACGGGTGGCAATGCCAGCGGGGCAAATTGGGCAAGATGCGTGTCATTCCGCGGGGGTTCCCGGTTATACTCCGACGAGTGCGAGTCCTCTCTGACCGCGGAACACGATGGAGAGTCGCATGCGCGTCCCCGATTTCCTCGCAGAGCAGTCCGTCCCCTTCGAGACGCTGCTGCACCCGCCGGCCTTCACGGCGCAGAAGCGCGCCCGCTTCCTGCACCTGCCCGGCCGCGAGGTCGCCAAGGTGCTGCTGCTGCACGGGCCGGCCGGCTACTTACTGGCCGTCCTCCCGGCGACGCATCACGTCGATCCCGAGCGGATCGCCCTGGCGCTAGGCGGACCGGTGCGCCTGGCCGACGATGGCGAGATTGCCCAGGTGTTCCGCGATTGCGAGTGGGGTGTGGTGCCGCCCTTCGGCACGCTGTATGGATTGCCGGTGCTGCTGGACGAGAGCATCACTCCCGACACCCTGATGGTGTTTGAAACCACGACCCACGGCGAGGCGGTGCGCTTGCTCTGCCGCGACTTCGAGCGCCTGGAGCAGCCACGGCGGCTGTCGTTCGCCCGCTGACGTTCCTTCACCGGGGGGCTGACGCCCTCCCGCTCGCCGCCCCATTTCCCGGAACCCCTTCCCACCCCTGGGGTTTGAAGCATAGACTTACATCGCCCACCCCCCCTCGTCCGTCGGTCGCCCGAACCGCTCCCCAAGGAGCAGCCATCATGCTTCCCACCGCGCCACCCTTGCGCTGCGCCGCTCGCTGTCTGCTGGCCGTCGCGATTCTTCTCCTGGCCGGCGCCGCCGTCGAGGCCGGCCCCAACGACAAGAAGACCGCCAAGAAGCCGGCACCGGGGCCCCGCACTGCCATCCTTAACATCGATGCCTGGACGAGCGTTCCGGTCGAGCCCGTCAAGTCCTCCGAGATCGATGCCCTGGTCCTGAAGGAGTTGAAGGCGACCGGCGTCACGCCGGCCCCGCGGACTACCGGCGAGCAGTTCCTTCGCCGTGTCACTCTCGACCTGACCGGTGAGCTGCCGCTGCCCGCCGACGTGAGCGAGTTCGTCGCCGACAAAGACACGAACAAGCGGGCCAAGCTGATCGACAAGCTCCTGGCGAGTGACGAGTTCGCCCGGCACTGGTCCCGCTACTGGAGCGAGGTCATCACCAGCAAGCTCAGCGACCGGCGCGGCATCGCCCTGTCACGCTCGTTCGAGGCGTGGATGAGCGAGCAGCTGAAGAAGGACCGCAGCTGGGGCGAGATCGCCCGCGCCATGATCACCGCCACCGGCGAATGCCACTTCGACGACGACGGCAAGAACGGCGCCCTGTTCCTCATCCTGTCGCGCCAGGGGGCCGACGCCGCCAACGAGCGCGCCGCCGAGGTCTCGCGCCTGTTCCTGGGCATCCAGATCCAGTGCGCCCAGTGCCACGACCACCCCAGCGACGTGTGGAAGCGCGAGCAGTTCCACGAGCTGGCCGGCTACTTCGCCCGCACCCGGGAACGACCGGCGCGGGACGGCATGCGCCTGGTCGGCTTCGAGCTGGTTTCCGCCCCGCGCGGCGAACATCAGATGCCGAGCAAGGAAGACCCGCGAAAGGGCACGATCACCAACCCGCGCTTCCTCGACGGCCGGGCGCCGAAGGAAGGGCTCGGGGACGTCGAGCGACGCCGGGCGCTGGCGTCGGCCGTGGTGGCCAAGGAGAACTACTGGTTCGCGGGCGCTTACGTCAACCGCGTCTGGGGCGAGCTGATGGGCCAATCGTTCTACACGCCGGTCGATGACCTGGGGCCGAAGAAGGAGGCCGTCTTCCCCGCGGTGCTGACGCGCCTGGCCGCCGCCTTCCGCGCCACCGACTACGACGTGAAGGGGATGTTCCGCACCATCACGAACAGCGAAACCTACCAGCGGCAGATCCGCCTGGGCGAATCGACCGACGAGCACCTGCACTTCGCGGCCGCCTACCCGACGCGGCTGCGCGCCGACGTCCTGTGGGATTCGCTCACCACGGTCCTTGGGACGATGGCCCCGGCCGCGGGCCCCCGGCCGAACCCGGGGCCGTTCGCCCCGCGCGCCTTCGGCCTGGAAGGGCTCTTCAAGGACGAGTTTGACTTCGACCCCTCGGCCAGGGCCGACGAGGTCGAGAGCAGCATCCCGCAGGCCCTGCTGATGATGAACAACCCGGCCATCAACCAGAAGATTCAGGCGCGCGGCACCAACCTGCTCGGCCGAATCCTCACCGCGTACCCGGACGACGACGACGCCCTGCGCATGGTCTACCTGCGGGCGCTGGCGCGCAAGCCGACCGACCGCGAGATGGACCGATGCCGCACCTACGTCAAGAAGGCCGGCAGCCGCGCCGAGGCGTTCGAGGATATCCTTTGGGCGCTGCTCAACTCGACGGAGTTCCAGACGAAGCGCTGATCTAACGATTTATCGTTTCGCGCTGGCACTCCAGCGCGAAACGATAAATCGTTCGAGCGCGAAACGATGGAGATCATCCATGACCCTGCAATCCCTCATGCACGTTCAGACCAGCGGCGCCGGCGTCGTCAGCCGTCGCGGCTTCCTCCGTCGCCTGGCCGTGGGTGCCGCGGCGGGCCTCGGCGTCCTCGGCTGGAAGGACGCCGTCGCGCTTCACGCCGGCGAGCTGCGCAAGAAAGGGATGGCCTGTATCCTTCTCTTCATGCGCGGCGGGCCGAGCCAGCTCGAGACGTTCGACCCCAAGCCCGGCCAGGAACACGGCGGACCGACCAGGGCCATTCCGACCGCGGTCAACGGCATCCAGGTCGCCGAGGGCTGGGCACACACCGCCGAGACGATGAAGGAGATCGCCCTGGTCCGGTCACTGACCAATCGAGAGGGCGAGCACCAGCGTGCCGCCTACCAGCTGCACACCGGCTACGTCCCGCTCGCCAGCATCAAGCACCCGAGCCTCGGCAGCATCGTCGCTTCGGAAATCGCGCCGCAGGAGTTCGACCTGCCGCACTTCGTCAGCGTCGGCAACCGCCTGACGACGATCGGCAGCGGCTTCCTCGGCATGCACTACGCCCCGTTCATCATCCCGAGCCCGACGCAGATGCCGACCAATGTCGAGTTGCCCGGGGGGGTCAGCGACAAGCGCTTCACGCGCCGCCTCGACTTGCTGAAGGACTTGGAGAAGGACTTCGCCGAGGCCGGCGGGGCGCCGCGCGTCGAGGAGCACCGGGCGGTTTACGAGAGCGCCTCGCAGATGGTCCTCAGCCCGCGCCTCAAGACGTTCGACGTGAGCCAGGAGAAGGACGCCGTCCGCGACCGCTACGGCCGCACGCCATTCGGGCAGGGCTGCCTGCTGGCCCGGCGCCTGGTCGAGACGGGCGTCACCTTCGTCGAGGTGGAGTCCAACGGCTGGGATACGCACCAGGACAACTTCACCCGCGTCAAGTCGCTGGCCGACGGCGTGGACCCGGCCCTGGCGGCGCTGGTCGGCGACCTGAAGGAACGCGGCCTGCTGGAGCGGACACTGGTGATCTGGATGGGAGAATTCGGGCGCACGCCGAAGATCAACCCGAACACCGGCCGCGATCACTACCCGCGGGCGTTCAGCGTCGCCCTCGCCGGCGGCGGTATCAAGGGCGGGCAGGTCGTCGGCAGGACCAGCGACGACGGCAGCGACGTGAAGGAGCGCCCGGTCACGGTGGCCGACCTGTTCTGCACCTTCTGCCATGCGCTGAAGATCAACCCGCGCAAGGAGAACATCGGCACCCTGGGGCGTCCCATCAAGTTGGTGGACGGCGGCGCGCCGGTGAAGGAGCTGTTCTGACCGATGGCCGCTTGCGGCTTCGCAGGGCATGCGAAGCCGCAAGCGGCTACTTCTTCTTCGGCGGCGTCACGATGGTGATGTCGAGTCCGTCCGGCCCGAGGTGATGGTCGAGCAGATCGACGCGGCCGCCCTCGCTCATCTTCGCGAACAGCTTGCCCATTTCGTCCCACCAGATCGCCGCCAGCGCGTCGGGGTTGGTGCGCTTCATCTCCTGGTACTGCTTCCGTCGGCGCTCGAAGCGGTCGGCCTCCGCGCGGGCCAACAGCGTCTGCTCCTTGGCGTAGGCGGCCGCCAGTTGCTCCAACCGGAACTCCTCCGCCTCGGCCGCGCTGCGGGCGCGCCCCGACTCCTGCTCGGCGTTGTACAGGCGCGTGCGAATCTCGGTCTGCGCCTGCGTCACCTGGTCGAAGGCCGCCTTGACCTGCGGCGGCGGCAGCAGGATCGTGACGCTGGCGTCGTTGAGGATCGAGATGCCGAGGTGGTACTCCTCCAGCCGCCGCGGCGCCTCCTCGGCCACCCAGCGCGGCAGATCGACCTTGCCGCGCAGCAGCACGTCGTCAACCGTCCGCCCCGCCACCCACTCGCCCATCACCGTCTCGGTCACGCGCGCGACCAACCCGTCCACCTCGCCGGCGTGGACGACGTAATCGGCCAGGCCGTCGTGCCGCACCGCGTAGTTGACGACCACCTGCAAGTTGACCAGGTTGTGATCGCCCGTGAGGAACTGCCCGGGGGGCGTCGTCAGCGTGTCCTCGTCGGCGTCGGGCTGGTAGCCGACCTCGACTCGGCGCACCTCATCGACGCGGACGCGGTCCACGCGGTCCATGCCCCACGGCAGGCCGACCCACAGACCCGGCCCCGGCTGGTAATCGAGCACGCGGCCGAAGCGGCGCACCACGGCCCGCTCGTCGGAGCGCACCTGGGTCACGCCGGTGAGGAGGTAGGCCCCCAGCAACAGCAGCAGCACGGCGACAAGCACTCGGCGCGGGGTCATTGGCCGTCCCCCTTCGGCTTCGCGGCCGGCTTGCCGGATCCTTCCGCGATCGGCCTGGGCGGACTACCGGGCTTCGGCGGCTGGAAGAACAGGTCGAACAGCTCGCGGTGTGCCGACAGGAGCAGCACCGTCTTGTTGTCGCCGAGGATGCGCTGGTACTCCTCCAGCTTCTTGAGGAAGGCGTAGAACTGCGGGTCCCGGGCGTAGGCCTGGTTGCGGACGTCGTCGGCCTCGGCGTCGGCCTGGCCCCGGACGCGCTGCTCGTCGGCGCGGGCCAGGGCCAACTTCTCGCGCACCTCGCGCTCGGCCGCGCTCTTGATGTCCTCGGCCTGCCGGGCGCCTTCACTCTGGTACTCGGCCACCTTCTTGTTGCGCTCGCTGCGGATGCGCTCGAAGATGGCTTCGCGCACGGCCGGCGGGTGGTTCGAGCGCCGCAGACGCACGTCCACCAGTTTGATGCCGTAGTCCGACAGCGCTCGCCCCTCCAGTCCGCTGGCCGTGCCCGTGGCCCCGCGCATCAGTCGCTCTTGCAACCGCTTGCGGTTCTCGTCCACCTTGCCCGCCTTGACGCTGATGAGGTCGTCCAGTTCCATCTCGCCGAGGGCCGCCCCCAACTCGCCGCTGATGCGGCCGCTGAGGACCGTGCGCGCCCGTTCCGGCGTGCCGACGGTCCGGATGAACCGGTCCACCCCCTCCTTGCCGGCGATGCGCCAGCACACGTAGGCATCGACGGTGAGCGTCTTGTCGATGGTCTTGCCGCGCGGGTCGTGCGTCAGCAACTCGGCCCCCGGCAGGTCGAAGTACTGCAAGCGGCGGTCGAGTCGCTGGACCGATTGGATGGGCGAGGGCCACTTGAAGTGCAGGCCGGCCTCGTCGGCGTTCTCGCCGTCGAAGGTCGCCACCGGCCGGCCGAACTGCGTCAGGTAGACGAACTCGGTGCGATCGACGGTGAACAGCGACGTGCGCGCCAGCCAGGCCGCCAGCGCCAGGCCGACGATCACAAAGAGATATTTGCGCATGAAAATGTTTCCCGTGTAGCGGCCGCTCGCAGAGCGGCGCGTTCGTCGTCACGGCCCTTCGCCGGGCCCTTCGCGCCCCGAGCGCGGCGCCAGCATGGGCACCGGCACGCGGAACTGCTCCGGGTCCAGCAGCAGCAGGTTGCGCCGCCCGGGTACCTTGTCCGCGTCGATGATCATCTTCTCGCGCCCGGCCAGGGCCCGCCCGAGCGCCGTCCAGAACAGGCGGAAGTCGTTCAGCACCGGCTGCAGCGCCAGCAGCTCCTCGCGCCGCTGCCGGTACGCCTCGCAGGCGGCCGCCGGCGCCTTCCCCCCTCGAATCTGCCCGATCGCGTCCAGGGCGAGGAGCCATTCGGTTTCGCGGCTCAGCTCGTTGCGGGCGCTTTCGCGCGCCAGGAAGACGTCGCGGCCGGCCTCCGCGGCGGACACCTTTTCGGCCCGCGCCGCCTGGGCCTGGCGCACGACCCGCAGGGCCAGCGACACCGCCTCGGCCAACGACAGGTCGAGCCGGCCACCGTCCTTCTCCGCCTGGGCCAGCAGCTGCTCCGACTGGGCCATCGAACGCGGGTTGTACAGGACGTCGGCCCGGGCCTGGTTGACGCGTCGGTCGCGCGCCTCCATCGCGCGGGTGACCTCGTAGTAGGCCGGCACCACTTCCTGCGGCGGGTGCAGGTCGTGCAGGGCCAGGCCGTCCAGGCGGATGCCGAGGCCATCGCGCCCGTGCTGCCGGCAGCGCTCGTCGAGGCGCGTCAGCACGTCCTTGGCCAGGGTGGCCCGCTCGCTGGTCAGCAGTTCGTGGAACGGCCGGCCGGCGACGACCTCGCGCAGCACTGACTCGGCGTCCGAGCGCAGGATCGCCTCGGGGTCGCCGACCTCGAACAGGTAGACGCGCGGTTTCTCGATGCTGTAGCGGATCGTCGCCAGCACCTCGACGAGGTTGCCGTCGCCGGTAATCATCACCGCCTCGTCGGGGAGGCGGCGCAGCCCATCGCCGCCGTGCGGGCTCGACCACGCCAGCGCCGCCGGCGGACCGCCGGCCTTGGGGTCGCTGCGGAAGCCGATCTCGACACCGCGCACCTCCTCCGGACGGACGCGCGTGACTTGCTCGACCGGCCACGGCCAGCGCCAGTACAGCCCTGGCCCCAGGTCGTCGTCCAGCGGCCGGCCAAAGCGGCGCACGACGGCCACCTCGCCCGCCTCGACCTGGGTCAGCCCGCTCAGCGCGTAGCCCGCCGCGGCCAGCAGGATCAGCACCGCCGTCAGCGCCTTCCAGCGGTGCCCCAGCCAGTGCAGCAACTCGTGGGCGTCGAGGGAATGTTCGGCCCAGGCGTTGAGGCGCTCGAAGCCGGCGCGCCAGCGCTGCCAGGTGGGACTCGTGGCGGCGCGCTCGAAGCCGAGCAGGCGCATGGCGTTGAGCAGCACCGCCAGCGATCCGAGTTGGTGGTAGATCACCGCGGCGACGGGGCCTTCCGAGTACCACGCCGCCGGGGCCAGGAGCGGCCACAACCACGCCGTGATGAGGATGCCGAGCGCGTTGACGCCGAAGGCGAAGATGAGGATGTTCTGGCGGATGATGCGGACCGTCTCGCGCGACAGGCGCACCAGCAGCGGCAGATGACGCAGCGGATCGCCCATGAAGACGACGTCGCCGGCCTCGGCCGCCACATCGGTGCCGCTGATGGCCAGGCCGACGTCGGCGCCCGCCAGCGCCGGCGCGTCGTTGATGCCGTCGCCGACCATCGCCACGCGCCGCCCCTGCCGCCGCTTCGCCGCAATCACCTCCGCCTTCTGCTGCGGCAGCAACTCCGCGTGGACCTCGGCGATTCCCAGCGCTTCCGCAACGACCTGCGCCGCCGGGGTCCGGTCGCCGGTCAGCAAGGCGATGTCGCTGATGCCGAGGGCGCGCAGCTCCTCGACGACGACTTTCGCTTCCGGCCGCACCCGGTCGCGCGCCCCGATGGCACCGAGGACCACGCCGGATCGCGCCACCAGCAGCGCCGTCTGACCGCTGGCGTCCAGTTGTGCCAGCACCGCCTCCGCTTCCGCCGGCAGTGCGATTCCCTGCTCCTGGAGCAGCCGCGGCGTGCCGACGACGAGCGTGTCCCCCCCGGCCCTGGCGACGACGCCGGCGCCTGGATGCGCGAGGAAGTCCTCGACCGGCGGCGGCGCCCAGTCGAGCGCCGCCGCCTGCCGCACGATCAATCGGCCCAGGACGTGCTCGCTGCGCTGCTCCGCCGTGGCGGCGGCCCGCAGCACCTCCTGGGCGCTGGCGCCGTTCAGCCCGATCACGTCGCCCAGCTGCAGCCGGCCCTCAGTCAGGGTGCCCGTCTTGTCGAAGGCGAAGGCATCGACCCGCGCCAGCCGTTCCAGCGCCGAGCCGCCCTTGATGAGGATGCCGGTGCCCGCCAGCCGGCCCAGCGCCGCAATGACCGCCGCGGGCGTCGCCAGGATGAGCGCACACGGACAGGCCACGACCAGCACCGACAGCGTCGGGTAGACCGCCAGCCGGGCCGCGTCGCCCCAGCCGAGGCGCACTCCTTCGGCCGACCGGAACAGCGTGGTGCCGTGGTAGACCAGCGCAACCAGGAACGTCAGCGCGGCCAGGCCGAGGACGACCGGCAGGAAGTAGCGGGCCAGGCGGTCGGCGGTGCGCTCGAGCGGGGCCTTGTCCTTGAGGGCGCGGGCGGTCAGCTCGATGACGCGGCCGGCGACGGTCTGCTCGCCGACGCGCCGCGCCTCGACGGTCAGGGCGCCGAACTGGTTGAGGGCGCCGGCCAGCACCTCGTCGCCAGGCCCCTTATCGACCGGCATCGTCTCGCCGGTCAGGGCGCTGACGTCGAGGGCTGAGCGGCCATCGACGACGACGCCATCGACGGGCATGCGGGCGCCCGGCTTGACGACGACCTTGTCGCCGACCTTGACCTCGTTGGTGAGGACGCGCACCTCCTGGCCGTCGCGCAGCAGCCAGCAGCGTCGCGGGAAGACCTCGACCAGTTTGCGGACCGCCCGCTGGGTGCGGTCGAAGGTGATGGCCTCCAGGCACTCGCCGAGCATGCCGATGAAGACGACCTCGGCGGCGACGAGCGGCTCGCCGATGAGGATGGCGGCGACGGCGGCGAGGGCCAGGGCGACGTCGGCGCCGACCTTGCCCTCGAAAAGCCCCTCGAGCGATCCGTAGAGGGTGCGGGCGCCGCCCAGGATGGCCGCGAGCAGGGCGATGCGATAGCCGTAGAGTTCGCGCGGCCAGGTCGGCAGGCCGAGGTTCCGCAGCGGCCCCCAGCCGGCGACGACGGGCCAGAGGTCGGCGCCGATGATAACGGCGAGCAGGCCGGTGAGGAGGTACAGCGACAGGTTGTTGGGGCGGTCGAACGCCTGGTCGGCGTGAGAAATCTCGCGGTGCATGGGAGCAACCCGTCCGAGGGGGTCGAGGCCGGCGGCGGAAGCGGGGCGGGGCCGAATTCCGGGGAAGTCGTCGGTAGTCAGGCTAGGGTAGCCGCGCGGCCGCGTCAAGCGCGGATCGGCGGCGGCAGGGCTGCCGTTGGCGGACGCGAAGGGCACCGGTTACAATCGAAGTCAGTGGCCGTAAGATCCCCGTCCCTCTCCCTACCGCTCGGGTGAGACCATGCCTTTGCAGGACCACTTCCATCCGCCACTGAGCCTCCTGCGCCACTGGCACGCTTTTTACAACTCCTGGGCAACGTACCTCTCCGCCGACCTGAACCGCCGTCTGCCGCCCAGCCACTTCGCTGAGGCCAACGTGCAATTCGCCGTCGAAATTGACATCCTTGAAGTCCTGGTCTACGGCGAGGAAGATGAACCAGCGCTCACGGGCGTCGTCAAGTTCGTCAGCCCCCCAAACAAGGATCAGCCAGCACGCCGCTACTCCTACGTGTCGAAGTGCGCTGCCTACGTCCAACAAGGCGTGGGCCTCATCGTCGTTGACATTGTGAGTGATCGCAGCGGCAACCTGCATGGCGAGTTACTTGCCCGTCTTCAGGCACCGGAGTTGCCTCCTGTGGGTGCTGACCTGTATGCCGTCGCCTATCGGCCAGTGAGCGGTGATGCGGAACCACGGCTCGAAATCTGGTCGGCGGCGCTCGCCATCGGCCAGCCTTTGCCGACACTTCCGCTCTGGTTGCGCGGCGGTCCGTGTCTGCCGGTGGAACTGGAAGCGACTTACGAGCGCACTCGCCAGGAGCAGCGCGTCGGGCTCAACGGCGCGTGATGGCGGTTGCACCCTCGCGCCCCGCGCGTAGAATAGCCCCGCCTGCCGTTTCTCCCCGCCAAATCGTTCCCACCAGAGGACGCACCATGCGACACTCGCTCCTGACCGCGCTGGCGCTCGCCGCCGCCGCCCTGGCCGCCGACCCGAAGAAGGGCGACCCGACCTTTCTCGACGCCAAGGAGGCTGGCCCGGACTTCGCCATCCAGGGCGAGTACACGGGACAGATCGGCCTCAAGGACAGCAAACCGTTCGGCGCCCAGGTCGTCGCCGATGGTGACGGCAAGTTCACCATCCAGTTCCTGCCCGGCGGCCTGCCCGGCGACAGCTGGGACGGCAAGACCAAGATCAAGGCGACCGCCAAGACCGAGGACGGCAAGACGACCTTCTCCGGCAGCGGCTGGAGCGGCACCATCGCCGACGGCCGCATCACCGGCAAGGACGAGTCGGGCCTCGACGTCCTCCTGACCCACGTCGTCCGCAAGAGCCGCACCCTCGGCGCCAGGCCGCCGGAAGGGGCCATCGTCCTCTTCGACGGCAAGAACGCCGACGAGTGGCAGGGCGGCAAACTCGTCGAGGACGACCTGCTGCTGATGGGAACCACCAGCAAACGGGCGTTCAAGGACTGCAAGCTGCACGTCGAGTTCCGCCTGCCGTTCATGCCGAAGTCGCGCGGCCAGGGACGGGCCAACAGCGGCGTTTACATCCAGAACCGTTGGGAGATCCAGGTCCTCGATAGCTTCGGCCTGGAAGGCAAGAACAACGAGTGCGGCGCCATCTATTCGCAGACGGCCCCGTCGGTGAACACGTGCTATCCGCCGCTGTCGTGGCAGACCTTCGACATTGAGTTTACCGCGCCGAAGTTCGACAAGGACGGCAAGCGGACCGCGCCGGCGGTCATCACCGTGCTGTACAACGGCGTCAAGGTCCACGACAAGATCGAATTGACGAAGGGGGACACGGGCAACGGCTACAAGGAGGTGGACAAGGCCGACCCGATCCATCTGCAAAACCACGGCAACCCCGTCTACTTCCGCAACATCTGGGTGGTCGAGACGAAGTGAGCGACGGCCGCTCGCGGCTTCGCAGGACGGCGAAGCCGCGAGCGGCTAGCGCGGCGGCACGTCCCAGAGCTTCACCGTCCTGTCCCAGCCGGCCGTGGCCAGCGTCCTGCCGTCGGAGGAAAAGGCCGTCGCCAGCACCAGGTTCCTGTGCCCCTTGAAGGCGACGCGCTCCGCCCCGGTCGCCACGTCCCACAGCTTGGCCAGGTCGCCGTTCGTCGTCGCCAAGGTGCGGCCGTCGGGGGAGAACGTCACCGAGCGCACCTCACGCGCGTCGCCGGTCAGGGCCCGGCGCTCCTGGCCCGTCGCCACGTCCCAGAGTCGCACGCTGCCGTCGCGGCTCCCGGTGGCCAGGGTCCGGCCGTCCGGCGCGAAGGCCACCGCGTTGATGCGCTTGGCGTGGCCGGCGAACGTCTGGACCTCGCGCAGGGCCGTGAGGTCCCAGAGCTTCGCGAGGTTGTCTTTGCTGCCGGCGGTGGCCAGCGACCTGCCGTCCGGCGCGAAGCACAGGGCCACCACCTCGCCGGCGTGGCCGTGAAGCACGCCCCGCTCGTCCCCGGTGGCCGCGTCCCAAAGCCGGACCTCGCCCACGTCCTTGCCGGCGCTGCCGCCCGTGGCGATGGTCGTGCCGTCGGGCGAGACGGCGACGACCTGGAGGACTCCCTTCGGCGCCTTGAGCGTCAGGCGGGCGGCGCCGGAGACCGCGTCCCAGGTGCGCAGATGGCCCGTCTTCTCGTCGGTGACGCTCACCAGCCAGGAGCCGTCCGGTGCGTAGGCCAGGCCGCGAATCGGCCTCCTGTGCCCCGGCAGCGTCAGGCGCACCTCGCGCTCGCCGACGTCCCAGAGCTTCACGTTGCCGTCCGCACTGCCGGTCGCGATGGTTTGCCCGTCGCGCGCCCAGGCCAGCGCCGCCACCGGCCCGGTCACTTCATCGAACACGGCGCGGAACTGCGTCACGCGCGCGGTCAACGGCCGCGGCTTCAACGGTTCGCCCCGGAGGACCACCACCGAGCCGGCCTTCAGGTCGATGGCCTTGCCGTCGCTGCGGCGCGTGACATGCACGCCGCCCTCCTCCATCTCGACCAGGGTGGAGTCGCGGGCGGCGGAGAAGCTGAAGTGGGTGCCGCGCACCAGGGCGTCGGCGTGGGGCGTCGTCAGGGCCATCGGCGGGCCGTTGGCCGGGCCGGGGCGCTCGCCCGTCAGCACGCCCTCTTCGAGGACCACGCCCCGGCCGGACTTCCCCTCGAAGCTGACGCGCGTGTCGGCGCCCAGCTCCAGGTGCGTGTCGTCCCCGTACTTGACCGCGGCGAAACTCTCGTCGCCGGACGTGCCCAGCTCGTGACCGGAGAACAACTCCTGCCCGGCGTGCGCCGGCACCCGCCCCGCCGGACTGACGACGTACACGTCCCCCTGGACCTCCTCCAGGACGGCGAGCGCAGCGGGCGCGGCCACGTCCCACGACGGCCGGCCGAGGAAGGTCGCCAGCGCGGCGACCGCGGCCGCGGCGGCGACGGCGGAGCCGATGACCAACCAGGGCCGCGCTCGGCGGCGCACCGGCCGGGCGGCGGGCAGGGGGTCCGCCGGCGGGGAGTCGTCCCGGGACGTGCCTTGCAGGGCGCGGACCCCCCTGGCCCATTCGCTGAGGATGGCTTCTTCGCAGGCCAGGGCGACGAGCGTCTCGGCCAGGGCGGGCTCGGCCGTGAGACGCGCCTCCAGTGCGACCGACGCCGCGTCGTCGAGGCGGTGATCGAGGTAGGCTTGCAGGAGGTCCAGGTCGGCGGCTGAGATCATCGTCAGGCCTCCGCGGCCAAGCGGCGCTCGACGCATCGCCGCAGCGCCTGCTTGATCCGCTTGATCTGCGCGTAGATGCCCTGCACACTCCGGCCGAAGAGTCCGGCGAGCTGGTCCGCCCCTTCCACGCTGCCGTCGTAGCGCAGCACGATGAGTCGTCGGCTGGCGGGGGGCAACTTCTCCAGACATTCCATCAGCGCCGCCTGCTGCACCGACGTGGGCCGAGTCTCCTCGACGCGCCCGGCCGCCTCGGCGAGGAGCCGCACCAACTCCGGGTCACACGGCTGTTCGCGGCGCGACGCCCGCCGGTGGGCCAACACGCGTCGCCGGGCGATCTCGCGCGCCCACGGCAAGAAGCCGTCCTCGCTGGTGAGCCGATCAATCGATTCGGTCACCGCCACCGAGACGTTTTGCAGGATGTCCTCGGCGTCAGCGTGGTTGCGGACGCAGGCGAAGATGTAGCCGTAGAGCGCCGCGCGGTGCTGCATCAGCAGCCGCGTTACCTGCCCCTGTCGCAGCGCGCTGTCCGGCATTCTCGTTGTCCCGTGATCGTGCGAAAGCACGGACCCTCCCAGGAGAGAGGATGGGAAGGAACCGATTTAGGCGGACTCTGTGGCTCAGACGGCCTCAATCGATCCAGTTCACGACCTGCAACCCCGGCACCTGACAGAAATCCCGCACGTTCCGCGTGACCAACGTCGCTCGGTGCGCCCGGGCGATGCTCGCAATCAGTAAGTCGGCACGCCCGATCTTCTTCAGCTTCTTGATCATCCGCAGCTGGTCGAATTCGGCCGCGGAAACGGAGTCGAACGGAATGATCCTGAACACCGCGAGGTGCTCCCGCGAACGGAATAGACCTTGCTGAGCGCGCAAGAGTTGCTCGGCATCGGCCGCTTTCAGCAGCGCTTCGGCTCGGCCACGGAGCACTTCCAGCTGCGTGACAACAGTGATTGCGGGGACTTCGCTCGCCGCCTGAACGCGTGCCAGCAGCCGTTGATGTCCGAACAGATGGAGGGAGAGGGAATCCGTGTCCAGGAGGATCATTTGCTGCTGCTTTCTCTGCTCAGCCCGTGAAAGAGTTTGTACGAGCCATCTTCCGTAATTGGCCGACCCCGCTGGCGGTAGATCTCTTCGACCATCGCTTCCAGGTCGGGGTCATCCTTCCAGGAGCCAACCACGGAGAGCACCGCCTCCTTGCTCGGCTTGGGCAGCGGCTGGCTCAACCACTCCTGAAGAGCGGCTTTGAAGAACCGCCACTCGGTCCCAGCGAACCGCCCCGGCAACCCCTGCTGATGGACCAACTGCACGACTTCATCCTCCGGCAGGCGCAGGTACGCCGCCGCCTCGGCCAGCGTCAGCACCTCACCGAGCGGCCCGTTCACGTTCGGCGTCGCGGTCGCTTGTACCTTCTCCGACTTCGTTTTGGCTCGTGGCATGACTCACTCCTTCCGCTCATCGTGGGGACACACGCTGCATTCTACCAAAACGACACACGGCGTTCCGAAAGGAACGCCGAGTGCGCTGATGACCGCGTTGATGGGCCGCCGACCTCAATTCTCCACCCCGCACACTTCCACCGCCTCGCCCTGCTTCTTCAAAATGACGGTGTGCCGTTCGGTCGTCTCCTGCGGCGTGCCGGCGTGGCGCGTCACCACCACGTTGACGTGCGTCTCGCCCGCCAGCAGGTTCGGGTTGACCCGGAAGTAATGCACCATCACCCGATACGTCCCCTTGGCCAGGGTGCCGACGCGGTAGCGCTCCGGGCCATAGCCTTGCGTCATGTCCTCGGACAATTCGCCGCCGCTCTTCGTCTGCCTGTGCTGGTAGAAGCACTTCTCGCCGTCCGGCTCGATCACCCACAGGTCGATGTCGGTGTCGTCGGTGTTCCAGGAGATCGTGACGCGCAGGTCGCTCGTCTTCGTGTCGGCGGCCAGCTTCTCCAGGCGCTCGCCGAACAGGTCGGCCAGTTCCGGGCCGACAGCCTTGCGCCGGATCGCCTCGCGCATCATGGCGGCGTACTCCTCGCGGGCCACCTGCTTGAGCGAGTCGCGGAAGCGGTTGTGCCACGTCCCGGCCAGGACGACCTCGTACTGCACCGCCGCCAGCCCGTATTTGGCGGCGTCCTCCAGGCTGCGGGCCAGGTCGCGGTAGCTGTGCGGCTCGAACGGCCGCTGCCGCTGCACCTGCCGGAACAGCCGCACCGCCTGCACCGGCTGCTTCAGGTCGAGCAAGCGATAGCCGACCAGCCGCAGCGCGTCGCCGCGCCCGGGATGCTCCTCGATCACGCTCGACAGCACCCGCACCGCCCCGTCGGCGTCGCCGGCCGCCGTGCGCCGCTTCGCCTCGGTCAGGTAGGCCGACACGTCGCGCGGGTCGTAGTTCCGCGCCGCCAGGTACGCCGGCGGCACGTCGTCCTTGTGCAGCAGCGCCCCCGCGATGGGACTGGCCGGCAGGTCGAAGTCGGCATCCTTCAGCAGCGCCAGCAGCTTCGCGACGTGCTTGCCGTTGTCGCCGCCGAGGACCGTGGTACGGCCGTCCACCTGCTTCAGGAAGCGCACGAACTGCTCGCGCGCGGTGGCAGGCTTGCCCAGGGAGGTCCACGCCTCGTCGAGGAACTTCGCCAGGTCGCCCGACAGCGTCTTGCCGCGCTCCTGCTCGAGATTGAAGCGCTTGTAATCGTTGTCGTTTTCCAGGATCAGGAACGACGCCGCCCGGCTGCCGATGCCGAACTGCTGGCAGTAGGCCGTCGCCAGCCCCTCCAGCTTCGGGTCGTTCAGTGCCAGGAGCGACGCCACCGCGATCTCGCCCCAACCGCGCGGCGCCAGCTCACCGTCCGAGCGCACTTCCAGGGGATATTCCTGCGCGAACTTCTGGCCGTTGAACGTCCCCTCGACGACGACCTGCGTCTTGCCGGTGTCCTTCATCCGCGCCGCCACGATCAGGTCGCCGCCGGGGTAAACGGCCGCCTGGCGCCCGGCGACCAGCACGTCACTCGCGCCCGACCCGCCGACGACCTTGACGCTGTCCACCTGCAAGCACAGGCTGCGGTGGGCCTTGGCGGCCGCTGCGACGGCGTCATTCGTGAAACAGTTGTAGACGCCGCCGCCCTTGCGCGTCAGAGCGGCGTACAGCTCCAGGTTCTCGGCGCCGAGGCCGGTGCGGTAGCAGTGGAAGCGCGGCCGGTAGGCGCAGCGCCCCTCGAAACCCGACACGAGGGCCGCCGCGTCCGACTCGCCCCAGGTGATTTGACCGTCCGACAGGACGAACACCTCCATCGCGCCACTGTCGGCGAGCGGGGGGCGTAAGCCCCCCGATGCCAGCTGATCGAGGGCGGCGCCGAAGTCGGTGGCCCCTTCGAGCACCAGGCCGTCGAGCCGCTTGGCGACGGTGTCGCGCCCGGCCGGAGTGTTGTCGAGCCACCCCTTCGGCTCGACCCAGGCGGTGCCGACGTTGAAGGTGAGCACGTTGAACTTCTCGATGTCCGCGTCGGCTTCGAGGATGCCCCGCAGCAACTTCATGTTCAGGTCGAAGCGGTCGGGGTGCTCGCTCAGCGACGTGTCGAGCAGGAAGACGGCCTGCTTGGCGAAGGGCCGGGCCTTCTCGACTTTCAGGTCGGGCCGGATTCGGGCATACAGGTACAGAGGGCCGCTCTCACCCTGCCGGCCGCTGATCGCCTGGACCTCCGGGTGGGGCGGCGTGAAGGTGAAGACGGCGTCGCCGCCCTTGACCTCGTCGTGCCAGGTGTGCGTGAAGGCCAGGCGAGCGGGGGGCGTCAGCCCCCCGGTATCTTCACCGGGGGGCTGACGCCCCCCGCTCGCCTGGAACGTCGCGTCCTTGCACTCGGCGGCGCCGGCGTTGAGGGTGAGTTGCATCTCCGACAGCTTGCAGTCGGGCAGAGGGAAGCGATAGCGCACCTGGTCGGCGACGAACGGCAGTTGCTCCTCGTAGGCGATGAGGACGCGGTTGTATCCGCTGGGCGGGATGGGGAAGACGCGGCCGCGGAAGGTGTTACCGCCGGCGTACTCCAGCAGCGCCGGGTCGATCCGCTGCCGCGTTACCTCTTCGTAGGTTTCGAGGGCCTTTTCCTTGGAGACGACGCGCGCCTCCTGCAATTTGCCCCAGTCGCCGGTGCTGACGTGCTTGACGAGCTGATCGGGCGTCAGGCGAGCGAGCGCTTCCTGGGGGAGGGGCGGGGTTTCGCCGCGCCCGCTGAACAGCGGCGGCATCGTGCCGCGCGTTTGGCCGAGGAACATGGCGAAGTACGACGGGCTGGCCCCGGTCGGAAGGGGGTATTCAAATGTCCCTTCCAGCTGGCGACCGTGGGGGTTGTGGAAGACGTGATCGACCAGGGTGCGCGCCCGTGGCCCCTCCACCGTGACGGTGACGTGCAGCGACACCAATTCCAGGGCGTTGCCGTCGCCGACGTAGACCCGGGCGAAGGTCGGCCGCGGCTGCGGCTTCCAGACCTGCGGCGGCTTCTTGCCACCGGCCCCCTGATCGCCGAGCTTCTTGAAGTACTTCTCGATGACCTCGCGGTAGCGCGGCGGCATGTCGCGCGTCAACTCCTCCATCGCCTTGGCGCGCTCCTTCTCGGGCAGCTTGCCCCAGTTCTCGCTGAGATCCTTCAACTTCTTCGCATCGACGGTGCCGGGGCCTTTGCCGTCGCCGCCGAAGCTGTCGTTCTGCGGTCTGCTGGGGCGCTTATCGATTTCGTCGGGTTGACCGCCCGGGTCGCGGGGGACGCCCGCCAGCTGTAGCGGGTCGATGGGGTCCAATTTGCCCAGGGAGTTGCGATCACGTCTACCTAGTTCGGTGTTCGATCGTGCGGTTTCCTGCTCGCGGATGATGCGCTTGAGTTCATCAAGCCGAATCTCTCCCTTGCCACTGGTTCTCATCAAGCCGATAAACACCTCACCGGCTGGGGATGAGGGTGGGACGCTCCCACTGATCGTACTCGACGTGCCATCGGAGAAACCGGGTTTGCTCACGTCGGCGACGCGATCAAGGTTGTAGCTGAGCGGCACGTCGGGATCGTTGCTCAGATCGTCCTTGCTCCGCCGATCCACGACACCGATCCCGGAAACCTCCGCGTCGAGGACCAGAATATGGGCGTCGGGGTGAGATCTCTCCTTGACATCGTCGCGCAAGGTCATGAGACCCAGGGTGAGGAAGTACAGCGCTGCCATACTGCCCGCGAGGACGCCGACCCAATGGCGGCGCTGGCGCCGCACCTTCTCCTCGCCGAGCCGCGCGGCCCGCTCGACGCTCTTCGTCACGGCCTCCGGCTGCGGTGGCTGTCCCTTGATCTCGTCCACGGCGCGCTTCAGCGCTCCGCTCAGTTCGTCGGTCACGGGCGGGGTGTCGGGGTTTTGCTTGTCGGCGTGCATGGTCAGTCTCCCGTGGGGGCCTCGGTCAGCAGCGCTTCGAGCTTGGCTCGCGCCTTGTGCAGCGCCACGCCGACAGCCCCGGGGTTGATGCTCAGGATTTCCGCGATCCGCTGGTTCGGCAGGTCTTCAAAATAGCGCAGGCAGAACACTTCCGCCTCGCGCTCGGGCAGGTCGGCGACGGCCTGGCGCAGCCGCTCGGCCAGCTCCTTGCCGATGGCCGTCGCCTCGGGGTCGTCGCCGTTGGCCGCGACGTGCAGGCCGTTGAGCGACAGCACCGTCCGGCGCTGCCGCAGCCGGTCGAGGGCCCGGCAGGCGGCGAGGCGGCGCAGCAGGGCCGGCCAGCAGCGAACCGCCTCCGCGGCGCGCAGCCGGTACGCCTCGAGGAACACGTCCTGCACCACGTCCTCGGTATCGGCAGTATGTCCCAGGATGCAGTAGGCCGTGCCGAACACCGTCGGCGCGTACTCACGCACCAGTCGCTCCCAGTCGGTCACCGCCCGTTCTCCTCACAGCCGGTGCGAAGGCGCCTTCACCCATAGAGTCGGACGAGGCGGAGAAATGTTACCAACAGGTGCGCCGTTTAGCCGTCGCCCTCGATTTATCGTTTCGCGAAACGATAAATCGAGGGCGACGGCTAAACGTCACCCCGGACGGCGCAACGCGGGCGTCCGGGGGAGTCGATGGGACGGTGAAGTTGTGGGACGGGGGAGGAAGGCAGAGGGGAGCCTTTGTCTGGCGCCAGCGCGAGGTGACGTCGCTGGCGCTCGCTCAGGACGGCATGACCGCCGCCTCGGGAGTCGCCGTTCAGAGCGTCGTCGTCTGGGACATCGACAGCCCGGGATGAGCGACCTCGGGTACGTCGCGGCCGGCGACGGCGTAGAACTGACCGCTTCCCTGATCGTGGAAGGCGTAGAAGTCGCAGGCGGGGCAGTAGTACTCCAGGCGCTGACCGCGCCGCCCCTTGTAAACCTGGTGACTGCCGCCGCAGCAGGCGCACGCCTGGTGCCCCTCGACGTAGGCGCGCTCGGCCTCCTCGAACCACTCGCGCGCGCTCCGCTCCAGCTCGCTGGGCATCGCTCCGCTCCTCTTCTCACGTGAATCGAATCGGTCAGACGGGCATTGAGAACGTAGCATGTTTTTTGGGGAAAAACGTGGCCCGGCTTGTCGTTTCGCGCGGGCGCAAAACGACAGGCCGGGCCGGAAGGGGATCCTGTCATGCGCTGGCCGATCCGCTATCAACTGCTGGTGCCGCTGCTGACGCTGCTGCTGGGCGTCGTCGGCGTCAGCACCTGGACGGCGCTGGCCTCGGTCGATTTCGCCCGCCGCCAGATCGAGACGCAGGTGCGCCACGTCGCCCACACCCTGAGCGAATCGCGGCACGTCCCGCTCACCAGCAAGACCGTCCTGGAACAGATGAAGGGCCTCTCCGGGGCCGACTACCTCCTCATCGCCGGCGACGGCTCGCGCAGCACGACCCTGCCGACCGATAACCCGGACTTGCTGCCGGTTGAGGCGGTGGCCGAGGACTGGGAAACGCTGCGCCTGGGGCCGCGCGTGACTGTCGCGGGGCACGCTTACCTGTGCAGCGGCGTCCGCCTGCTGCCGCGCGCCGACATCCCCGAGGGCGGCACACTGTACATCCTGTACCCCGAGGAGCTGTGGCGCAGCGCCCTGTGGGAGGCGGTGCGGCCGTCGCTGTTTTTGGGCGTCTTCGCCGGCCTGGCGTCGCTGGTGCTGGCGGTCGCAGTCGCCGAGCACTTCGGCCGGCGGGTGCGCGAGATGGAGCGGCGCACGCGGCTGATCGCCGCCGGCGACTTCAGCCCGATGCGGCTGCCGGGCCGCAACGACGAGCTGCGCGACCTGGGCCGCTCCATCAACGAGATGGCCGAGCAGCTCGCCCGGTTGCAGGAGGCGGTGCAGCGGAACGAACGGCTGCGGCTGCTCGGCCAGGTCGGCGGCGGCCTGGCGCACCAACTCCGCAACGGCCTGACCGGCGCCCGCCTGGCCCTGCAACTGCACGCCCGCGAGTGCGGTAACGGCGGCGACGGCGAAGCGCTCGCCGTGGCCCTGCGCCAGCTCACCCTGCTGGAGGCGTACCTGAAGCGCTTCCTCGACCTGGGACGAAGCGGGCCGTCGCGCCGGGAGCCGGTGGCGCTGCGCTCCCTGGTCGGCGAGACAGTGGCCCTGCTTGGGCCGCGCTGCAAGCACAGCCGCATCGACCTGCGCTGGCAGCCGCCCACGGCGGAGGCCACGGTCCTCGGCGACGCGGGGCAGATCGGGCAACTGCTGCTGAACGTGATCGGCAACGCCATCGAGGCGGCGGGGCCCGGCGGCTGGGTCGAGGTCCTGCTGCGCCGTGAGCCAGCGCCGGCATCGGTCGTCGTCATTGAGGTGAGCGATTCCGGGCCGGGGCCGCCGGCCGACGTGGCGGCGAAGCTGTTCGAGCCGTTCGTGACCGGCAAGCCGGAGGGCGTCGGCCTGGGGCTGGCGGTGGCGCGGCAGGTGGCGGAGGCGCACGGCGGCCACATCACCTGGCGGCGCGACGGCGCCGTGACGCGGTTTCGGATCGAGTTGCCGGCCCTGCCGCTCGCGGCATAGCGGTCGCGCCTCCCCTTGCGACCCCTCCGAAGGGCGCTTACCATCGAATCAGGCCCATCCCGGCGACACCAGCACAAACGGGGCATCCCTTGAAGCACATCCTGATCGTTGACGACGAGGAAGCCGTCTGCTGGGCCCTCGAGCGCGCCCTGACCAAGGAGGGCCATCGCGCCGCCGTCGCCTCGTCGGCCGAGGACGCCTTCGCCCTGGCGGCAAAGCAGCACTTCGACGCCGTCCTCCTCGACGTGCGCCTGCCGGGGATGGACGGCCTGTCGGCGCTGGGCCGGCTGCGCGAGCTGACCAACGACGCCCCCGTCATCGTCGTCACCGCCTTCGGCAACCTGAGCACCGCGGTCAAGGCGGTGGAGGGCGGCGCCTTCGACTACCTCGCCAAGCCGTTCGACCTCGGTCAGGCGCTCGACGCCGTCGCCCGCGCCTTGCAGCGCCGCGCCCAGCTGCCTGCGGCCCCCGCCGACAACGGCGCCGCGCCCGAGCCGCCGGAAGAGATCGTCGGCCAGAGCCCCGCGATGCAGACCGTCTTCAAGCGCATCGCCCTGGTGGCCCCGCGCGACGCCTCGGTCCTCATCACCGGCGAGAGCGGCACCGGCAAGGAGCTGGTCGCCCGCGCCATCCACCGCCACAGCCCGCGCCGCGACCGCCCCTTCCTCCCCGTCCACGTCGCCGCCCTCAACCCGAACCTGGTCGAGAGCGAGCTGTTCGGCCACGTCAAGGGGGCGTTCACCGGCGCCGCCCAGGCGCGGCCCGGCCTGCTGGCGCTGGCCGACGGCGGCACCGTCTTCCTCGACGAGCTGGCCGACATCCCGCTGCCGGTGCAGGTCAAACTGCTGCGCGTCCTGGAGCACAACGAGGTACTCCCCGTCGGCGCCAACCAGCCGCAGTCATTGCAGATCCGCATCCTCGCCGCCACGCACCAGGACCTGGCGCGGCGCGTCGCCGAGGGGCACTTCCGCCACGACCTGTACTTCCGCCTCAACGTCTTCCAGCTCCACCTGCCGCCGCTGCGCGAGCGCGGCGAGGACGTGCCGGTCCTGGCCGAGCACTTCCTGCGGCGCTTCGAGCCGCGGGCGCTGCCGCTGCTGCCCGAGACGGTGCGCTTCCTGCAAAGCCTGCCCTGGCTCGGCAACGTGCGCGAACTGCGCAACGCCCTGGAGCACGCGGCCATCGTGGCTCGCGGCGGGCCGCTGCTGCCGGAGCACTTCCCCACCTTCGGCCTGAGCCTGGGAGGCGCGACGCCGGCCGAGCAATTGGCGGCGGCGGTCCGGGTCTGGCTGGCGGAACAGATGAGGGTGGCCGGGGCGGAGGCGCCGGCGGACCTGTATGCCGAGTTGCTGCGCGGCATCGAGCCGGCGCTGATCGACGAGGTGATGCGCCGCGTTCAGGGCAACCGCTGGGTGGCGGCGAAGTGGCTCGGCCTGAACCGAGCGACGGTGCGGAAGAAGCTGGGACTCTACGGCCTCACCGACGCGCACCGACCACAACACCCGTAGCCGCTTGCGGCTTAGCGTTCGCGCCAAGCGGCAAGCGGCGCCACGAGACGGCCAGGTACAGTAGTCCCCCAAGGAACAGCAGCGCGGCCAGCGGCTGTGGCCCGAGCGATTGTGCGGCCCGCCCCCACCCTCCCGGCAGGGTCGAGGCCGCCTGCGACGCGACGAGCAATCCGTAGCCGGTCACCCAGAGGAGCCGCAAGCCGAAGGGATGGTGCTCGGCGCCGCCGGAGAGCAGAAGCCAGGCTGCCGTCGGCCCGAGCAGCACGTAGGTGGACGACTCGGTCGCCGGCCCCAGGGCCGTCATCCAGCAGCAGCCGAGCCCTAGCAGCAGGGTTAGCAGCCGCCCTTGCGTCAGGCCCGACCGACGGGCCCACAGGCAGGCCCCGGCCACCACGCCGGCGCCGATCCCCTGTAGCATCTGGTAGGCGCCGTAGCTCATCGGCCCGACCCACAAGCTGCACAACAGGCGGGCGTCGCGATACCAGTACGCGCGCGGCAGCACCTGGCGGTCGTTGCTCGCCAGGTGTTTGACCCAGCTAACGTACTGGGTGGCAACGTAGTCCGGCCGCTGCAGGAGGAACGGCAGGGCAAGGCCGGCCGCCAGTGCGAGGGCCAGCCGCGGGGCGAGCCGGCGCGGGTACAGGGCCACGAGCAGCAGGCCGACCGCGATGGGATACAGCTTGAACAAGCAGGCGACGGCCAGGCACGCGCCGGCCAGGGGAAAGCGAGCGCGGGCCACGGCGGCGACGGCCAGGAGCAGCAACCCGATAATGAGGATGTTCGCCTGCCCATTGTGGACATTGCCGAGGGCCAGCGGCGCCGGCAGCAGGAAGAGCAGGGCCCGCTGGACGCGCGTCAGCGTCGGCGGCAAGACGGCGCGGCTCCACCCGGCGATGCCGCCGAGGAAGGCGGCCGCGGCGATCAGCCGCCAGAGCAGGCCGGCGGCGCCGTCCGGCAACTGGCTCAACGGCACGAAGAACGCGGCGACCAGCGGGCTGTAGCGATACGGGTCGTGGCCGGCCGGCGTTTCGTAGAGGTCGGCCCCTTCAAGCCAGTGGCGGCCGGCGCCGGCGAAGATCGGGTAGACGGTGTTGCGGTGGGGGAGCAGTAGCGCCTTGGCGCCGAGCAGGATGAGGGCCACGACCCAGACCGCGAGAGCGGCTCGCCGCCAGTGGTCCGGCGCGGGCCCATCGCGGCGCGGCCGGTCAGGCGGCATGGGCGGCCCCTTCGCGGCGCGGGTCGCGTAGGTCGGCCGGCGCCGCCAGCGTGAAGCCGGCCCGCCGGCATGCCTCGAGGAAGCCCTGTTGTTGCAGCAATTCCCGCTCGCGGACGCGCCGGAGCAACTGTCCGTCGTCGGCGTTGCAGTCGCGGCCGACGAGGGTCGTGTCGAGGTAGCCGGGGTGGCAGCACAGCTCGACCAACTGCCCGGGCGTCTTGCGCAGCCAGCGCGTGAAGAAGTCGGGGTCGGCGACGCAGGGTGGGTTAGTGATGCCGGCGTGCCAATCGGCCCCGGGAAAGCCGGCGCGGGTCTGTCGCCGCGTCGCCCGGCGCCCCAGCAGCGACAGGAACGCGCGCTTGCCGCGGGCGCCGGGGACCGTCGCCAGCAGCCGCCACGGCTCGCGAATTCGCCGGAGATACGGCAGGGGGCGCTGCGCCGCCAGAAGGCCCTCCAGGATGGCGCCGACCGGCGGAAAGACCTGGACGTGATGGTGGGCGTTGACCAGCCCCGGCGGCCCGCCGACGAGGTCGTGGAAGCGTGCCAGCTGCGCCCGCAATTCGGCCTCGATTTCCTCGGGTCGGACGCGACGCCGCAGCAAGCGCCGCAGGAATTGACCCAGCCGCCAGAAGCGGCCGTCCGGCCCCACCAGCGACGGCACCCGCCCCGGCGGCAGCAGCGGGGCGTCGAGCGTCAGGCAGGGGTGCCAACCGAGCTGGAGGCGTGAGCCGCCGCGCCGCCAGGCCGCCACGTCGGCCTCGGCGCTGGGTGAGTTGACCAGCAGGACCGTACCGGTGACGGCACCGCACTGCGCCAGCTCGAGGATGCCGCGCGAGGTCTCGGGGCCGATGCCGTAGTCGTCGGCGATGACGATCAGGAATCGTGGGCTCCCCACGCCGGGCCACCTCCTTGTTGCCATGCGGCCGTCACGCCGCCTGGCGCCGCCGCGGATCGACCGGGATCGCCAGCGCGGGCGGCGTCCTGCGCCAGTCGCGGCGGATTTCCAGAAGCTCGCGGATCATCTGCCCGGTGGCTCGCACCCCCGTGGTGCTCGCCCGGTCCTCGACGCGCACGTGTACCGGCACCTCGACCACCGCCAAGTCGTAGCGGGCGCAGGCGGTGAGCAGTTCGCAGTCGAAGCCGAAGCCGTCACAGCGCAGGTGCGGCAGCACCAGCCAGGCCGCCCGCGGACCCAGCCCCTTCAGCCCGGCCTGGGTGTCGGTCTGCCTCAGCGGCAGCAGCAGCCGGGCGAGGGCGCCGAAGACCAGACCCTGGACGTGCCGCCGGTAGGCGTAGCCCTGCAGGGCGACCGGCACGATCAGCCGGCTTTCGGGGTGCGCCCGCGAGGCGACGGCCACCTCGGCGCCGCCCCAGAGGGTCCGCGCCAGGCGCAGCACGTCGTCCCAGCCGTAGGCGAGGTCGAAGTCGGTGAACAGGCGGTACGTCCCGCGCGCTTCCCGCAAGCCGAGGCGCACGGCGTGGCCCTTGCCGCGGTTGGGCGAGTAGCTGAGCACGCGCACCCGGCCGGCCTCGGCCCGGGACAGGGCGGCGAGGCGCTGGGCCGTGCCGTCGGTGCAGCCGTCGCAGACGAAGAGGACTTCCCACGAGCCCGGGGCCTGGGCGAGGAAGCGGCGGACGTCGGCCCAGGTGCGCTCGACCTGCGCCCCGGGGTTGTAGGCGGGGAAGACCAGGCTGGTGAGCCGGTCGTTCGGGCCGTCCTCGGTCTGACGTGGCTGCATGCCTCTCTCCGGCTTGGGGCTCCGTTGCCCGCGCGCCCCGGGCGACAGGAAGGGGGCTTTACCCGATTCGGGCGCCCCGGTCAAGGCACACCGCGGATCAGCCCATCAGCCCCCGCCGTCAATCGTCGGCTGAGAGTCCGTAGCGCCAGCCGCTTGCGGCTTAGCGGAAGCCTGGAAGCCGCTAAGCCGCAAGCGGCTGGCGCTACGGACTCTTATTGCGGCCGGCCGAGTCCGTCGGCGGCCTCGATCAGCAACCGCACGTCGTTCAGGAAGCGAGCGGCCGGCGCCCCATCCACCACGCGATGGTCGAAGGTCAGGCTCAGGGTCACCAGGTCGCGCGGCACGATCTTGCCCTCGTGGACCGCCGGCTCGGCAACGACCCGGCCGACGCCCAGGACGGCGCACTCGGGCAGGTTGATGATCGGCGTGAAGGCGTCGATGCCGTAGGCGCCGAGGTTGGTGAGGGTAAAGGTGCCGCCCTCCATCTCCTCGGCCCGCAGCCGGCGCGAGCGGGCCCTCTCGGCGAGATCCTGGATCCGCGTCGCGAGCTGATCGAGGTCGAACCGGTCCGCGTCGCGGATGACGGGCACGACCAGTCCGGCCGGGGTATCGACAGCGACGCCGACGTGGATGCCGCCGCACAGCACGACGGCGTCCTCCTGCCAGCGGGCGTTGAGCAGCGGGTGCCGTCCCAGGGCCTTCGCCGTCACCGACAGGATCAGTTCGGTGTAGCCGGGGACGGACCCGCCTTCGGCCTTGCGCCGCTCGCGGAATTCCCGCAGGCGCGTCGCGTCGGCCTTTGTCGTCAGCGTCACCGGGGCGGTGGTGTGGGAGCTGGCCGCCATGCGCTCCGCGATCAGGCGGCGGATGGGCGACAGCGGCAGCACGCGCTCCGCAGCGGCCGTTCGCCCCACGGCGCCACGGACGTCGCGCTCGACGATGCGCCCGGTACGGCCGCTGCCGGTCAGGCGCGCCCAATCGATACCCAGCGCGCGCGCCGCGCGCCGCGCCCGCGGACTGATCGCCCGCCGACCCCGGGATGACAATTTCCTCTCGGTAGGATCGCTGACAGTGGTTGTCGTTTCGCGCTCGACAGCGGCGGAAGGTGCGGTGACTGCCGCGGATGGGACGGCCTCCCCCGGGGCGACGAGGTGGGCGAGGCGCTGCCCGACCTTGACGACGTCGCCCTGCCGCGGCCCGTCGGCGGGGATGCGCAGGATGCCGGCGTCGAGCGCCGTCACGGCCTCGCTCGCCTTGTCGCTTTCCAGGACGAACAGCTCGTCCCCCTCGCGCACGCTGTCGCCGTCGGCCTTCAGCCAGCCGCCGAAGGTGCCTTCCTCCATCGTCCAGCCGAGGCGCGGCACGGTGATCTCGTGAGCCATTGGAAAACCTTTATGACCTCCCCTCGCCCCGGTACTCCGGGGAGAGGGGTCGGGGGTGAGGGGGATGGATTGCATTGCGCCTGCGCACACACACACGGCCCTTCAGCCCCGACCGCTCGCCTCGGTGCTCTGGGGAGCGGTCGGGGGCGAGGGGGATGGATTGCATTGCGCCTGCGCACACACACACGGCCCTTCAGCCCCGACCCCTCTCCCCGGTACTCCAGGGAGGGATGTGGCAAGCGGCCCTATTCGGCCCGCAACTCGCGGATGGCCCGGGCCACCGCGTCGCTGTCGGGCACGACGGCCTTCTCCAGCGGCGGGCTGTACGGCGTGGGCGTGTGGGCCCCGTGCAGCCGGCGGATCGGCGCGTCGAGGTCGTCGAAGCCCCGTTCCATCACCTGCGCCGCGACCTCCGCCCCGACGCCGCACGGGGCAAACGTCTCGTCCGCGATCAGCAGGCGCCCCGTCTTCGCCACCGAGGTCAGGACCGTGTCGATGTCGAGCGGGGCCAACGTGCGCGGGTCGATCAATTCCACCGAGATGCCCTCGGCGCGCAGCGCCTCCATCGCCTTTAGCGTCCGCGGCACCATGATGCCCACGGCCACCACCGTCACGTCGCTCCCCGGTTGCACGACGCGCGCCTGCCCGAAGGGGACGAGGTGCTCGCCGTCGGGCACCGGCCCTTTCAGGCTCAGGAGCGACTTGTGCTCCAGGAACAGCACCGGGTCGTCGCAGCGGAGGGCCGTCTTCAGCAGTCCCTTGGCGTCGGCCGGGCTGGCGGGCACCACGACGCGGAAGCCGGGAAAGTGCATGAAGAGCGGGTAGCCGCTGGTCGAGTGGTGCGTCGCCGCCGAATGGCCGACGCCGACGCAGCCGCGCAGCAGCAGCGGCATCTTCAGCCGGCCGCTCGACATGTACTGCATTTTGGCGACCTGGTTGATCAGCTCGCCGAGCGAGTCGAGGATGAAGTCGAGGAACATGAAATCGACCACCGGCCGCGAGCCGGTCATGGCGGCGCCGCAGGCCAGGCCGACGAAGCCGCGCTCGCAGATCGGCGTGTCGCACAGCCGCTCGGGGCCGTATTTCTCGTACAGGCCGACGGTGGTGCGGAAGTTGCCGCCGCGCTGGCCGATCCCCTCGCCGAGGACGAAGATCGTCGGGTCGCGGGCCATCTCCTCGGATAGCCCCTCCAGGGTCGCCTCCATGAAGCTGAGTTCGCGCATCAATCGGTCTCGCTCTCTCTCCTGCGCGGACGACCCGCGGTCGGGTGGCCATTTCTTCTTCTCATCTCACGCCACACTGCACTTTTTTCGAGGCCATCGTCATAAATCATTGTGAAGAAATGCTTTACATCTTTCCCCTCGCCATTACCCCTCGCCTGAGTAAACCCCTCCCCCGCAGCAACAACCCCCCCCCGCCCACTGTTACCGGCCGTCGAACCAGACGACGACAGGGAGGAGTGTGGCCAAGTTACGGCATTGTAGCGATACGGCCACGGGTGAACTTTACCCCGCACCGGGGCTAGATGAACATTTCGCAGGTCCCCTGCCAGTAGGGAACGCCCTCCGTGGCGTTCCGTAAGTCAGGAGCGGAACGCCACGGAGGGCGTTCCCTACAGCCCTACCACTGGCGGCGACTTTCTGAAACGGTCATCTAGCTGTCCCGCGACAAGTTTGGGAAAAGTGACGGAATTGTCTCCGGGCGAACGTCGGGGCACCCGTCATAAAGAGCAGAGAGGCCGAGCAATCCCCTGCGGAGGCCATCAACAGAATAAAGGGCCGGGTCGGCGGCGGGGCAACCCCGCCGCTGACCCGGCCCTTTCCGTTCCAAGGTCCAGGAAGTAGCCTGGACGGAAAAAACCAAGGATCGGAAGTCGAAAAGACAAATCGTCTTAACGACTCCCGACCCCTTTTCTCTTTTTTTCTCTTTTGGGGTGAGGGTTCGTCATTACCACCTTAGCTCAGGAAGCTGTCTCTGTAACACCTTACTGCCAAAGGACTTGAAACTACGTCAGTGCCATTCGCTGCGACACACGACCGAGGAGACCCAAAAGCACTACACGCACGACGACACCGCCAACCTGGCCGACGCCGTGAAGGGAATCGATTTCGAGGGGTAGGCCGGTTATACTCAGACAGGAGGACCACCACTATGCTCACCTTCCCGCTGCACAACGCCGCTCTCGACCTCAAGGGTAAGCCCCCCGAGGAGCTGCCCCACGGCCTGCTCACGATACCGCCCGAGGTGCGGGAGTTGGTGGAGATGGAGCGTGCGAAGCACTGGCCGGAAGCGTTCGCCAAGGCCCAGCTTGGGCTCCTCAATGACTGGACCATGCACTGGTACTTCGAGGACCTCTGTCAGGAGGTCACCTACCGGCAGACGCCGGATGGCCCCGAGGTGCTGGCTGTCGGCTTTGACGAGGCGCTGGCGCTCCAGCGGGCGATGTCACCCGAAGAGCATCGCAAGCTCAAGGGCTACTCGGCATGAGCAGACTCGCCATCCCAGTCAACCGCACTATCCTGCACAACACCGGGGACGTGCTGCTGCGGGCCGAGGTGATCCTGGCACTCAAGGACGGGGCCGGGAATATCACCAACCGACGCTTTCGGGTCGATTCCGCGACCGACGTCACGACCTTCCCAGCGTTCGACGCCAGGCAACTCGGCCTGCCGATGCCGGTGAACACCTCGCCCGTCCGCCACAACCCCACGGGCCTTGAGGTTCGCTCCGGCCTCCTGCGCTTTCGCATCGACGGGATGGACCAGACCGAGTACGCGGTCTCGTGCTTTTTCCTGGGCAATCCGAACGTCGCGCCGAACCCGGCCATGCCGGCGTTCCTGCCGCGAGCACTCCTCCAGCCGCTCTCGCTCCTTGACCACCTCAAGTTCACGATGGAGAAGGACCCGACCAGCGCCGCGATCTACGGCGAGGTGATCATCGAGAAGAAGTAGGCTCCCGACCCCTTTTCTCTTCCTCGGTGGGCGACAGGTCGGGGACTCTGAACCCCGGGTGGTGTACACGTAACGCCGGCAGGTAGCAGAGCGCACGCAAGCCCGCGACGAGACGAGCCGGATGCCTTAGTTGGGCAAGTCCGGATCTGCGGGAGG
>DATFNV010000129.1:0-4773 GCA_035266225.1 Gemmataceae bacterium
TTGGGTGTCTCAAGGATCGTGAATGACCGAGAGCTGTGGGATGAACGCAAGTTGCTTTCCTACAAGCTGTTGTGCCGACGCTGGCCGAAATGCCATGCTTACCCCCGATTTCGCCTTGGTAAAGTATGCGTTGACCCTGGGTCGGGGTCCAACTCCAGCGCCCGCTGGTAGTCCTGCATGGCGCCGGTGCGGTCGTTGAGCCGTTCGACGACCCAGCCGCGCCAGAAGTAGGCCTTGGCCGAGTCCGGATCTTCCTTGATCCAGCGGTCCAGGGTGGCCAGGGCCGGCCCGTAGCGGAAGTTGTGCATGTAGGCCCGGGCCAGGGTTTCCAGGATCAGGGTCGTGTCCGGGTGCTTGTTCTCGACGTAGAGCAGCAGCTGCGGCGCCACCTGGTCCACCTCGCCCCTCTGGACGCGCATGAGCAGGAACTCGAGCTGGGTCTCGGCCGTCGCCCCGTTCTGAAGCCTCAAGCACTCCTGCAAGTGGGCCTCCGCGCCCTCGAAGTCTCCGCTCAACCGGGCGGCCCGCGCCGCCAGCAGGTGGACTTCGGCGGTGCGCGGCCAGACCCGGAGGCGGAGCGCCAGGTCCCGCCGCGCCTCCTCCACCCGGCCCGCCTTCAGCGCCACCCGGGCCGAATCCCCCCGCCGGAGGGCGTAGACGTAGAAGCCGGCGCCGGCGGCAAGAAGCAGAAGCGCGAGGACGGCGACCGCGGACCGGGGGCGCCTCCGGGCAACCTTACCGGCGACCACCAGGAGGGCCACGACCCGGCCCGTGATCGGATCCTCACCGTCAGCGGCCGGGGCGCCCAGCGGACACGTCCAGACCCCCTTGCCGAGGTATCGCAACATAGGAGAACCTTGTGGTGGGGTGGGTCCGTCCGTTTAGCGGCGGCTCGCAGAGCCGCGCTGGTAGTGACCCGATTCATCGGGTCGATCACCCTCCAGACCGCATGAATGCGGTCACTACGAGCGCTTGAGGAGCGCGGCTCTGCGAGCCGCCGCTTAACGGACGGGCTCCTCGCTGACTTCATGGGTGGTGTTTGCGATGAAGCCCCTGAGTTCCTGAGTCGCCCCGGTGGGCCAGGTGATCACCACGCGGTCGATGTCCGGCCGGTCCCCGAGGCCGAAGTGGACCGTCCGGGAGGACTGCGACAGGTAGCCGCCCGCCCCCTGTACCTGCCGGGTCATCACCTTCTCCCCCTGGTACAACCGCACCACGGCCCCGAGGGCGTCGCGGCTGCTCTTCTTCCCCGGGCCAGGCGCCTGGTAGCTCGTGCCGGTCAACCGAAAGGCGACGTAGTTCTTGCGTGGGGACTGGTTCTTGAAGTAGTAGGGCTGGTCGTTGAAGTTGTTCACCACGATGTCCAGCCGGCCGTCCCCCCGAAAGTCGCCGGTCGCCGCGGCGCGCGAGCTGCGGGCCGCCGCCCGCCCGGAGATCCGCTCGGGGAACAGCGTGCCCCGCGGCGGCGGCTCGATGCCCATCTCCTTCGCGCGGTTGCGGAACGTCCCGTCGCCCTGGTTCATCAGCAGGTAGTTGGGCCAGTAATAGAAGGGGTAGCCCATGCCGGAGGGGATGAAGACGTCCTGATAGCCGCCGTTGGTGTAGTCGCCGGGGGTGATGCCCCACGGCCAGAACGTCTCCAGGCCGGCCTGGTCGGAGATCTCGGTGAATCGGCCGGCCCCCTCGTTGCGGTAGAACCCATTGCCGAAGAAGACCTCGGCGTGCCTGATGCCGCTCCTCTCATCCTCCTGCCGGTCGCGCTCCAGCGCGGCCGGGTCTTGCGAAGTGACGGGGCCGGCCAGGGTCGGGTACTTCCTGTTCTCCCACTCCAGGGCCAGCATCAAGGAAGAGTGGTTGAAGTCCGCACCCATCCACATGTCGGAGTGCATGTCTACGACATACAGGTCCAGGCGGCCGTCGTTATCGAAGTCGAAGACGTTGGTGCCGACCGCCCCGTGGGGCGTCCGGCCGAGTCGGTCCCCGGTGACGTCTGTAAAGGTGCCGTCGCCGTTGTTCCTGTAGAGCTGGCTGCGGCCAAACATGTTCGTGACGAACAGGTCCGGCTTGCCGTCGTCGTCGAAATCGAACGCCACCGCGTCCCCGGCCCAGCCAAGCCCCTTGAGCCCGGACTTTTCCGTCACGTTGACGAACCGCCTACCCCCCTTGCCGTCCGGCTCGTTGTGGTAGAGGATGTTGTGCTCCTTGCGGCTCCGCAGGAGCTTCTCGAACTGCGCCTGGCCCAGCCAGTGCCGGGAGGTCTTGTCGTAGGTGTCGGTGGTCCATTCGGCTGTGTTGGTCAGGAACAGGTCGAGGTAGCCGTCGTTGTCGTAGTCGAAAAAGACGGGGGTCTGCGAGTGGCCGACGTGCTCCAGCCCCACCTCCTTCGTCACGTCCACGAAAGTGCCGTCGCCCTTGTTGTGGAAGAGAACGTTGCCGCCGCGCGTGCTCGTCACGAACAGGTCCGGCTTGCCGTCGTTATCGTAATCGACAAAGGCGGCCGCTACGCAGATGCGGTCGCCCAGCGCCACGCCGGCCTCCTCGGCCACGTCCACGAAGGTGCCGTCGCCCTTGTTGCGGTAAAGGGCGTTCTTGCCGAGCTGGTTGCAGAAGTAGATGTCGTCGTGGCCGTCGCCGTCAAAGTCGCCGACCGCCAGGCCGCAGCCGTGGTCGTACAGGTTGATCTTGAACTTCTCCCCCTGCTCGTTGTTCAGGAACTTCATCTGCCAGGTGAGGCCGACTTCGGTGGCGCACTCCCGGAACGGCGACGACTTCGCCTCTTCGAGCCGTCCCCGGAGGGTCAGCCAGACGACGACGCCGGCGACGGCCACCCCGGCCGCGCCGGCACCAAACGCGAAACGCCGCGAGGCCGACCAGGCGCCCATCGTCCCTCTCCTTTAGCGTCACCGGGCCTGCGTATCACGGGAACGGCTGCCGGTTCTGTCCCAGGACCTTGGCCCAGTCGTCATCATACAGGTTTGCATTCTGCCCGTGGACGGGCACGGCGGGCAGCCACAAGGCCGGGTGGACTTCCGCCAGGCGGTCCAGCGACTTCCGGTAGCCCTCGGGACTGCCGTGCGGCCCATTGACCTCGCCGACGAGCCGCTCCGCCTCCGGCAGGCTCAGCTTCACCGGGATACGGCCGGAGACGAGGACGGTCTTGCCCGCCCAGCGGACCTCGTAGGCCATCGGGGCGAGGCCGCGGCCTTCCAGGGGGATCGGGCGCACGTCGAACCAACCGCTCGTCGCGAGGTCCCCGTCGCTGAGCACCCGGGTCCCGGGAGGGCACAGACGGCGGATCGCGTCGAGGCCGGCCCTCGGGGCCACCACCTGGCAGCCGCTGCTCCGCACCAGCGCCGCCAGCCCCGCCGTCGCCCCCTCGCCGGCCGAGGTCAGCAGCACCGCCGTCGGCTTTCGACCCTCCCACCCCAACTCCTTGAAGTGCTTTGCGAGGAAATCGACCAGCCCGTCACCGCCGGGCGCGTCGAAGAGGAACAGGCCCTTCGGGGTGGTCAGGCAGTAGACGGGCGACCCGCCCCAGTCGCCGAGGTAGCGCAGCCCCGGCAACAACTCCTTCGGGTTGCCGTCGAGGAAGTTGGCGCCGTCGGTATCGTACCGGGTCAGCAACGTCTCCAACTCGGCAATGCCCCGGTCGAGCTGGGCATGCCAGTCCTTCGCGGTTAGACGGGGACTCTGGGCGACGGCGTCCTGGCGCGGGTGGCCGGGGAGGACCAGGTCGGGAGTGGGCAGGGCCCGCAGCCGCCGGAGCGACGCGAGGAAGTCGCGGGCGCTGCCCCGGTACAGGGGCGGCAGGTAAGCGGTGTAGGTGCCCAGGTTGCCGCCTTTGGCGGGACTCAGGGAGAAGACGACGTCCCCCGTGAACAGCGCCCGCAGTCCCGGCCGCTCCAGCAGGTAGCAAACGCTGCCCGGGGTGTGTCCGGGCGTGGCGATCACCGCGAAGTGCGCCTCGCCGAATTCGAGCGTCTCGTCCCCGTCCAGCTCCACGTCCACCGGAGTTGCGTGGGGAGTGACGGCCGGCAAGTCGTAGGTGCTGAGGAACGCCTCGCGCGGCCCGCCGTCGCGGAGCGGGGGGCAGTCACCGCGGCCAGCGTAGATCCTGGCGCCAGTCAGCGCGCGCAGGCATCGGGCCCCAAGGCTGTGGTCGGCGTGGACGTGGGTCAGCAGGACGGCCCGGAGCCGACGGACGTCGAGCCTAAGTGTCGCCAGTTGCTCGCGCACGGCGGCGGCGTCGGGCTCGAGGCCGCTATCGATGAGCACCAAACCGTCCGAAGTTTCCACCGCGTAGGCCGCGGCGGGCGACGTCCTGCCCAGGAGGAAGACGCCGGGGGCCACGGTGACCGGCGCGGGCAGGAGAACCGGAGCCACCGCCGTCGCATCGGGCGACTGATCCTTGGTGGTCGGGCGCGATCGTGGCCGGAAACCCGGCCAGCCCCCTACCCAGGCGGCCACGGCGGCTGCCAGGATGAGTAACCCGGCCAGTGCCGACTGCCATCCCTTGGGGAGTCGGGTCATGCATTCTCTCCGGCGCCAGGCCGCGCGGGCGTATCGTGAACGACGGCCTTCAAAGCTCATCCTCATGTTTGTTGTGAGCTTATAGGTCAACTGGTGTGGTCGAGGTAGAGCGAAAAGTCATTTCTCGGACAGGCTCCTATAGCCCGTTACAGATGACCTTGCACCAGTGACCTGGCAGCTTCCGGCTGGATTGCAGGTTGTTTATTGATACCACGAGTGCAAGGTCATCTGTAACGGGCTATA